>CAYQZK010000008.1:2170-33461 GCA_964422015.1 uncultured Methylotenera sp.
CGAAAGTGATTGAAATGCTGCCAGAGGGCTCAGACCCTGCATTTAGGTTAGTGCCAGCCAAACGTGACATCACTATTAAAGATTTGCTCACACATACCGCCGGAATGCCCTATTCTTTTGCCACTGAGTGGTACCCAAAAGACCGATTATTGCAACAGATGCATGCCATGTATGAGGAAGCAGGCATTAGTAGCGGAATGTACGAAACCGAAGGAACGATAGGTGATATGGTGAAGCGCTTAGCTCGCTTGCCAATTGCCAGTCAACCTGGTGAGGCGCTCATTTATGGTATGGCCGCAGATGTGCAGGGCTATTTGGTTGAAGTCGTATCAGGTATGAAGCTTGATGACTATATTGCTACCCATATATTCAAGCCGCTAAAGATGAATGACAGCTATTTCTTTGTGCCGGAAAATAAGCAAAACAGGCTATCGGCTGTTTGGAAGAGTGACTGGAAAGGCTCTTTGACTAAAGTGACAGATGGCCCACACCAAGAAGGCACGTACCGTTACTCACCAACTTTTCAGACTCAAGGACCTAAAACCTTTCTTTCTGGAGGTGTAGGCATGGTGAGCACCCCTTATGATTACTTCCGTTTTGCACAAATGCTGCTGAACAAAGGTGAACTCGACGGCGTGCGTTTGGTTAGCCGCAAGACCATCGAACTCATGACTAGCAATCAAATCGGCAATCTTCACGAAAACACCTTGCATGACGAAGGCTGGAAGTTCGGGCTGGGTCTTGGAATACAGGCAGACCGCGGGCACAATGTTGATGCCGGCGACGCTGGGGCATTCGGATGGGCGGGGCTTTACTCCACTCGTTTTAGCGTAAATCCTAAAGAAGAAACCATCACCATCTTCTTATCTCAAACACATCCATTTAGTCACCACTTTGAGCTTTGGGATAAATTGTTGGTATTATCTGGTTCAAGCATCGCAGATTGATTAATAGAGGCTCATTATGAAAGTTTATCAAACTTTAAATCTTAAAACTCCTAGCTCTAGGTTACTGCTTTTGCTATTTAGTGCATTTTACCTATGGAATCCATTAAATGCCCAAGCCACAGCGCCGCGCGTGACACCTGAACTATTTGGAGAGGTAAAAGTAGCTGACATTGTGAGTTACCAAGTCGCCCCTATCAACGCCAAAACTAAGGCTGAAAGTGACTTAGCAGTTGAGCTTGCAACTGCAGCCTTTAAAGCAGCAGGAAAGTCTCCAGTGATTGATGTGTTGCCTTCAAAACAATTGGCCACTTATGCACTATTGAAGAATGATGTTATTGGACTTATTGCCAATACGCGCGATTTAACCACTAAACAAAAAAGCCAGTACAAAGTGATGTCATTTTTACTTGTCGGCAATGATTCTAATGATGAGTCCATTGCACTCATCTTAAACACCAACTCACGCGGCAATGAGCTTTCGCAAGCATTTAGCGAAGGGCTTCAAACGGTGATTAAAAATGGACAATATCTAGAAATTCTTGAAAAGTATCGAGGCAATCAAAAAGCACCTGCTGACTATTTTACGCGGTTGAAGAAGTCGCCAAATTAAACAAAAATAACTAGAACTGCGAAACATGATTAGATCGCACGTCGTTACAAAATGGATAGCACATCAAGCCCGCTTAATAGGCTTATTCTTGGCATTGACCATGCCTATGAGTGCTATTGCGGAGAGTCAGCCCATCACTTTTTTATCCACAGAAAGCCCTCCCTATTGGTCACCCTCATTAAAAGACAATGGTATCGGTGGCGCTACATTAAAGTTGCTCTCAGAGGCCGCTGGCATTCAATATGTCATTAACTACATCCCCTCAAAACGATTTCATTTAAGTACTGCGCCTTATATGTTAGGCGACCCTGACTTTATGAGTAGTCAGCATCAACGGGCGATTATTCCCATCGGCGTTTTTCACACGTCCCTGTTTTTCTATAAGCCAATCCATGAGCCTATTAAAATCAACAGCCTGAGAGACTTAAGTGGGCATACACTAGGTGTATTACGCGGCTCACTACAGAACAGAGCCGCTTTTGAGCGGCATGGTGTACGAATCTTAGAGGCTAATTCGGAAGAGTCCTTATTAAAAATGCTCAGAAAAGGCCGAATTGATTTATGTATTTTAGTTGCAGGCACTGGGGTTCACACTATTAATAAAATCTTCCCGCACGAAAAAGAAGCTTTTAGTCAAACTATCATTCCAAGTCTCACCCGACCATTAGCCATCATCATTAATACGAGCACCCCAGAAGCCAAGGCCATTGCTCAGAGTTATCGCCAAGTATTAGCACGTGTTTTGAATTCTGAAAATTACCGTGCTATTCAGCAGCAGTTCTATGGGGATAATAAATTTTTGGGCGATAGAAAAGAGCAGCTAGACAAATTTATCCAGTATTACGCAAAGACTGGAATTGAATAATGCCAAAACTAATGGTGACAACATGAAAACAATACCAGCAAAATCAACATCTCTTCATCGGGAACTGACCTCCAGATTAGTTTTTCTAGTTACATTAGTTTCATTAATCGCGGCTATTAGTAATTACATTTACTTATCAAACGATGCCAAGACAAAACTAACGTCGCAAATGAATGAATATTCGCACTATTTAGCCCATGCACTTGATGTGCCGCTTTGGCACATGGACGATGATCTGATAATCAACATTGGCAAGGCGTTTGCATCCAATAACGAAATATCTTATCTCACCATCATTGATGATGAGAATAGAACGGTGTTCAAACACGGCAAACTTGCTAACGATGATATTAATAAAAGTATTAATATCGAACATGATGACAAAATCATAGGCACTGTAACTATTGGCTTGTCACCTCGTTCACAAGAAACACGCAATCAACAATTGCTATTCATTAGCATCACAGCAACCCTGCTTATTATTCTGATGTTAATCTTTTCTATCAGATGGTTACTGTCCCGCAAACTCAGCAGACCGATTAATCTTTTAAATGAATCCATTCGTAATGTGGTTGATGGCAAATATCCGAATGTAACTACAGAAGATAATTACATCGAGTTTCAACCTATTATTGAAGACTTTAATTTGATGTCGGCAACCATAGCCAACCGAGAGTTTGCGTTACGTGCCAGTGAACAAAGACTGAATAGCATTCTAGATAATGTAGATGCCCACATTTATCTAAAAGACACTGAAGGTCGCTACATTTTCGCTAACAAGCTTTGTCTTGAGTTATGGCAGACATCCATCGAAAACCTTATTGGCCGAAAGGATGAAGACTTTTTTGACGCTAAAATGATACCCACTATTCGCGCAAATGACCAAAGAGTGCTTGTTGATGGTGAACTGGTGAGAGCTGAAGAAACTGGCATTGTTTCGAAGACTGGTAAAGAAGCTACTTACTGGGCTGTAAAAATTCCTCTACGTGACGCTGATAATCATATTTATGCCCTTTGCGGAATCTCTGTCGACATCACCGAGCGCAAACATGCAGAAGATGACCTGCGCATTGCCGCTACCGCTTTTGAATCGCAAGAAGGCATGATAGTCACCGATGCTCATAACAACATTCTTCGAGTTAATCATGCTTTTACACGCATCACAGGCTACAGTGCAGCCGAAGTGATTGGTCAATCCCCTAACATCCTAAGTTCAGGTCGCCAAAACAAAGACTTTTATATCATGATGTGGGAAAGCCTCAATAAGTACGGTTTTTGGGAAGGCGAAATTTGGAATCGCCGCAAGAACGGTGAACATTATCCACAGCACCTTTCTATTACAATCGTCAGAAATAATGAAGGCGTGCTTACCAACTACGTCGCATCGCTGATAGACATTACCCAAAGTAAAGCAGCGGCTGAAGAGGTTCAAAGTTTAGCTTTTTACGACCAGCTCACGCAGTTACCCAACCGCCGTCTTTTACTGGATAGGCTTAACATCACGCTAGCGAACACTGCGCGAAGTGGGCAGATAGGCGCAGTGCTTTTTCTTGATCTTGATCATTTCAAAGATCTCAATGACAGTTTAGGCCACGATATTGGTGACCTATTGTTACAACAAGTCGCACAACGTTTAGTCATCTCTGTTCGAGAAGGCGATACGGTGGCTCGCTTAGGGGGAGATGAGTTTGTGATTCTCCTCGAAAACTTAAGCAAAGATTCGCTAGAAGCAGCAACGCAAACAGAACTCATCGGCAATAAGATTCTATCCGCACTCAATCAACCGTATAACTTAGGTTTACATGAGCATCGCAGTACGCCAAGCGTCGGCGCTACGCTCTTTAATGACCGTGACACAAGTGTTGAGGCCTTATTAAAGCAAGCCGATATTGCCATGTACGAGGCTAAGTCATCAGGGCGTAATACACTGCGCTTCTTTGACCCTAAAATGCAAGAAGCGATTAATCATCGCCAAGAGATCAAGGCTGAACTATACAAAGCCATCTCGCAGCAGCAGTTCCGATTGTATTATCAGATTCAGGTGGATCAAGATGGTCATCCACTAGGTGCAGAAGCATTAATTCGCTGGCAGCATCCAGAGCGCGGTATGATTTCGCCGTTTAACTTTATTCCATTAGCCGAAGAAACCGGGTTGATTTTAGATATTGGGCAATGGGTACTAGCTACGGCTTGTGCTCAACTTAAGCTATGGGAGCAAGATCAGCTGACGCAGCATCTCACTCTATCAGTGAATGTGAGTGCTAAACAGTTTCATCAAGCAGACTTTGTAGAACAAGTACAGTCTGAAGTGATTCATCATGCGATTAACCCAGCCCTACTTAATTTAGAGCTTACAGAAAGTATGTTGCTAGAGGATGTGAATGGCATGATTGCGAAGATGAATGCATTGAAAGAAATCGGCATTCGCTTTGAGTTGGATGATTTTGGTACGGGCTATTCCTCATTGCAATATCTTAAACAGTTGCCATTGCGTCAATTGAAAATCGACCAGTCGTTTGTTAGGGGTCTCGAAGTGGACCCAAGTGACAGAGCTATCGTAGGTACCATTATTACCATGGCACGTAGCTTGGATTTAGAAGTGATTGCTGAAGGCGTTGAGACAGCAGAACAAAGACAAATTCTTTTTGACGCCGACTGTAAGACATACCAAGGCTATCTTTTCAGCAAGCCCTTACCTATAGAAGAGTTTGAGGCTTTGTTGAGTAAAAGCTGATTGATATTGAAGGTCATCATGTTTTCCTAAGTTTTTTTAAAATCCTAATAGTGTCAATTCGGTGTAGAAGAAATCGGAGTCAGAAGATCGATTTTGATCAAACTTCTTTCTGTTAGCAGCGTCGGCACTTACTGCATTTTTCACAAAATCTCCCGCCCAAAAGTGGGCGTAACCCAAGTTAAGCGATACGTGCTCGTTGATTGGAAAGCGCACACGTAGGTCGAACTCTTTGCCTAAGTCTTTTCCGCTCTTACCTGACCGATCCCGCAGGTCACTGCCTGCATTCCAGCGGTCAGTTTCACTATCCAAGCGATACCAGCTAAAGCCTGTATCGACTTTCACGTTATCCAAAAAGGCCACTTTAGGGTCGAACTCAAGGCGCAATTTAGGTGTGCGAATGTTTTCCATTTGAATGTAATCGTCGTTAGACCATGGGCGAGCAAAGCCGAACAGCCTTTCAAAGCGTTGGTTTTTGCCGTCAGTAGGATTTTTATCGCCGCTTGCTACACCATAAAAGGCACTCAGGCGAGGCTTCCATGGATGCTTAATGCTATAGCCGATTTCGGCGTTGTAGGCGTAAGCATTGTGATCAAGTTCAGCAAGAAACTTACCAGCGTTGTCCAATCTATCCTGATGTCCCCATTGCTTAACATAGCTAGCATCGTAATCAAATCCGCTTTTGCCAATTGTTCCGTAAGCACGTAAGCCTGCTGTATGAATTTCACGGTCAATCTTGGCGTCTTTAGCTGCAGCCTTGCCGTTGCTGTCATATTCCACGTCACTTCCATTTTGTTTCAGTAACAAGTAATAGGGTTCTAAAGTGACGTATTCAGACCAACCTCGCCAATCACCAATGGCACCGTAAAAGTCTTGTGCATGATCAACTTCATCTAGGCGTGTGGTAAAGCGCTGTACTGGTTTAACCGCAAGTAATTCTAGTTGCCAGTCATTCTTTTTGTCGCCTATCTGCGCCCTTACCCCTTGAAAAGTGTTGGTCGTGTTGCGCCATTCGTTACGTGCAATCAAACGTCTATCGATAGCTTCCCAAGCGTGACGACCTGCGCGCACCCAAACAGGACGTGCATTGCCAAGGTCATCTTTACCTAAAAAGCTTTCTTTGAAGTTCAGCTCAAGATAACCTTGCAAAATATCCGCCTGATTCACATCACGCGTGTCATATCCGCGAGAGTAATCGCCATGGTTGCGACGAGAATCTTGCACCTCCACGGCAAATCGTAATGGGTCGAGAATGTTTTTTACCCCAAGATAGGCGCGTGTTCGCAACAATAAAGGTTCATCAATATTTTGGTCTGCACGTCGCAAGTCGTTATCGCGGTGCTCGAAGCGAGCGCGATACTCTAATCCCAAGTCTAGCCAGTTTACATCTGCAAAAGTATCAAATTCTTTTAACCAAGTTTTGTTTGCTTGCTTAACATAGCGTGGTGGATCTGTTTCTTTTTGTGTACCGTAACTTTTACGATCCACGAAATGGCCATTGGCAGCAATGAAAGCTGCCTTTTCTTCTGCTGCAATTTCACGTAACCGTGCTTGTATTTTTTCTTGTTGGCTCAGCTCTTGCGGCAAGTTACTCGCCTCATCAATAGCCGTGCTGTCGTTAGCAAATGCATAAGCAGGTAGTGAAATAAAGCTGCTTGCAATGAGCACTTTAGTGAATTTTGATAATTTGAATTGCATATTAATATCCTATTACAAGCGTCAGTATTCTGGTTCGCAAGTGAATTAATTTTTACGATATTTTATTTAACCCTTGCTTGTGCAGTAGGTGATTTTTTTGAGCTGTCTTGAGTAAATCTAAGTTTTTCGCGTTTTTCAATTTGTGTCACACGCCCTTCATGCAACACAATTTCAACCGAACCAAAGCCTGAGCCATTTTTAAGCTCTTCAACCGCACGTAAAATTTCCTGTGAAGAATCCTGATGGTGTTTGAGAGCAAGTTGCGCTGCGCTGTGAGTAAGTGACATCAATTAACCTTTAATCTGTGTGCGTAAATAACGAATGCACGCACTATAAAGTTAATTTATAACAATTAAAAAGAATTAGTTTTTATAAGTTTATAATTAAATAGAATAAAAACGAGGTGCCTGCGAGAGTGTAATTGGTGTGATTGTGATTTTATAAAATTGAGATAATGTTCAAGAGATATCTAAATCGGTATAGTTTAGATATAAAAAAAGCCCACATCGCTGTGAGCTTTATTCTATTTGGTGGCCGGGGGCAGAATCGAACTGCCGACACGCGGATTTTCAATCCGCTGCTCTACCGACTGAGCTACCCGGCCCTCATGCAAACTTCGGTAAATATTTGCAAGGTGCGCATTATAGCAACTTATCTACAAACTTACAAAAAAACTTCTAATGCGTTTTTAATTTGTTAAGAAACCATACCATTATGACGCAACAACGCCTCTATACTTGGTTCACGCCCACGGAAAGCAGTGAAAGATTCTAGGGCTGGGCGCGAGCCACCTTTCGCTAGAATTTCTTGCCAGTAGCGCTTGCCTGTTTCTCTTGAAAGCACACCATCTTCTTCAAACATACTGTAAGCATCTGCAGATAAAACCTCTGCCCATTTATAACTATAATATCCAGCTGCATAGCCTCCAGAGAAAATATGGGTAAAGTTATTAGGGAAACGATTCCATTTAGGTGGTCGCACCACCGAAACTTCATCACGCACCGCTTCAATCAAGTCATTTGCTGTCTGATTTCCGTAAGGGTCAAACTCACCGTGCAAACGAATATCAAATAATGAAAACTCTAACTGACGCATTGTTTGCATGCCTGCCTGGAAATTTTTAGCTGCAACCATCTTGTCGAAGAGTGCACGTGGTAGTTGTTCACCAGTATCAACATGAGCTGTCATATGGCGTAGCACTTCCCATTCCCAGCAGAAGTTTTCCATAAGCTGACTCGGTAACTCAACGGCATCCCACTCCACACCTTTTATTCCAGAAACGCCGTAATCTTCTACTTGAGTCAACACATGATGTAAACCATGACCAAACTCATGGAACATCGTCAGCACTTCATCATGAGTAAATAATGCGGGCTTTCCACCAACAGGTGCAGAGAAGTTGCAAACTAAAAATGCAACAGGCGTTGTAAGTTCGTCTGCTACCTTACGGCGTGTAATTGCCTCGTCCATCCATGCGCCACCACGCTTGTCATTGCGAGCGTATAAATCCAAATAAAACTGTCCAATGAGATGTCCATTATGATCTTTAATATCATAAAAACTGGCTGTTTCATGCCAAACTGAGGCTTGAGCTTTACTAACATGTACATCAAAAATAGTTTCAACGACTTTAAACAAACCTGCCAATACTTTGCTTTCAGGGAAATATTGCTTTACTTCAAGATCAGAGAAAGCATATTTCTCTTCTCTTAGCTTTTCTGAAACATAGGCAACATCCCATGCCTGCATATCTTCAATACCTAGTTTTTCTGCATATTCTTCAAGCTCTGCTTTATCTTTAAGCGCATAAGGCTTAGCTTTTTGAGCTAAATCCTGCAAGAAGTCCTTAACATGCTCGGCAGATTCAGCCATCTTAGTCGCTATTGAAAGCTCAGCATAGTTAGCAAAACCCAATAAATTTGCAGCTTCAAGTCGCAATTTAAGGATTTGAGAAATCAGTGGCGTGTTATCCCACTCACTTTTACCAAACTCAGAGGCGCGCGTCGCATAAGCGCGATAAAGCGTCTCACGCAAATTACGATCTTCAGCATATTGCAGCACAGGTAAATAAGAGGGGAAATGCAGGGTAAATTTCCAGCCAGTCTCTATATTTTCATTACCAGCCTGTGCTACTTTGTCTGCCTTTGCCGCAATACTTGCAGTTTGCAGCACATCCTCTGGAATACCCTTTAATTTGCTTGCATCGTCAATATAGAGGGCGTAGTCATTCGTGTTATCCAACACATTTTCTTCAAATTTAGCAGATAGCTTTGATAATTCTTCTTGAATAGCTTTAAAGCGCGCCTTTTGCTCAGCAGGTAATTCAGCGCCCCCTAAACGAAAATCACGTAGCTCATTTTCTACAATTTTTTTCTGGGAAGATGTAAGTGTATTAAATTCTGCACTTGCACGTAATGCACGAAATTTGGCGTAAAGACGTTCATCTTGGCCTAAGTCTGCATAAAAATCAGTGAGTTTAGATAAATTGTCATTGTAAGCCTCTCGTAATTCAGGGCTATTAACTACGGCATTCATATGACCTACTTGTGACCAAGCACGCGAGATTTTTTCTTCCATATTCTCAAGTTTGAAAGCAAAGTCATGCCATGTAGCAGGTGTGCTATCTTGCGTAAGTGTTTCGATGGTCGCTCTTGCTTCATTAAGCAAAAAATCTAATGCTGGAGAGACATGCTCAGCTTTTACTTCTTCAAATTTAGGTAGGCCAGAAAAATGTAACAGAGGGTTTGACACGACGATTCCTTAAATGCGCATAACGCGAAATGATTTGTACTTGAATTACTAAATTAGTTCAGATTGTATTTAGCAACGAGTGGCTCAATTTTATCAACATCACTGAGCCCAAGAATCTTACGAGCATTGGAGTTCAGTTGTTTAATTTCGCTGTGTAAAACTTGGTGCTTCACACTGAGCACGTGCGATGGGTGCATAGATAGCTGGCGTAAACCCATACCAATAAGTAACTTAGTCAGCTTAGCATCACCCGCCATTTCTCCACAGACTGAAACAGACTTACCAAACTTCTCACCCGCTTTAATGGTCATAGAAATGAGTTTTAATACGGATGGGTGAAGTGGGCTATATAGGTGTGCAACTGCATCATCAGTACGATCAATTGCTAAGGTGTACTGAATCAGGTCATTCGTCCCAATAGACATAAAATCTAACTCTTTAGCAAAAGCTTCTGCACTAATAGCAGCTGCGGGTATTTCAATCATGCCGCCTAGCTCTATATTTTCATTAAACGCAATATTTTGTTTACGCAGACTGGACTTGGCTCGCTCCAAAAGCAGCTTGGTCTGACGTAGCTCAGCCAAATTGGATAGCATTGGAATAAGAATTTTAATATTTCCGAAATTTGAAGCGCGTAACAAGGCACGTAATTGCGTATGAAAAATCGCAGGCTCAGCCAAGCATAAACGAATCGCACGCAAGCCCAATGCAGGATTTGCACAGCTAACAACAGTATCCGGATTCATTTGCTTATCCGCACCTAAATCTAGTGTACGAATCGTGACTGCCGCACCTTTCATGGCTTCTGCAACAGACTTATAAGCAACGAATTGTTCTTCTTCATCTGGCATATCGCGCCGATTCATAAATAAAAACTCTGTTCGATATAAACCAATCCCTGTTGCGCCAGAAGCTTTGGCTGCTATGGCATCTTCAGGAACTTCAATATTAGCGAGCAACTCGATATGTGTTCCATCAATCGTTACTGCTTTAGTCGTTCTAATCAATTGCAGCTTTTGCTGCTCGAGCTCCCACTGTTCTTGACGCAGCTTATACTCTGCCAGAATTTCTTTAGATGGATTAACGATGACCACGCCAAGATCACCATCAATGATAATTAACTCACCATCGTTAATTAAATCTCTTGCCCGCTGCAGGGCAACAATTGATGGAATGTTGAGGCTACGCGCTAAAATAGCCGTATGTGAAGTGGCTCCACCTACGTCTGTGACAAACGCTGCAAACTGATGCTGCTTGAACTGTATAGCGTCCGCAGGTGAAATATCATGTGCCACCAAAATAAGTTTACGCTCTTGATGCACAACACTAGTTTGTTGCTCCGCAGGCAACTGGCTAGGGTGACCTAGCAACACTTTGATAATACGCTCTACAACCTGAATAACGTCTTGTTTGCGCTCACGCAGATAGTCATCTTCAATCTGCTCGAACTGCTCGACAATATCATCCATTTGCAACTTAACTGCCCACTCAGCGTTGCAACGCTCATTTCTAATGATATCTTTGGGCGCCTCTGACAATGATTTATCTTCAAGCATCATCAAATGTGTGCTGATAAATGCACTGATTTCTGCAGGAGCATTTTTGCGTAAGCTACTGTTAATTTGCTCTAACTCACGTTTAACAGTTGTGATTGCGTTGCTAAAACGCTCAATCTCATCTTCAATTAAATGCTTGTGCAGTTGATAATGAACCACCTCCAACAAGGCATTTGAAACAAGGTGCGCTTGACCAATAGCAATTCCGCTAGAGACGCCTACACCATGAATGCTAAAGCTAGTCATTACTCGCCTTCGCCAAAGTAATCTGAAATAAGCGCGACTAGCGCT
Source organism: uncultured Methylotenera sp. (assembly GCA_964422015.1). Lineage (GTDB taxonomy): Bacteria > Pseudomonadota > Gammaproteobacteria > Burkholderiales > Methylophilaceae > Methylotenera. The sequence goes on from CAYQZK010000008.1 coordinate 13,620, forward strand.
TCAATCGCCGCAACCTCGTCTGCGCCACTAGCTTCCAGCTTAACGACAGAGCCTTTTGCAGCAGCAAGCATCATGACGCCCATAATGCTTTTTGCATTAACACGGCGGCCATTACGCTCAATCCAAATTTCACTAGCAAACTTACCTGCCGTTTGCGTAAGCTTGGTTGAAGCCCGAGCATGCAAGCCTAATTTGTTGATAATTTCAATTTCTCTACTAATCATCTCAAGCAAAACCTTATCATTTTTTGATTATTCAACTTTAGATTCATAACGCTCACAGGTTTCTTGGTCAAAGTGAACCACGCCCTCACGTCCCCCACTAATAGCCTTTTCTACCACAACACGTAATGGTTCATTACGGTAACTTAACGCACGTATCAACATAGGCAAGTTAACGCCAGCAATACCTTCGACCAAACCTGGCTGCAACAGCCCTCTAACAACATTACAAGGTGTTGCTCCATAAATATCGGACAAAACCAAGACACCTTTACCGCTATCAAGTGAGCGAATCAAAGCAAGCGCTTCTGGCAACAAACTGCTTTGGTCATCGTCATGATTTACCGCTAAAAATTCAAGTTTTTGCGGCTGCTCCCCCAAAACGTGTTTTGCGCAATCTAGCAAGCTAGCACCTAAACTATTATGTGCAATGATTAAAATGCCAATCATGGTATTCCTGAGTATGTTTAATCTAAATTATTTCTTTTACAGTGCTGTTATTTTAGCTCTGTATGTCTTATCAATACTTTTTGTTGCGGTGAAAAATATTGGCCTAATTGCTCAACGAAGTAAACTGAGCGATGTTGTCCTCCTGTGCAACCTATTGCGACGGTTAAATAACTGCGATTATCGGCAACAAAACAGGGCAACCACTTTTCTACGTAATTTTGAATATCCTGCAACATATCATGCACGCTTGCTTGGCTTGCCAAGAATTTTTGCACCGGCACATCACGTCCCGTGAGGTCACGCAAGTTAGGATCGTAATGCGGATTAGGCAAACAACGCACATCAAATACAAAATCGGCATCTAGCGGGATGCCATGCTTAAAACCAAATGATGTAAACAACAATGTAAGCCCTGTGTGCTTAATAGAAACCACATCTTTAATCCAAGCTCTAAGGGTATTGGCACTTAGATGACTAGTATCAATAACATGACCCAGATCACCCAAGTTCGCAAGCAGCTCACGTTCACAAGCAATGCTTTCTGCAAGTGTAGCCGTGCCTTTACTTAAAGGATGCTTACGGCGCGTTTCACTGAATCTTTTAACTAAGGTCTCAGCGTTAGATTCCAAAAACAGCACTTGTGTTGCAACATTTTGGGCTTTTAATTGCTCAATATGCATAGGCAAAGTTTCAATGGCAGCGCTACGACTATCAATGCTAATCGCAACACGATCATGATTGGCAATATGCGAATTCTGCGTGCCTAAATGCTCAGAGATTTGCGGCAACATAGTCGCAGGCAAGTTATCAATACAATAATAACCGCTATCTTCTAAGGCCCTAAGCGCAATACTTTTTCCTGAACCAGAAAGCCCAGTAACAATAATGAGTTGTTTCATAGAATAATCTTATTGATGCTTTTTCATTTCACGCATCTGCCGCTGCATAAATTGCTTAGTACCGTTAATCCCGCGCAATAGCAACATGTGATTGCGAATAGCAACTTCAACTAACACCGCAATGTTACGCCCCGCAGCGATAGGGATATGAATTTTAGGAATTTTAACCCCTAAAACTACTTCATGTTCTGATTTAACCTTCAGCCTATCAATCGGCTCTGCTTGTTGATTAGCCATTTCCAACTGAAGGATTAAATCTAGCGGCTTACTAGGCTTCACTGAGTTATCACCAAACAAAGCACGTATATTCAAAATACCTAAACCACGCACCTCAAGAAAATCTTGCAACAATGGAGGGCAACGACCTTCGATGCGCTCAGGTGAAATGCGAAAGAAGTCGACAATATCATCCGCAATAATTCTGTGCCCACGTGATATTAACTCTAAAGCAAGCTCACTTTTACCAATGCCAGCGTCACCTTTAATTAACGCACCAAAACCCTGCACCTCCATAAAAACACCATGCCTACTCACAGACTCTGCAAAAGCCTGCACTAAGAAGTGACTCAGTATATCCATCAACTCTGGACTGCGCAGTGTTGAGGTAAATAAAGGCGTAACCTGTTGATTTGCTGCATCCAGCAGAATATCTGGCACTTTCTCACCATTCGCCACTATCACTGCGGCCAAATCTGTGGAGTACAAATTAGCAATAGATTTCATGGCATCAGCCTTTTCAAGGCTACGCAAATAATCCATTTCAGCACAACCCAGCACTTGCACGCGATTAGGATGAACAAAGTTAAGATGGCCAATAAGCGCCAAAGAGGGCTTAGTGACCGTTTCACTTGTGAGAGTTTTATGCCCGCCATCAAGCCCAGCAACCCAGTTCAACTTAAGCTTGCGGCGGGTGAGTTTGAATAGCTCAGCGACGTTAATTTGAGCCATAAAAGTTATAAAAAATGGTTAAATGAACGATGAGCTATAAATGAAGATTTATTGAATGTGCTGGTGCTTAACGGCACCATTTGCTTTGTGGTGATCTGCATGTTTTTCTTTATGTTTAACCACTTGGCGATCCAGCTTGTCTGCCAACATGTCAATAGCACTATACATATTGTCATTTTCACAGGCTGCGTGTAAATCATTGCCAGGAACATGTAGCGTGGCCTCTACTTTTTGCGCGAGCTTCTCAACGCTTAACGTCACCTTGACATCAATTACATGATCAAAATGGTTGCTAATACGAGTGAGTTTGCTTGTAACATAATCGCGTAATGCAGGCGTTACTTCTAAGTGATGACCAGTTAATTGTAAATTCATGACTTGCTCCTTTTTAAAATATTCCACAGCTTTTAACAGTTGAAATCTTAAAGTAGACGTCCAGTAAAAACTTTCCCTGACAACCTTGATAATTTCAAGTATTAAACTCCACAGAACAATTTCAGTTTACTACTTTAGATTAGGTCTGTGCTACTGAAATAGAGACTTTTTATGCTTCTTTTACAGGATTTTTAAACAGGCTTTTGAGTTAAAGTGATTTTCTAAGATTGGTAGGGGCAATGCCAAGCGCTTCTCTATATTTGGCGATAGTACGCCTTGCAACAACAATACCTTGTTTGGCCAACAAATCTGTAATTTGACTATCAGAGTATGGCTTTCTTGGATTCTCTTGATCCACCAGTTGCTTAATAAGGGCGCGAATTGCAGTTGCAGAACAAGTGCCGCCACTATCAGTGGAAACAGAGCTTCCAAAAAAGTATTTCAGCTCAAAGATTCCTCTTGGAGTAAGCATGTACTTATTCGATGTCACCCGTGAAATAGTAGATTCATGCAACTCCAGCTCATCAGCAATTTCACGAAGGACTAACGGCCGCATGGCCACCTCACCATACTCTAAAAAGTTCCGCTGCCGATCAACAATCGCTTGTGACACACGCAAAATCGTTGAAAACCGTTGCTGGATATTTTTAATCATCCATTTAGCCTCTTGCATTTGGCTTTGCAAATACTGGCTAGAACTATCCCGATTACGCTTCAGGATATTGGCATATAGTTGATTAATCTTAAGTTTTGGAATTACCCCTTCATTCAAACTAGCAATCCAGATACCTTTAACTTTCTTAACGATGACCTCGTGCTGAATGTAATGATCAGATCCTATCAAACTAAAAGCACTGCCTGGACGCGGATTTAAACTGACAATCAACTGTTGTACTTGCTTGAGCGTAACTTCATCACAACTTAAATCTTTGCGTAATTTAGTAAAATCTCTCGCACCTAATACAGGTAAATAATCCCTCACAACTGCGCGAGCCAGCTCCAGATACTGAGTATTTTCTGGACATAAATCGAGCTGCAACAATAAACACTCACTTAAGTTGCGCGCACCTACACCGGCTGGATCTAGATGCTGAATATGACGCAAAGCTGTTTGCAACTCTAAAACATCAACATCCAACTCCAAAGGCATTTGCTCCGCAATACTCTCCAGAGACTCTTCCAAATACCCATCTTCGTTAATACTATCAACCAACAACAGAGCTAAAGATTGGTCGCGCTCCGACAAAGGCATTAACTTCAATTGCGATAGCAAGTGCTCACGCAAGCTAATTTGCAAAGTTTCTTGCTGACGAAAATCACTATCGTCATCCGACGGCGTAGTATTTTCATCCCAACGACTTCCATTAGAGAACTCGTCAAACTCATCACTAAATTCAGCTGAAAATTCCGTATCATTGATAGTAAGTTCTGGCTCTGCTTGCTCGTCGCTTACATTACCAACTGGCTGATTAACCTCACTTAAACTTGGCTCATTGGCAGCAAATTCAAAATCACGTTCAGATAAATTTTGACCGAGACTCATCGCTTCTTCTGTAGCGACACTTGCAGCTACATCAGCATTATCATCTAGCGCATTACCATATTCATCTTCATCAGCATCACCCCTCTCAAGCATGGGGTTGGCTTGCATGAGCACTTCAATTTCTTGATTAAGCTCTAAGGTTGATAATTGCAATAGCCGAATGGCTTGCTGCAACTGTGGGGTAAGTGATAGGTTCTGCGAAAACCTTAACTGCAAACCTTGCTTCATAGGCGGAAGTTTTCACCCAAATAGACTTTACGCACACTTTCATTAGCCACGATTTCATTCGGAATCCCTGAGGCAAACACATGACCTTGATTAACGATATAAGCATGATCACAAATACCCAGCGTTTCACGTACATTATGGTCGGTAATCAGAACACCAATATTTCGAGCAGTTAAAATATGGATAATTTTCTGAATGTCGATCACTGCAATTGGATCTATACCTGCAAAGGGCTCATCCAATAAAACAAAACTTGGGTCGGATGCTAAACAACGTGCAATCTCAACACGGCGTCGCTCACCGCCAGATAAACTTACAGCAGCATTATCGCGGATATGCGTAATATGGAGCTCTTCAAGCAAAGACTCTAATTTTTCATCCATTTCGTCTTCTGTTATCTCTTGCAACTGCAATACAGCAAGAATATTTTCTGACACAGTAAGCTTGCGAAAAATTGACGGCTCTTGCGGCAGATAAGACAAACCCATCCTAGCGCGTAAGTGAATTGGCATACGACTCAGATCTTTACCATCCAATAAAATGCGCCCCGCGTCAACGGAAACCAAACCAACAATCATATAAAAACTAGTGGTTTTACCTGCACCATTAGGGCCCAGCAATCCAACAACTTCACCACTTTTAATGCTTAAAGAAATATCTTGAACCACCGTACGAGTACCATACGATTTTTTTAAATTCTCTACTATCAGTTCACTCATAGTGATATGCGCTTTTTCTATATGGTTAATCAGGTTATTTTGCGTCCGGACTCACTTCCAAACTTCTACTAAAACGCATATTTTTAACTGGTGGAGCATTACCGGCTGGCGCAAATGTTTTTTCTACAGAAGGTTTGTCTGCATTAGTTTCAGTATTTGCTGGTTTGCCAGATGGAGCAACACTAGAGCTAGGCTCTGGCACTTTTTTGTTTTTTGGCTGAATAATGGCTCGCACACGACCAGAAGACTTTCCAGAACCGGCCGCCTGAGAACCTCCGCCGATTACTTCCGCATACTCCGCATTAGCGTCATACATAATGTAATCGCCATGCACAATGTCTTCACCACGCTTTACCCAAGCCTTAGTATATAACTGCACCTTATCCATACGTCCGTCATATTCAATGCGCTGAGCACTACCTTCCATGTATTCGTTCTTACCTTCACGCTTTTGTTTAAAAGTCGTTGGATTGCCTAATGACGTACTGTGCTGAAACCCCTCTTTATCCTCTCGCACAATGAGCTTATCCGCATGAATAACCAAAGTACCCTGCGTCAAAATCACGTTGCCAGAATAGGTACTGATTTGTTTAGCATCATCCACTTTCACTGTATCAGCCTCCAAATCAATCGGCTTATCACGATCGGCCGCTTCTGCAAACGCTAATGACGAAAAGCCAAATAATGAAATGCTCAATAAAAAGAACCCTACATTAAGCCCCAGCCTATCGAAATTGATAAATTTACTCATAGCGTCTCCGAATGCGCGCATTGTTAGTGTTAGTTGTGTTTAATTGATTAACTTTAGTCGAATCTGCCTTTTTAGCAGATGTTTTCGTTTTATTTGGTTTTACTTTCTTCACTGGTGCTTTTACCTTTTTAGCAGCTACAGATGGCGCTTTTTTTGCTGCCGCCCTAGGGACAACTGGCCTTTCATAGTGCGCACGTACTTTATGTAGCAATGTTACCGTTCTTTTTTTCTTCTCATAAAGCATTCCCGTTGCATAAATGACGGTTTTTGGCGCTTGGCGAATAACTACTGGATGTTCTGTTCGCACAATCTCTTCTTTAGGCAAAATGCTAAGATAGTCCGTTTCTACGGTCATCTCACCTTTACCAGCAAAAGCTTGACGAGTCACTTTAACTTGGTCGAAAAGCTCTACTTCATCACCGTTGCTAGAAACATTACCACGCAAACCGTGCACCTGAGTATAGGGTTTATCTAAGGCAAATTGAGTGTAGCGAGGCCGTTGCAAAACAGCTGAATCATCATCTGGATAATGCTTCATTTCAATGGCGGCTAATTTATAGTGCAAATTTCCATTAATGTCAGTTTGAGTCGTTACAAAGTTGGTAATCACATAATCAGGATCATGTCGACTACTACCGTCCATCTTAGGTGTTGGTGGTTGCGCCACTTTACTTAGCCAAAATGTCATCAAGGCCAGCATGGAGAGTAAGACCAATGGAAAAATAAATGTAGCGCGCGCCTTATACTTCATGCTGGATAACTCATTTTCATAAGATTATTCGTAACAAATACGCAAATGAGGTAACTAGTTAGAAATGTGAGATTGCGTTAAAAATTGCGCCATTTGCGCATCAAATGTGCCTTGCGCTTGCATGATAAGCTCACAGACTTCTCGCACTGCTCCCATTCCACCAGATTTCTGCGTCACATAATGCGCATGCTTGATAACCAAGGCAGGTGCAGCTGGCACGGCAATAGCTAAGCCACTTTTAAGCATAGGCGGCAAATCCACCACATCATCACCCATAAAAGCACATTGACTCGCCTCTAAATTACACATTTTAATCAACTCATTAAAAGCCGATAACTTATCCTCCGCGCCCTGATAAAAATGCGCAACTCCAGTGGACTCTGCTCTCTTTTTAACCACATTAGACGTACGGCCCGTAATAATCGCAAGCTCAACACCAGAGGCCTTGAGTAATTTCATCCCTAAGCCATCATGCGCATGAAAAGTTTTATATTCCTGCCCATCATCTCCTATAGTTAAACCACCATCAGTCATCACGCCATCAACATCAAGAATCAACAACTTGATATTTTGAAAGCGTTGCATCGTGTCTTGTGTCAATACCATTAACTAAACCACCTTTGCTAGTAAGAGATCGTGCATACTCAAAGCACCAACCAAAGTTCCTGCAACATCAACCACAAGCAAAGCGTTCACTTTGTGCTGCTCCATAATCTCAACCGCAACAATCGCCAACTCATCCTGAAGAATTGTGTGTGGATTCGGATGCATTAATTCCGAAATTCTAGACCCGACCACGTTAATGTTGCGCTCAAACGTCCGCCTTAAATCGCCATCAGTAAAAATACCTATTGGTTGATGTTGCTCATTAACAATCGCGGTAAGCCCTAAGCCTTTATGCGACATCTCAAGCAACACGTCCGAAAGCGGCGCCTCTAAATATACATAAGGGATACGGTCACCACTACGCATCAAGTCACTCACGTGAATTAGCAACTTTCTACCAAGACTACCTCCAGGATGAGAGCGTGCAAAATCTTCAGCAGTAAAATCTCGCCGGTCTAGCACACATAAAGCCAGCGCATCGCCCAATGCAAGAGCAACCGTAGTACTAGATGTTGGGGCCAATCCAAGAGGGCAGGCCTCTTTCTCAACATGTGCGCTTAAGTGGATATCTGCGGCTTTCGCTAGAGTGGAATCATCATTACCCGTAATCGCAATAATGCGCGCACCTAATCTCTTTAGTGGAGGCACAATAGCTAAGATCTCATCACTTTCACCAGAGTTAGATAAAGCAATCACAATATCGCCGCCAATGATCATCCCCAAATCACCATGACTAGCTTCAGCTGGATGCATAAAAAAAGCTGGTGTACCTGTGCTCGCAAAAGTAGAAGCAATCTTTCCACCAATATGGCCTGACTTGCCCATACCACTCACCACAACACGTCCTTGGCATTGTAAAATGAGTTCAACGGCATCGCTAAATCGGCTATCTAAGCGCTTTGCCAGAGCATTAATTTCACTAGCCTCTAGCGTAAGAATTTCTTGCGCTAATGCGAGGCTGGATTTTTTAGAAAAAACATTTAAGGCAGAATTGTTTTCTGATTGCGACATAATTTTACGTTTAACTGATAAGACTCATTTGGTTTAACGAAGGTTAACGGTTAGTATAAAAGGGAATGCTTCCCTAACAAAGCGATTGCAAGGACATTTTAGGTTAAAAACCAACATTAGGCATAAAATTTGCTACTGATTAGAATTTCAGTCTAACTTTAATAAAGCCAAATCATCACAAATAAGGCAAATTTTAATACAACGTATGTTTGAATCACTCCCCTTAATTCTAATTCTGCTCATCAGTTCTGTACTGGGTGTGGCGCTATTTCGGGTGTTTCGTTTACCCGTCATGCTGGCTTATTTTTTAGTTGGATTAGCTTTAGGTCCGCACACGTTTGGATTGCTCGCAAACTCAGAAGCTAATCGCGAAATTGCAGAATTTGGCATCGTATTTTTAATGTTTAGCATCGGCTTAGAGTTTAGCTTGCCGCAACTATATGCGATGCGTAAAAAGATTTTCGGCTTGGGTGGCGCTCAAGTATTGCTCTCATTAGCTCTAGCCATGATCATAGCTAAGTTAGCCGATTTAAGCTGGTCTGGTGCATTTGTCATTGGTGCGGCATTAGCAATGTCGTCGACTGCTATCGTCTCCAAAATACTAGCCGAAAGACTAGATTTAAATTCACGACATGGTCGCCTCAGCATCGGGGTATTGCTGTTTCAAGATATTGCAGTCGTTCCCATTTTAGTTTTGATTCCCGCCTTAGGTTTAACCAACGCCAGTCTTGCTGATGCGCTCGGATTGGCCATGGTGAAAGCCGCAGCGATGCTGTTATTTTTATTTACAGTTGGCAAATGGCTGATTAACCCTTGGTTTAATCTAGTCGCAAGTCAACGCTCTCGCGAACTGTTTGTGATGAACGTCTTAATGGTCACTTTATTGCTAGCATATGTCACCAAACTCGCTGGCCTATCCTATGCTTTAGGGGCTTTCATCGCAGGCATGCTGATTTCTGAAACAAAATATCGCTATCAAGTTGAATCAGACATTTCGCCATTCCGTGATATTTTATTAGGGCTATTTTTCATCAGCGTTGGCATGTTGCTTAACTTGCAACAAGTCTTCCAGCACATAGGCCTAATTCTTTTAATTTTAATCACTTATCTAGTGTTGAAATTTGCCATCGTGGCGCTGGTGGTAAGGTTGGTAAAGTATGAAACTGGCGTAGCGATTAGAACAGGATTAATTTTGGCTCAGGCAGGCGAGTTTAGCTTTGTTATTCTAGCCTTGGGTGTTGAGCAAAACTTGATTAGCGGTCAGGCACTACAAATCGTTCTTGCCGTAGCCTTGCTTTCCATGGTGATTGCACCATTCTTGATTCAATACAATGGTCGCATTGTTAGAAAACTGGTGAGAAGCTACACCCTCAATAGCGGTCAAATCGTGCAAGATATTGATGATGCGGGCAAGCACTTACATCACCACGTGATTATTTGTGGTTATGGGCGTAGCGGACAGTATTTAGCTCGATTTCTTCGTGAAGAAAACATCCCCTACATAGCCTTAGACATTGACCCATCGAGGGTTCTTGAAGCTGCAGCCGCAGGTGAGAATGTGATGTTTGGCGATGCCGCCAGACGCGTAGTTCTTGACGCGGCAGGCGGAGCTCGCGCTAAAGCATTGGTCATTAGTTATGCAGACAATCGTGCGGCAATGAAAATCCTGCATATCGCACAAGAGAATTACCCGCAATTGCCTGTGATTGTGCGAACTGTTGACGACTCAAATATGGAAATATTGCGTGAAGCTGGCGCCACTGAGGTTGTTCCCGAAATTCTTGAAGGCAGCCTCATGTTAGCCTCTCACGCTTTAATGCTACTTGGGGTGCCACTCAACAGGGTGGTTAAACGCATTCGTTTGTTCCGTGAAGAACGATACAAATTATTTAAAGGCTATTTCCATGGCATTTCCGATGCTGAAGATGAAAGTCTGGAAGGACAGCAAGTCCGTTTACATTCAGTGGTTATTTCTGCTGGAAGTTACGCTATTGGTAGAAAGCTGACTGAAATACAATTAGAAAACTTCAACGTAGAAGTTAAATCCATTCGACGTCCAAATTCTAACGGCGTTGAACCTAGCCTTGGCAGCAATCTTGCAGAAGGTGACGTTGTTGTATTATTAGGGCATCCTGTAAGTTTAACCAATGCACAAAATGCCTTATTGACAGGACGAGTGGCAACAAAATGACTAAAAAGGTATTAATCGTTGGTGGCGGCATTGTGGGCTGCATCACGGCAATGGAGCTAGTAAAACAAGGCTGCCAAGTGACTATCGTTGAGCGCAATAAAATTGCAAGCCAAACATCTGGAGAATCTTCTTGGGCTGGCGGCGGTATTATTTTCCCATTATTACCTTGGCTTTATTCGGACGCAGTCAACACCCTAACCAACGAGGGGGCCAGTTTCTACCGAGAGTTAAGTCAGCAACTACAAAAGGAAACAGGCGTTGATGCCAACTTTGAAAATTCTGGCTTCCTGTTATTACCCAAATTTGATACCCAAGCGGCTCTCAAGTGGTGTGATCGATACCAAGTTCCCGCTCAGGCAGTAAAAGCTTCAGCATTCGATGTGCAATCACTCAGTGGTGAAGATGCACTTTGGTTGCCTACTGTCTGCCAGGTACGCCCTCCCTATTTGATGCAAGCAATGCGCTTATGGTTAGAACAACACCATGTCACTATGCTAGAGCATACCGAACTTGTGCCATTGAAAGAAACTCAACAGTTGAATCAATGGCAAACAGTGAGCGGACAAACATTATCTGCAGACCAATTTGTTGTCACTTCTGGTGCATGGAGCTTTGATTTACTCAAACAAACTTCCGCTAAACTCAACATCAAACCAATGCGAGGCCAGATTCTTCTCTATAAGCCAGAAAAAAATCTATCCCAAATTGTCTATCGCGAGGGCTTTTACATGATACCGCGCCGTGACGGCTATTTACTCGCAGGTAGCACATTAGAGGATGTTGGATTTGATGCAGGCACCACAGAAGCTGTGCGTGATGAAATTAAAGCCAAAGCCGAAGCCATTATGCCTGAACTTAAAAATCAGCCTATTATTAAACACTGGAGCGGCTTAAGACCAGGCACTCCAGAAAATCTACCCACGATTAGCGCACATCCAAGTATTGAAAATTTATACTTGAATACAGGGCACTTTAGATACGGCTTAACTATGGCTCCTGCAAGCGCAAAATTAATAACCGCCTTAATGTCTGGCAAAAAAGCTCACATTGACGCAACCGCTTACACTTGCCCTCACTAAGCCACGAACTTAACACCTTCATACCGTTTACACATGATTAAACCTAGGTAAAATTTTTAAGCCTAGGTAAAATAATGTTTTGATATGAACAAGACATACCCAAAGTTAGTTGCAACTCAATGATTAGGAAGTTACATGCTGTTAATGATAGATAACTACGACTCTTTTACTTACAACTTAGTACAGTATCTGGGTGAACTAGGTGAAGATGTTCTCGTTTATCGTAACGATGAGATTGATTTAGCTAAAGTTGCAGAACTTCACCCTGATCGCATCGTCATCTCGCCTGGCCCATGCACACCTAACGAGGCGGGAATCAGCGTACCGCTCATTAAAGAGTTTGCAGGAAAAATTCCATTACTAGGTGTTTGTCTTGGACATCAAAGCATTGGACAGGCATTTGGTGGCAACATCATTCATGCTAAACAGTTAATGCATGGCAAAACTTCATTAATACATCACAAAAATATCGGTGTATTCAAAGACCTGCCCAACCCTTACACAGCAACACGCTACCATTCATTAGTAATTGAAAAGGAAACGATCCCTGATTGCCTAGAAATTACCGCTTGGACTGATGACGGTGAAATCATGGGTGTACGCCATAAAACTTTGGCTGTTGAAGGGGTGCAGTTCCACCCAGAATCAATTTTGACGGAGCATGGTCATGCACTTTTGAATAACTTCTTGAAAGTAAGAATATAGTGAGTTACTCGCAAACGCTTAATCAAGTCATCAATGGTCAAAGCCTTACCTTTGACGCGATGCAAAGTCTAATGCAGCAAGTCATGGCTGGGGAACTCACTCCAGTACAAATTTCCGGCCTTTTAATAGCGTTGCGAATCAAAGGTGAAACTGTAGATGAAATTGCCGCTGCAGCGAGTGTCATGCGTGAGCTCTCCACTAAAGTAAACATTCAAGATACACATCATTTAATTGACACTTGTGGCACAGGTGGTGATGGCATACAAACTTTTAATGTATCAACTGCCTGTGCCTTCGTTGCTGCGGCAGCAGGGGCAAAAGTGGCAAAACATGGCGGTCGCTCAGTTTCCTCTACTTGTGGCAGTGCTGACGTGCTCGAGTCTTTAGGTGTTAATGTGAATCAAACACCTGATCAGGTTGCACACTGCGTCAACCAAATAGGCTTGGGCTTCATGTTTGCGCCAAACCACCATAGCGCAATGAAGCACTCCGCTCCAGTACGTCGTGAGTTGGGAGTGCGTACATTGTTTAACTTACTGGGACCGTTAACCAACCCTGCTAACGCAAAGCGTCAAGTTATGGGTGTTTTCTCTGCTCAATTGACAGTCAAGTTAGCTCATGTATTAAAACAGCTAGGCAGCGAACATGTCATGGTAGTCTGTGGTGCAGATGGAATGGATGAAATCTCATTCACAGGTGATACGCATGTGGCGGAGCTTAAAGACGGTCTAATCAGAGAGTACACTCTGAACCCAACGCAATTTGGCCTAAACATTCGCGATTTATCTAGCATCAAAGTGAATAATGCCAACGAGTCAAAAGCAATCATTTTAGACGTACTTGCTGGAAAAACTGGGTCTGCAAGAGAGATTGTGTTGCTTAATGCTGGTGCGGCTATATATGTTTCAGGCATTGCAATGAGCCTTCAATCAGGCATTGAAACTGCAGCAGAAATGCTCGATAGTGGCAAAGCATTAGAAAAATTAGAGCAGTTAATTGCTTTAACAAACGCGTGAGCCATTTAAAGCCACTCCTATTTGCATTAGCGCTCACACTCGCGCTTTTCGGCTGTGAGCAATCGAATGCTAACAAGGCAAATCAACCTGATGTCGTAAATGCCCGCCAAGAAACAGGCACCAGTAACTCATTAATTGAACAAGCTTTTTCTCAAAAACAAAGCAACATTCAAGTGAGCGGAAGCGGCTTGGTGGTTAAGCTACTAGCAGATGATAACAAGGGTGCACGACATCAAAAGTTTTTGGTAAAAATCAATGCTGAACAAACCCTTTTATTCGCACATAATATTGATCTAGCACCAAGAGTGCCTTTGCAGACGGGTGATAAAATTTCATTCCGTGGAGAATATGTCTACAACCCAAAAGGCGGTATTATTCATTGGACTCACCACGCACCTAAAGCTGACCATGAAGCGGGTTGGATCATGTTAAATGAAAACAAATATCAGTAAATTAGAAATTAATAGCGAACATAAAATATGTCAGACATTCTCAATAAAATTATCGCCACAAAAGAAATAGAAGTTGCTACTGCAAAAGCGCAAAAATCATTAGCTGCTATACAAGCTGAGGCTAACAATGCAAGTCCGACTCGTGATTTTGTAGCAAGTATTCGCTCAAAAATAGCCAAGCAACAATCTGCAGTCATTGCAGAAATTAAAAAAGCGAGCCCATCAAAAGGCATTATCCGCGCCGACTTCCAACCAGCAGAAATTGCAAAAAGCTATGAGAAAGGAGGCGCTGCGTGCTTGTCAGTACTTACTGACTTAGAGTACTTCCAAGGCTCACCTGAGTATCTAAAGCAAGCGCGAGCTGCATGCAGCCTCCCCGTATTGCGTAAAGATTTCATGATCGACGCTTACCAAGTCTATGAGGCACGCGCGATGGGGGCTGACTGCATTCTACTTATTGCCGCAGCGATTGATCTCGCAAAAATGCGTGAATTAGAATCAATTGCTCACAACTTGGGCATGGCCGTACTTGTAGAAGTACATAATGGTGAGGAATTAGATCTTGCATTGCAGCTTGAAACACCATTATTAGGTATCAATAACCGCAACCTGCGCACTTTTGATGTCACTCTAGAGACAACATTAGGCTTGCTCTCACGAATTCCAGAAAATAAAATTGTAGTCACCGAGTCTGGCATTTTCACCAACGATGACGTCAAGCTCATGCGCAAAAATAATGTGCATACTTTTCTGGTAGGTGAAGCCTTTATGCGCCAACCTGAACCCGGTGCTGAATTAGCAAAAGTATTTGCCTAAAAAGTCAGTATTAGAATTTAAATTTGTTAGGAATCATGATGAGCTACCCTTATTCTCGCCCACGTCGTATGCGTAAAAATGAGTTCTCACGTCGATTGATGCGAGAGAATGTGCTCACTACAAATGACTTGATTTACCCTGTTTTTGTTCTGGATGGAGAGAATCGTGTCGAAGAAGTATCCTCTATGCCGGGCGTGAGGCGCCAAAGTGTTGATGTATTACTTAAAACTGCAGAAGAATGCGTTCACCTAGGCATTCCCGCACTTGCGCTATTTCCAGTAATTGATAGCCAATATAAAAGTTTAGATGCAGCAGAAGCTTATAACCCAAATGGACTCGTGCAACGAACGGTTGCCGCACTAAAGTCAGCTTTTCCGGATTTAGGCATTATTACAGACGTCGCATTAGATCCATATACAACACATGGTCAAGACGGCCTAATCGATGCATCAGGCTACGTACTGAACGATGAAACCATAGAGGTTTTAGTCAAGCAAGCCATCTCTCACGCGAATGCTGGCGCTGACGTTGTTGCTCCTAGCGACATGATGGATGGCCGTGTAGGTCAAATTCGTGAGGCACTTGAAAGCACTCAAAATATTCATACCAAAATTTTGGCCTATTCCGCTAAATATGCATCTGCATTTTACGGGCCGTTTCGAGATGCTGTTGGCTCTGCAGCCAACTTAGGTAAAGGCAATAAATATACTTACCAAATGGATCCTGCTAATAGCGATGAAGCTATGCAAGAAGTGGCTTTAGATATTTCCGAAGGCGCGGACATGGTCATGGTAAAACCTGGTCTACCTTACTTGGACATTGTGCGCCGGGTCAAAGATGAGTTTGGCGTTCCCACTTTTGCCTATCAGGTCAGTGGTGAATACGCTATGCTAAAAGCCGCAGCGCAAAATGGTTGGCTAGATGAAAAATCCTGCGTATTAGAAAGTTTACTGGCTTTTAAACGGGCAGGTGCTGATGGTATTTTGACTTATTTTGCTATGAATGCGGCAAGGTGGCTACAAACCAAAGACTACTAACTATCAAGCAACCAACAATTAAGCTTGAATCAAAGCCTCCAGCTCATCAATATTGGCTCTCGCTGCATGACCTCCATTTGATGCACGCCGCGTAGCCACCCGAATGTCATCCACTTCAAACACACTGAGTTTAATTACGCCTATATCCATTTCAAGCGTGAACATTGGAACGATTTTCCGATTATCGCCTTTTTTATCCCGCTTACCATCATTCATGATGCGATATGACTTTTCGTTAACAACAAACGGAATGTCCTGATTAAGCAAAAACATTTCCACATCTTTAAGGCTGTCCGCAAATAAGTGAATATGGGTTTCAGTCCCTAGCCCAGCCGTACCATCTAATACCGCACCCGTAAGGTGTGGATTAAATCTTTCGAGCAAGCGCATAGTAAAAAGTGCATTTTTACGTAAATGGTATAGGTTCTCTGGCTGCTCATCACTTAAAAACAAAGCATTGTAAAGCTTAAGTTCATCTTCAATTTCTGCGTTTGAAGGTAAAACGTCGTTGTTCACAGAACCATAAACATGTCGACCAGCTTTCTTCTTTGCATAAGCAAAGTCAGAAATTCCATCCTCAGCCATCATGCGCGCAGCTTGCTGGGCGATCAGTTGCCTTAAATGTTGTGAGTTTTCTTTTGCCATCAAAATTCCACTTAATTTACTGACGTAAAAAGGCTTTGTGATATTAAGTCTTAATTTGGGTTTAGCATTTTCGCTGCGGCATTTTGCAGAGAGTTAGGCGCGCTTGGACTCGGTTCCGAATGCTGTGTTTTATTTGATGGACTATTGCTAACTGGAGCAGCCTGTTTCTGATGTGAGGCACTGTCCGGCTGCAAAAGTTGTTGGGCCTGACTTATTGCACTTTCATGGGTTATCACTTCATCTGGAGGTGGCAAATCCATTTCAATTTGAGGTGGAGGATTTTCATGATAAAAGTACTCGGTCATTCCACTCGCATCACGGATTCCAGTAGTTGGGTCAATATTCACCACCGTTATTCCATCAGGCATGGCCATATTAGCATCAGGAATATTTCTTAATGCAGTCGCCATATACTTGATCCAAATAGGTAATGCTGCTGCACCACCCGTTTCACTTCTGCCCAAGTTTCTAGGCTTATCAAAACCCACCCATGCAACTGCTACTTGTTTAGGACTATACCCAGCGAACCATGCATCCATGTGATCGTTCGTTGTACCAGTCTTTCCTGCGATATCACTTCGACCA
The DNA here is from genome assembly GCA_964422015.1 of uncultured Methylotenera sp. GTDB lineage: Bacteria > Pseudomonadota > Gammaproteobacteria > Burkholderiales > Methylophilaceae > Methylotenera. Next base: position 30,648 of record CAYQZK010000008.1, read on the forward strand.
AGCTGCAAAGCTTTAGCCGCCGTACCTCCACGAATAACACTTTGCATCATTGAATTCATAATAAATGCGTTACGCGCATCAATCACTCTTGGCGCATCAACCCCAGCGCGACTGAAACGATTAGTCAAAATCACCTTGCCATGCTGATCAACAATTTTTGCAATTAAATTGGGCTTAACGCGATAACCTCCATTTGCAAATACTGCATAGGCACTGGCCAATTGCCATGGTGTGGTAGAACCAGCACCAAGAGCCATGGTTAAATATGGAGGATGATCCTTAGCTTCAAACCCAAAGCGGGTGATATATTCTTGCGCATATTCCGGTCCAATTGCATCTAACATGCGAATAGCTACCGTATTAATAGACTTCGCCAGCGCCTGCCTTAAACGTATTGGTCCTTCAAACTCATTTTCATAGTTTTGTGGCACCCACTCTTTACTCCCCGTCTCCCCAGCAGAAAAACTTAACGGACTATCTTCTACAATCGTACCTGGTGAATAACCTTTTTCTAGTGCTGCGGAATAAATAAAAGGTTTAAAGCTAGAACCAGGCTGACGCTTCGCCTGTGTTACATGATTAAATTTAGTTCGATTAAAATCAAAACCTCCAACCAATGCGCGTACCGCCCCATTCTCTGGATCAAGCGCTACTAGTGCAGCTTCCACTTGTGGAAGCTGCACTAATTTCCAACTGTCACCGCTTTTTAATACACGAACAACAGAACCCTGCTTTAATAATCGCTTTGCTGGATCTTTTTCATTCAATATTTTTTCTACCAACACCAAAGCTTTACCTGTAAGTTCAACATCCTCACCGTTTTTAATATGAACTAGTACTGATTTAGGTGAAATATTAGTAATAATCGCCGGCACAAAACCATTAAATTCATCAATATCATCTAGGATCATATCCAAAGCATTGTTTTTCTCATTTGCAGGGATGCTAGCGACATCCACCCATTTTTCAGGGCCGCGATAACCATGGCGCAAGTCATAATCTAGCACACCTTCTTTTACAGCTGCATTTGCAGCCTCTTGGTTTGCCTTGCGTATGGTGGTGTAAACATTCAAACCACTGCTATAAATATCATCTTGGTATTGAGCATATAAATTTTCACGCACAATTTCAGCAACATAATCTGCTGCCAAGTCGCGGGATTGTTTGGATGCTTTAAAACGTAAGGGTTGTTTTAGCGCAGCCTGATAAGTATCCTCTTTAATAAAACCAAAACGATACATATCGTGTAACACTTCTTTTTGACGACTAAGCGCACGTTTAGGATTAACGAATGGATTGTAACCAGAAGGCGCTTTAGGCAACCCAGCCAACAGAGCCGTTTCTGCAAGATTAAGCTTACTCAGCGGCTTGCCATAATAGACTTGTGACGCCGCAGCAAAACCATACGCCCGCTGCCCTAAATAAATTTGGTTGATATAAAGTTCAAGTATCTTATCTTTACTTAAACTGTGTTCAATTTTTATTGCAAGCAAAGCCTCATTAATCTTGCGCTTAAAATTCCGCTCACTTGATAAAAAGAAATTGCGAGCAACCTGCATGGTAATAGTACTAGCACCCTCTTTAGCACCACCTGTTAGATTGGTAACAATGGCACGTAGCACCCCCTTTGTATCAACCCCGTGATGCTGATAAAAGCGCCTATCTTCAATAGCAATCACAGCGTCTTTCATGTTTTGAGGCACGTTTTCAATCTTAATGTACGCGCGACGCTCTTCACCAAACTCGCTGATGAGATAACCATCTTCAGAATAAACTCTCAAAGGAAGTTTAGGACGATAATCAGTGAGCGCCTCTAACGATGGTAACGTTGGATAAATCAAGGCTGCCGCAAGGGCTACCAACGCAACTACTGACGAAGCCCCGACAACAATCGCCAGCAATAGGTAATGCCACCATTTATTTAGAGTCATGAAATTAATTAATATCGCTAATTTTAGTCAGACTTGCATTATAAATTGCTCAGAGCTTCCATTGCGAATAATCGATAAAATAAAGAGCTAAATAAAAAAATGCTTTACAGGGGTTAAAGTTGTTGCTAGGATTTAATGTAAATTATTAGAAATGAACGTAACTAACGAAATCAGAAAAGGAATTTCATTTTGAAATTCAGCTTTTTTACAGAAACCACACCGCCGCTTATCGGTATTGATATTAGCTCAACGTCTGTAAAGATGGTCGAGTTAGCTGGCGATGGGCGCGGAGGTTACAAACTAGAAGGCTACTCCATTTCACCTTTACCAAAAGACGTAATGGTTGATGGCAATGTAGGCGATTTAGAAAAAGCAGCGGATGCAATAAAAACCGCTTGGAAATTACTAGGAAGTCGAGAAAAACGAGCAGCTCTGGCTCTACCATCTTCAGCAGTCATCAGCAAAAAAGTTTTAATGGCGGCGGACCTTCGCGAAGAAGACATGGAAATGCAGGTTGAAGCCGAAGCCAATCAATACATCCCCTTTTCCCTGGATGAAGTTAACATAGACTTCCAAGTCATAGGCCCAGCACCAAATAGCCCTGACGAAGTCGAAGTGCTTATTGCAGCCTCTCGCAAAGAAAAGATTGAAGATCGTGTTGCAGCAGCAGAAGGGGCAGGCTTAAAGGTCATCGTCATGGATGTCGATATTTACGCTACTGAGGCAGCCTACTCTTTAATTGCAAGCCAACTGCCTAATTCGGGTGCGGGGCAAGTAGTCATGATTATTGATATCGGCGCATCTATGATGCATATCAATGTACTCAGCGACAACAAGTCGGTATACACCCGCGAACAAAATTTTGGTGGCGGCATGCTTACTC
>CAYQZK010000009.1:0-2140 GCA_964422015.1 uncultured Methylotenera sp.
TGCCGGTAGGCGTAAACTGTCCTTGCGGCGCCATCACCACCACTTTATCGCCAATCTGCGCCCCTAAAGCAAAGGCTAAGTCTGCGCCTAAAATAATGCCAAAGTCACCTGAGCGCAAATCATCCAAGCTCCCCGCTTTCATATGACGTCCTAAGTCCGCCACTTTATCCTCATCCGCAGGCAACACGCCGCGAATAATGACGCCCTGCACGCCTTGTCCATAACTGAGCATGCCCTGTGCCGTGATATAAGGCGCACTTGCTAATACATGAGATTGTTTACTAGAAAGTTCAGAAATAGCCTGCCAATCTGCAAGTCGATTATTAGCTCCTGTCACTTCCAAATGTGATGCCACACCCAAAATACGAGTTCGCAACTCCTTCTGGAAGCCATTCATCACCGATAGCACCACTATCAACGCGGCAACGCCCAACGCAATACCTATCATGCTAGTCAGCGAGATAAATGAAATAAAATGATTCTTACGTTTAGCTCGCGTATAACGCATGCCAACGAAGAGTTCATAGGGTAAAAATTTAGCTAAATTTGTTTTGATGTTTTCTAACATAAGACAAATTCTAACAGGCTTTATAGCCTAGACAGAGAAAACAAGAATAGGTAAATTGTAAGCAGACGAACTTTAACCGAAACATCGCCACTTCAACACACGCTACAATATCCACTCCATAATTTCACACACTTCACTCACTCAATCTATGTACATCGGTCGCTTCGCCCCATCACCTACTGGCCCTCTTCACTTTGGCTCTTTAGTCGCTGCCGTTGCCAGCCATTTAGAAGCCAAAGCACATCATGGCAACTGGTTAGTCCGCATGGAAGACCTAGACAAGCCTCGCGAAATCAAAGGGGCCGCAGATGACATTCTGCACACACTGGAAAATTTCAGCTTTGAGTGGAGTGGTAACGTCATTTATCAAAGCCAACGAGAATCTCTCTACGCAGAGGCGCTAGACGTCCTTGAAAACCAGAATTTTTTGTATCCCTGCACCTGCACTCGTAAAGAAATTGCAGATAGCAGCCATACACAAGGGATTGATGGCCTTATCTATCCACGAAACTGCTTAACACAACCCATCAAGTCGAACGCACCCATCGCCTGGCGAGTAAAAACTGATGGTAAACCAATTGTTTTTGAAGATGAGATTCAAGGCAGTATTGAGCAAATATTAAATCGCGATATCGGCGATTTTATTTTAAAGCGTGCAGATGGCTTATTTGCTTACCAATTAGCGGTTGTGGTGGATGATGCCGCGCAAAATATCACCCACATTGTACGAGGTGCAGATTTACTCGATTCAACACCGCGTCAAATCTATTTACAAAAACTATTGGACTTAAATTCCCCGCATTATGCGCATGTGCCTGTAGTCACTAACAGTCAAGGTGAAAAGCTCAGCAAACAAACTCTAGCGAAACCTGTAGAAAAAAATACCGCCAATCTATCGCTATTTGATGCGCTCAAATTTCTTGGTCAGCAACCCCCTGTAGAAATTAGAAGTGCCTCACTAAGTGAACTTTGGCAATGGGCATTAGCAAACTGGCAACTTGAAAACATACCCAAACTTAGAAACAACTTCCTCTCTCCAGCCAAATAGTTCAAAACATCTCTCACAGCTTATCTGCTAAAATTACGTCATGTTTACAGGCATTATTCAGGCCGTTGGCCAAATCGAACGCGTCGATCCCATCGGGGATGATGTAAGACTCCATATCAATTGCGCATCGTTAGACGTCAATGACGTCAGTCTAGGTGATAGCATTGCCGTGAATGGTGTATGTCTCACTGTAATTAAACTTGATGAGACGCATTTTGAAGCACACGTTTCTCACGAAACGCTGTCTGTCACCACAGGCTTAAATCAAACGCAACCAGTCAATTTAGAAAAAGCTTTACGCCTGAGTGACAGACTAGGTGGCCATTTGGTCAGCGGCCATGTCGATGGCGTGGGAAAAGTAGTTTACTTTGCACAACTGGGCGACTGCTGGAAGCTCGACATACAAGCCCCGCATGCGATTTCTAAATATATTGTTGTTAAGGGTTCCATTTGCGTAAACGGTGTCAGCTTAACCGTCAACACCATACAACGAGACACCTTTAGCGTAAATTTGATTCCACATA
>CAYQZK010000009.1:2240-26320 GCA_964422015.1 uncultured Methylotenera sp.
TTAACCGTCAACACCATACAACGAGACACCTTTAGCGTAAATTTGATTCCACATACGCTTGAGCACACCACACTCAAATTTTTAAATACCGACAGCGACGTAAATTTGGAAGTAGACCAAATTGCACGCTATATCGAACGCATGTCAGAATGGGCCGCTGAAGATATTCAGCAACGCTAATAAATGAGATTTAGATGAATCAAACTAACACAACCAACAGCCACATTAGTTCTGCCAAAGAGATTATTGAAGATATCAAACTGGGCCGCATGGTGGTGTTAGTAGATGATGAGCACAGAGAAAATGAAGGCGATTTGGTCTTAGCTGCCGAATTTGCAACAGCAGAACATATTAACTTCATGGCAAAATTTGGGCGCGGTCTGATTTGTTTAACGCTTACAGATGCGCGCTGTCGTCAACTTAATCTCACTAAAATGGTACAAAAAAATGGTGCGCGTATGGGCACCAACTTTACCGTTTCCATCGAAGCGGCTGAGGGTGTGACTACTGGAATTTCTGCCGCTGACCGCGCACGCACCGTTCAAGCTGCCGTAGCAAGAAATGCAAAAGCACAGGATATTGTCAGCCCGGGTCATATTTTTCCTCTTGCCGCAATGGATGGCGGTGTGTTGGTGCGGGCAGGTCACACTGAAGCTGGTTGCGATTTAGCACAACTGGCTGGTTTAGAGCCTGCCAGCGTGATTTGTGAAATTTTAAAAGATGATGGCAACATGGCGCGCATGCCAGACCTCATGACCTTTGCGGCTGATCATCAATTAAAAATCGGTACGATTGCTGATTTAATTCAGTACCGTGCGCAAACAGAACGTTTAGTTGAACGTGCTGCCGAGCGTATGATTCAAACGCCTTATGGTGAAATGAAACTCATCGCTTATCGTGACAAAATTGCTAAAGAAACACATCTGGTTTTGGTAAAAGGCATGCCTACACCAGAGCAAGAAACGCTAGTTCGCGTACACGAGCCGCTTTCAACATTTGATTTGCTCGATAGTAGCAGTTGCTCACATAGCTGGAACACGCTGGATGCCATGAAAGAAATTGCAAATAGTGATGCTGGGGTGATGGTGTTATTACGCCAGCAAGAAAATGGTGAAACGATTATTGATAGAATTAAAGGCGCAGACGAGCCAATTCGCATCAATCAAGAGCTACGCACTTATGGCATAGGCTCACAGATATTGCTAGATTGCAATGTTGGTAAAATGAAACTCATGGCCACACCACGCAAAATGCCTAGCATGGCTGGCTTTGGCTTGGAAGTAACAGGTTACTTGGAAGCCAATCCAAAATAAGAGACACGGAGAGCGTTAAGTACATTGGAAAACATCAATCTCACAGGGCACTTTCTTATCGCAATGCCCGCATTGACCGACCCCTATTTTGCCAAATCGGTCACGTTCATCTGCACACACAACCAAGATGGCGCAATGGGCGTAGTCATTAATCGCCCAACAGACATCAACTTTAGTGCATTATTTGAAAAAATTAATCTCAAGCTAGGGAACAATGAAGTTGCTGACCAACCTGTACTTTTTGGTGGTCCAGTACAACCAGAACGTGGCTTTGTGCTACATGCAGCAACAAGCAACACTGCCTCAACTGATTGGGATAGCTCAATGACCATCGCAGAGCACACCGCCCTTACCACTTCAAAAGATATTTTAGAGGCTGTAGCTCAAGGAAATGGCCCTGAAAAAATGTTACTAGCCCTTGGCTACGCTGGCTGGACAGCAGGACAATTAGAACAAGAAATTGCGCAAAATGCTTGGCTGTCCGTTCAGGCAAAAAATAGTGACGAATTGAATAAAATCTTATTTGAAATCAAATACGAAGAAAAACTCAATGCCGCTTTGGCTCTACTAGGCGTTGACCCTGCCATGCTATCAGACGTAGCCGGTCACGCATAATGTCAGCGATGCCAAGCACACCAGAATCAAACCAACATACCTTACTGATAGATAATGAAAACGTCTACCAGGCCGATACAGTATTAAGCAGCACTGTGCTAGCCTTTGATTTTGGGGAGCAACGAATAGGTGTAGCCGTAGGTGAGCATTTACTCACTACAAGCAATCCTCTCGCCACCATCGATAATGAAAGCAATGAGATACGCTTTCAAGCGATCACCTAGTTGGTGAGTGAATGGCAACCTAAACTACTGGTGGTGGGCTTACCTCTCAATGTTGATGGCACAGAACATGAGATGACTAAACTATGCAAAAAATTTGCACGTCGGTTGAATGGTCGCTTTAACCTGCCAGTGTTAATGATTGATGAGCGCTATAGCTCAGTCGAAGCCAGTGACTTACTGAATCAGCGCGGCATAAAGGGGCGCGCTCAAAAAGAAATGCTAGATCAAGTGGCCGCGCAAACCATATTACAAAGTTATTTCAATAGCCTTTGAGTTATTTTTAAGTACAATACCACTGACAAGAGGCCATTAAGCAAAACGGTATGAACTCACTAGACATTAAATTACCTCAAGCAGAAAACCTGCTCATTACGCTGGCAGAAAGACTCAAACCCTTACTGCAAAACAATACTGCATTAGTTGGCATTCAAAGCGGTGGCGTATGGTTGCTGCAACGCCTACTCGTTTTACTCGCAGATGAAATTTCAGCACATCAGATTGATCACGGCACTTTAGACGTTTCTTTTTATCGCGATGACTTCTCTCAACGTGGCCTAAAACTTGAGAACCGCCCTAGCCAAATTCCTTTTGACGTAGAAAACAAACACATTATTTTAATTGACGATGTGTTTTACACAGGCCGTACGACACGTGCCGCCATGAATGAGCTATTTGATTACGGTCGCCCTGCAAGCATCACATTAGTAGCATTAGTGAATCGTGGAGGTCGTGAGCTACCCATTGCACCACAAATTGTGGCAGCAGATATTCCACTACAGGCAGATCAAAACTTACAGCTCATACAGCAGTTAGATGGCAGTTTAACTCTAGAACTTCAACCTACCCAAGTCTTATCAACCTCCGCTCAATCCTCCTTGGCAAGCACATCAACGTATGAATAATCCTCAACTAGACATCGATGGACACTTACGACACCTTCTTTCAATTGAAGGCTTACCGAAAAAAATTCTCAATCAAATTTTAGATACTGCAGAATCCTTTGTAGGCGTAGCCGAGCGTGAAGTTAAAAAAGTGCCTTTATTACGTGGCAAAACAGTGTGCAACCTATTCTTTGAAAACAGCACACGCACACGCACTACTTTTGAAATTGCAGCTAAACGACTTTCGGCTGATGTCATCAGCTTAAACGTTAATACCTCATCACAATCTAAAGGCGAAACCATTTTAGATACTGTGGGCAATTTAATTGCCATGCATGCTGATATGTTTGTTGTGCGTCACTCACAATCCGGTGCAGCTCACTTTATCGCCAAACATGTACCAGACCATATCCATGTCATAAACGCCGGCGATGGGCGTCACTCTCACCCGACGCAAGGGCTACTAGACGTATTTACCATTCGTAAATTTAAACCTGATTTACATAACTTACGCGTAGCCATTATAGGTGACGTTTTACACTCACGCGTTGCACGCTCTGAGATTCATGCACTCACTACCTTAGGCGTGCCTGAAGTTCGCGTAATTGCTCCTAAAACGCTACTGCCAGCTCATGTAGAAAAATTAGGGGTACACGTATTTCATGACATGAAAGCTGGACTTAAAGATGTAGATGTCGTAATGATGCTACGCCTGCAGAATGAGCGTATGAATGGCGCATTATTACCAAGCGCACAGGAGTACTTCAAAACCTACGGCCTCACTCAAGAAAAGTTAGATTTAGCTAAACCTGATGCGATTGTCTTGCATCCCGGCCCGATGAATCGTGGTGTAGAAATCGACTCCAGTGTGGCGGATGGCAACCAATCCGTCATTCTGCCGCAAGTGACGTATGGGATAGCCGTTCGTATGGCGGTAATGGCAATACTCGCAGGGAATGTATAAATGAAAATACATATTAAAAATGGTCGTGTGATTGACCCTCAAAACAATATCGATGGCAATCTAGACGTGTTTATTGCCGCAGGAAAAATTTTAAGTGTAGGCCAAGTACCTGAGGGGTTTTCGGCAAATCAAACAATCGACGCAAGCAACTTAATCGTATGCCCAGGTTTGGTTGATTTATCCGCAAGACTTCGTGAACCTGGTGATGAGTACAAAGCAACGCTTATTAGCGAATTACAGGCTGCTGTAGCTGGCGGCGTCACCAGCCTAGCCTGCCCACCTGATACTGACCCAGTTCTAGACGAACCAGGATTAGTTGAAATGCTCAAACATCGAGCCAAGCAACTCAATTTAGCACGTGTTTATCCACTTGGTGCTCTAACACGTCAACTACAAGGCAAAATTCTTTCAGAGATGGGTGAATTGCGTGAGGCGGGCTGCGTAGGCTTCTCACAAGCTAATATTGCGATTACCGACACTCAAGTCCTCTGGCGAGCAATGGAATATGCAGCCACATTTGGTTTTACTTTGTTTTTACATGCAGAAGAACCTTTTTTAGCCAAAGATGGCGTTGCACATGACGGTGAAGTAGCCAGCAGATTAGGCTTAAAAGGTATTCCAAGTGCAGCCGAAGCATTAGCACTGGCAAGCATATTACGCATTGCCAAAGAAACAGGCGCACATATACATATCAGTCGTTTATCTACCGCTGAAGGCGTGGCCATGATACGCGAAGCAAAAAAACAAGGGTTAAACATCAGTTGCGATGTCAGTGCCAACCAATTACATCTCACAGAGCATGATCTTGGCTACTTTGATACTAACTGCCACTTAAAACCACCTCTCAGATCACAGCGAGATAAAGAAGCACTAAGTGCAGGTTTAAAAGACGGCACGATTGATGCCATATGCTCCGACCACACGCCAGTAGATGATGATGCAAAACTTGCCCCATTTGCAGAGGCTGAAATCGGCGCAACGGGTTTAGAACTATTACTAGCGTTGACACTCAAGTGGGCTCAGCAAGAAAAAATAGATTTATCAAAAGCCATTTCACTTGTGAGCCAAGCCTCAGCAAGCATACTAGGCATCTCCGCGGGTCATTTAAGCCCCAATAGCGATGCAGACGTTTGCATTTTTGATCCGAATGAGTTCTGGAATGTCTGCCCTAGCTCACTAAAAAGCCAAGGCAAAAACAGTCCCTTTAATGGCTTAGAAATAGCAGGTAAGGTCAAGGCAACACTAGTTCACGGACAGATTGTTTACCAGAATTAAGTTCTGCTAAAAAACGAGGATTATAAAATGTCTAATTTGAATCGTCGTCGATTTTTAAGCTACTTTGCTGCTATACCTTTGTTGCTTTCAACCAACGCTCGTGCCGCAATGCGCCACTCTAAAAGTGTACGCCTAAAAGGCACCATTCATGAGCTAGAAGGCGATGTCTCTATTAACAACCATATCGCCACTATATCCAGTACGATTCAAGCTGGAGACAAAGTTAGCGTAGCTTTTGGCGGGAGACTTGTTTTCAGTATGGGTGAAGACACCTACTTACTACAAGAGGGTAGTTCGCTTGAATTGGTCAGCAACAATAACGTTGCCATATCAAGCCTACGCTTATTAACGGGTGGAATATTATCTGTATTTGGCAAGCGCGATACAGCTACGACTATTTATACACGTACAGCTGCCATTGGCATTCGCGGTACTGGCGTATATCTGAATAGCTCCCCAGAAAAACTATACTTCTGCACCTGTTACGGCAAAACTAATTTACATTTGGGTCGCCATCACACCGAGCATATAGAATCTACCCATCATCATGCACTTGAAATCAGTGGAACAAGTAAAAAAAGCATGACGATGGTTGCAACACAGGTCATTGGACATACCGATGATGAATTAAGACTGCTTGAACGCTACTCAGGCCGCCAACCATTATTTGATTTATAAGTTACCAATCAAATAAGGAGCCTAGATCATTTCCATTCCACCGACGGCAGCAGACATATCTTTACCGTAAGCTGATTTACCTTTAAGCTTAATTTTCAATTTAAGGTCATTAACTGAATCAGCGTTGCGCAAAGCATCTTCATAACTAATCGTATCAGACTCATGTAAGTCAAATAAGGCTTGGTCAAAGGTTTGCATACCTAACTCGCGAGATTTAGCAACGATCTCTTTAATCTCATGCACCTCACCTTTAAAGATCAAATCTGAAATCAATGGTGAATTCAACATCACTTCCACCGCCGCAACACGACCTTTACCCTCTTTTAATGGAATTAACCGTTGTGAAATAAAAGCTTTAGTATTTAATGACAAGTCCATCAACAACTGATGGCGACGCTCTTCAGGGAAAAAGTTAATAATACGATCTAGTGCCTGATTAGTACTATTAGCATGCAAGGTCGCCATACATAGATGGCCTGTTTCAGCAAAGGCAATCGCGTAATCCATGGTATCGCGATCACGAATTTCACCAATCAAAATCACATCAGGAGCCTGACGTAAAGTATTCTTAAGTGCAATATGCCAGTTATCTGTATCAACACCCACCTCGCGCTGTGTAATGATGCAATTTTTATGCTCATGAACGAACTCAACGGGATCTTCAATCGTAATGATGTGACCATAGCTGTTTTGATTACGGTAGCCCACCATCGCCGCTAGAGAGGTCGATTTTCCTGAACCAGTACCACCAACAAAAATCACTAACCCGCGTTTAGTTAATGCAACTTCTTTAAGCACTTCTGGCAAGCCCAAATCCTCAAACTCAGGAATTTTGGTGGTAATCGTTCTAAATACCAACCCTACCGAACCACGCTGCACAAAAGCATTGACACGAAAGCGAGCAACACTAGGAATACCAATTGCAAAATTACATTCACTGGTCGCATCAAACTCTGCATTTTGCTTATCATTCATAATTGAACGTGCAATTTCACGAGATTGCTGCGAGGTCAGCGGCTGATTGGTAAGCGGTGTCATCTTGCCATCAATTTTCATCGCAGGAGGAAAACCCACCGTAATAAACAAATCAGATGCATTTTTTGACAGCATCAACCGTAATAAATCGAAAACAAACTTTTCTGCCTGACCTTTTTCCATCACCTACCCTTTTTTGTCTTAACTAGCGGTTAATTAGCCAATAATTGAATCTTTATTTGCAGCTTTACTGCGAGCCTCACCAGCAGACACCACATTACGTTTAACCAAATCTTGTAAACATTGATCCAAGGTCTGCATACCTACATTTTGGCCAGTTTGAATGGCCGAATACATTTGTGGAATTTTATTTTCACGGATTAAGTTACGAATCGCAGGCGTTCCAATCATGATTTCGTGGGCAGCCACACGGCCTTCACCATCTTTGGTTTTACACAGCGTTTGTGAAATAACCGCACGTAAAGATTCAGATAACATCGAGCGCACCATTTCTTTTTCTGCCGCTGGAAACACGTCCACAATACGGTCTATCGTTTTAGCCGCAGAACTGGTATGTAATGTTCCAAACACCAAGTGACCTGTTTCTGCTGCAGATAAAGCCAAACGTATCGTTTCCAAATCACGCATCTCACCGACCAGAATCACATCCGGGTCTTCACGTAGTGCTGAACGCAACGCATTATTAAACGAAAGTGTATGCGGTCCGACTTCACGCTGATTAATTAGACATTTTTTCGATTGATGCACAAATTCAATCGGGTCTTCCACCGTCAAAATGTGTGACTGATCTGAGTCGTTGATGTAATCAATCATCGCTGCCAGTGTGGTCGATTTCCCGGAGCCAGTAGGGCCTGTCACTAAACAAATACCACGCGGAGTTGCTGCAATTTCTTTAAAAATTGCCGGGCAATTCAATTGCTCCAACGACAAAATTTTCGATGGAATTGTACGAAATACAGCACCAGCACCGCGATTCTGATTAAAGGCATTTACCCGGAAGCGAGCCAATTCTGGAATTTCAAAAGAGAAATCACATTCAAGTGTTTCTTCATACGTTTTTTGCTGACCATCATTCATAATGCCGTACACCATATCGTGTACTTCACTATGTGTCATAGCAGGCACGTTGATTTTACGCATGTCACCATGCACACGAATCATTGGCGGCATGCCCGCAGAAAGATGCAAGTCTGAAGCTTTATTTTTAACTGAAAAATTAAGTAAATCTGAAATGTCCACAACCGTCTCCTGCTATAATTTTTTACTTGTTTTTAATCTGAGCGCGCCTTAAATCTCAGCTATCAATCTTACTAGACGTACAAAATTTGTGCGTTCATTCTTTCTTAATGAGTGCTTAGTGAATTATGTCCACAATTAGCAATCAGTTGCAAGATATTCTAGCAACTATTCAAGCCGCAAAAATAAATACCCACTGCCAACAACAAGTAAGCTTGCTGGCAGTAAGTAAAGCGCAGCCTGCTCAAAAAATTCGCGAAGCCTATAGCTCTGGCCAACGCTTATTTGGTGAGAACTATCTACAAGAGGCTTTGGAAAAACAAAAAGAACTACAAGACTTGGCGATTGAATGGCACTTTATAGGACCAATTCAAAGTAATAAAACCATTGCTATCTCCCAAAATTTTGCTTGGGTACACAGCATAGACCGGCTAAAAATTGCACAACGCCTCAATGATGCTAGGCCTGCTGACTTAGAACCACTGCAAGTATGCATACAATTAAATGTTGGTGATGAAACCAGCAAAGGCGGCGTAACGGAACATGAGCTTGAAAGCTTAGCTACAGCCATCAGCGCACTACCCCGATTAAAACTACGTGGATTAATGGCCATTCCTCCACCCACTCAAGATCAGGATCAGCAACGCTTAAACTTTAAACAGGCACGAAAATGTTATGATGACCTGACAGCCAAAGGCTTTAACTTAGACACACTATCCATCGGCATGTCTGATGACTATCCAATTGCCATTGAGCAAGGGTCAACGATTGTACGCATAGGCTCAGCACTATTTGGCGCAAGAAAATCATAAAGAATAAGGAACCTAAAACAATGAATATTGGTTTTATTGGTGGCGGCAATATGGCACGTGCCATTATTAGTGGGCTCAAAAAGAACTATTTTTCCATGTCAACAATTACTGTGATGGAACTAGATGCGGAAAAGCGTGCGCAATTAACCGCCGAATTCAACATCAATACCACAGACCAACAAGCTGGTATTGCGCCGTGCGATGTGATTGTTCTAGCCGTTAAACCACAGCAACTCAAAGAAGTCTGCAGCCAACTTCGTTCACTGTTAAGCACACAACTCATCATTTCTATCGCCGCTGGCGTGAGGAGCATAGACCTAGCACGCTGGCTAGGCGACTATCCATCCATTGTTCGTGTAATGCCCAACACTCCAGCACAAATACAAGCAGGCATTTCAGCGCTATATGCCACTCAAAACGTCACACCGAGTCAGCGTGAACAAGCAACAACCATTTTGGCTGCCGTAGGTAAAACCTTATGGCTAGACGAAGAAGGTAAAATGGATGCCGTCACCGCCATTTCTGGTAGCGGCCCAGCCTATGTGTTTTTTATGATAGAAGCTTTGCAGGAAGCGGGTATTGAATTAGGATTAAGCGCTGATGATGCACGCATGCTTGCACTAGAAACCTTTGCTGGAGCTAGTTTACTAGCAAGCCAAAGTGCAGACGACGTTAAAACACTGCGCGCTCAAGTCACCTCAAAGGGTGGCACCACTGAACAGGGTATACTCGCTTTGGAAACAGGCAATATTAAAAGTATCATTGCCAGAGCTGCTAAAGCAGCGGCCGAAAAATCTGTATTATTAGGCAACCAGCTTGCTCAATAATTTTTACATTCATTAAATCCGTGACAATTAAATAATGCTTAATAACGCACTCATTTTTTTACTGCAAGCCCTATTCAGTCTGCTTACACTAGCATTTCTGTTGCGCTTTTATTTTCAACTAACAAAAGTCTCTTTTCAGCAACCGGCTGCGCAAGTAATTGTTACGCTAACTAACTTTGCAGTTAAACCTTTACGACGCATTGTGCCTAGTTTCAAAAAACTAGACCTATCTACACTACTACTTGCCTACCTAACACAGCTTTCACTCAACACTATCATCATGCTGCTGAAAGGATTCCCATTGCTAATCGCGGGTAAAACTGTTTGGCTCACTATATTGGCTGTAGCCCTTATAGGTATAGTGAGCTTAAGTATTACAATTTTTATGTATGCAGTGCTGATACAAGCGGTTCTAAGCTGGGTGAACCCTTACACGCCCGTTGCTCCGTTATTGAATAACCTAACGCACCCCATACTCAGTTTTTTAAGAAGATTTATTCCTCTTGCGGGTAATATTGATCTCAGTCCACTTATTTTCATCATCACGGCGCAGATGTTACTGAGCACAGTATTACTGCCGCTAGAAACAAGCTTAATGCTGATGAAATAAATTAAGCAAACGTACTCTGCAGTTTATTAGAATTAGCCTATGCTCTTTCTTCTAAAGATATAAACAGCAGAGCCTAGCTCCGGCGGCAATAACAATGAGCCCAATTGCTTATCTTCCTCAAGCGTAAATGTCGTTTGTTGCCGATAATCTTTCCAATTACCGAAAGCAAAGTGATGCTGACTGCCAATCACAATGTAAAGTTGAACACTGGGTGTATTAAAAACGTAGCGCTCAAAAACATTTTCTGAAGGTGGCCAAGAACAAATAACCACTTCTGGAGCGTAGGTGGAGAGCGCCTCACGAGCATCAAGTTTAGCAACCCAGTCAGGATAGGCGACAACATTGCTCCACTCATGACTATCTGACGCAGTCATTTGGACACCATTACCGACAAGAAACCGGGTCAAGGTGCCATCTCCAGCACCAATTTCCAAACAACTTCTAGACGCAACCATCTTAGTAAGCGCTTCAATTAACTCACGCGAATAAAAACAATAAATGCCCCTTGGTTGTACTAGAGCCATCAATCGTTTTTTTTGCCAGACAAGCGGCCAGAATAATTTAAACCAAAATAAAGAAGCTGGTTTACGCTCCAAGCCTTTAGTAAACAGTAGTTTTTGAATGATATAGCCGTTAAGGAGGTTGAAACGTAGTTTGCCTTTTTTAACCCCAGTATCAGAGGCCAATGTCGTAAGGCAAAGTTTTTTAATCGCTTCACGCGCCATGCGACTTCGAACAAACGCTGACAACTTAACTTCAAGGCTTGCTTGTCTGCCCCCTAAAGGGCTATTACCTAAAACGGCTGGCTTGGCAGCTTGATCTAAATAAGCCTTTAACTCTTCAGCAACCCCTCGTACAACGATACTAGAAACCTCCTGCTGCACCACTTGCCAATCTTCTGGATATTTAGCACAGAGCTCTTCAAGACTCGGGTTACTTTTTAACCAAACTAAGGACTTTTCGTAAACCGCTCGTTTCATTAAAACTTCTTTGCAGAATTAAACTTTAACCAAAAAAACTTTCAATAGACTCAACCCAAGTTGAGTCTAGCAACTACCTATCTATCATTTTGTATTGGGTTTAGCCCAATTTAAAATATCTCCAGAAATTTCAACCTTGTCGCCATTAATCAAAACACTGCATAAATAATTAAGTTCTTTGTTCGCATATTCACCAGCGTCAGCATCAAAGAGATAATCAGACTTAATGTCATAGGCCAATGATCCACCTCGGTCTCGCTCAGAAAATCTGACCACTTCCATTTTTTCAAAAGGCGTTCCACTCACGCCAGTAATTCCACTAATTGACCAAATTGAGCTGGCTTTTTGCGCGCATACCTCTTTAGCCTTTTCTATTGTAGTTTTACTAGCTTCTTTAGCCTCACAGCCAACTAGAAGCATCGCCAATAAATATAACCATGCATTATTTTTCACAGTAATTTTTCCAAAATAGATTTGTTATTTCATTCTAAACCAAAAGTTACAAACGCTATCAGCTTCAATGCTAGATAGACCTAACTCATTTGAACAAATCAGCAGATTTAATTTTGCTGATTAATTTCAATATCAACAATGCGCCCATCAGGCTTTACAGCCGCAGAGACGCCTTGTAAATCACCTGGCAGTGCTTTTGCATCGCCTGTTTTTGAAATACGCGCAACCAACACTACTTCACTCGCCTGAGATAACTTCAAATCTGGCATGAGTGCACTGCTATCATCTAAATGGTAGGTATAAGGCAAATCACGCGCCGTAGTTCGCACAATCGCTAATGGCATAGGTGGCCCTTGCGTAGCGCGTGCAAAAATAAATACTGTTGCCGCAGGGTCAACTTTGCTGGCAAGTGCGCCTGAAACACGCACAGTTCCAGAGATACCAACACCCTTAGTAACTACTTCTTTTTTCACGTTTGATGCTGAAACCTTATCACCTAATAGACTATGCGTTTCTTCCAACGCAGCGTTCACCTCAGGAAGCATCTCAGAACCAGCGGGCAAATCTTGCTGTAGACGCTCCCAAAAACTAACTGCCTGCTTGTACTCTTTACGATTAAATGCTGCAGTTGCAGCTAACATTAACGCCTTAACATGATGAGGATCAAGCTTCAACGCCAATTTCACCATTTCTTCAGGCTTACCTGCAAGATTATGCCCATTCACCACAGCTAACGCATCTGCATAGTCCGCAAGCAATTGAGGATCATCGGGGATAATTTTTACCGCTTTCTCATAAGCCGATACCGCTTCAGCGTGGCGCCTTATCTCAACATATGACCTTGCCAACAACGCCCATCCCGCACCATCATCGGGCTTACTCTTAAGCTTATTCTTTAAAGCTTCTAGTAAAGGCTCAATGTCACCTGCCATTGCATTGTGACTAGAAACAACCCCACTATTTATCGCAGAATCTGGCGCAACTGCTGGAATCGCAATAGACGCTGGACTACCTAATTTTAAATACAATAGTACCGCCGCCAATGGAAACAGCATAAGCAAAACAACAACCAAACGTCGATCAGGAGTCGTTGTTGTAGCAATATCCTCTTCACCACCGACCTCGTCTAAAAATCGCCGCTCCAACTCACTTTTTGCCGCAAGATACTGTATATCATCCAACACACCATTGGTTTTATCTTGATCAAGCTCAGCAAACTGTTGCAGAAAAATAGCGCGTTTTTCATGATTAGCATTATTTTTAACAACAGCCGCTGGCTTTAATAAAGCCGGCAGAATAAACCATAGTGTAAGCGCCAGTAATGCAGCAGCCACCAACCAAAAAATTAACATTATGAGTCCTTCTCTAATAACGCATTCAAACGACGCGCATCTTCTTCACTAAGGGGCTGATCTGCACTTATTTTTTGGCGCCTGCGTAACATCACAATTAAACCGATACCGCCTGCAAACAATAAAGCAAATGGTCCAAACCATAGCAAAGCGGTTGATGTCTTTAAGGGTGGACGATAACGCACAAAATCACCATATCTAGCCACCAAATAATCAATAATGGCTTGATCTGTCATACCTTTGACAGCCATTTCACGAATTTCCCGTTTTAGATCCTGCGCAAGTTCCGAGTGGGAGTCGGCTAAAGTCTGGTTTTGACACACTAAACAACGTAACTCTTCTGAAAGCCGCTGAACCTGAACTTCAACCGCAGCATTACTTTCGATAGGTTGCGCCTCTTGTGCCCATAGACTATTTACTGACGCCAAAAAAGTGATTAACAGGCATCGCAACATCCATTGATAGTTCATTTCATCGCTCCTTATTGTGCTTGTAGCTTTTGAACTAAAGGCAGAATTTTGTCGCGTAACGCTTCATCTGTTACTGGCCCAATCTGTTTATAGGCAATCACACCTGCCTTATCAATCACATACGTTTCTGGCACGCCATAAACACCATAATTAATACCAACACGCCCGTCCACATCCATCACGGTAGCGACATAGGGGTTACCGCCTTGATCCAACCATTGCTGAGCATCCTGACGCATATCTTTATAATCCATACCAATCACAGGCACCGCACCACTTCTTGAAAGCCGCATTAACACTGGATGCTCATCGCGGCAAGCACCGCACCAAGAAGCCCACACGTTGAACAACCAAACCTTACCCAACATATCTTGAGGTGACATGACTTGCTCTGGATTATCCAAGCGCGGCAAACTAAACAGTGGTGCTGGCTTACCAACCAATGGTGAAGGGACTTCCCGTGGATCAAGCTTTAAGCCAACAGCAAGAAAACCCACCATAGTGAGAAAAATGACCAAAGGCAATATAAAACGCTTCATGCAACAGCTCCATCTGCATTCTTTTCAACCCGATCTTCGCGACGCTTTTGTATGCGATAGCGTTTGTCCATTAATGCCAACATGCCGCCAAATGCCATCATTAAACAGCCTACCCATATCCATTCCACCATCGGCTTATGATAGATTCGAACGCTCCATGCGCCCCCAGTTAAAGGCTCACCAAGCGAAGCATATAAATCATGAATGATATGTGGGCTAATACCAGCCTCACTCATCGGCATATTTTGTACGGTATATAAACGTTTTTCTGGCTCAAGCACCGTTCTTTCCACGCCATTTTTTGTCACCCGCAACTGACCTTTACTAGCCTCATAATTTGGGCCTTGAAAATCATGTACGCCTATAAAGGTAAAGTCATAGCCTGCCAAGTGAGCCACATCTCCAGGCATCATACGTACGGCAATTTCAGATTCAAAACCTTTTACAACTGTCACACCCAGTGTAAATACAGCAATACCTAAATGCGCAATCACCATTCCCCACCATGAGCGTGGGATAGATTTGATACGAACCAACAATGACTGCTCATAACCATGCAAGCGTTGATACACCATATAGACACTAGTGCCAATAATCCAGAATGCCAAGAACAAACCCAAGCCTATCATTGGCGTCCAATGGCCAAGCAACAGTGGCAAGACTACGGCAGTCGCCACGCTCACCCCAAACGCCCAACGTAAACGTAGTGCCAATTCAGGTAATGTCGCACTTTTCCAACGGGCTATTGGACCGATACCCATTAAGAATAATGCAGGCGCCATGAGTGGCGCAAAAACAGTATCAAAATATGGAGGACCTACAGAAATCTTGCCTAAGCCAAGCGCATCTAAAAACAACGGATACAAAGTACCCAGCAACACAGAAAATGCAGCTACTGCCAACAACACGTTATTTGCAAGTAAAAAGCTTTCACGGGAAATCACATTAAATTTACCACCACGACCAACCGTTGGCGCACGCCAGGCAAAGAGTGCTAACGAACCACCAATTACCACCACCAAGAAAGCCAAAATGAACATACCTCGTCTTGGGTCTGTTGCAAATGCATGGACAGAGGTCAGCACACCAGAACGTACTAGAAATGTACCCAATAAACTTAAGGAGAATGCGCAGATCGCCAGCAATACTGTCCAAGCTTTAAAGCTGCCTCGCTTCTCTGTCACCGCTAATGAATGAATTAAAGCAGTGCCGACCAGCCAAGGCATGAATGACGCATTCTCAACCGCATCCCAAAACCACCAACCACCCCAACCTAATTCGTAATAAGCCCAATTACTGCCAGCCATAATACCTACGGTCAAGAATAACCATGCCAATGTCGTCCAAGGACGAGACCAGCGCGCCCAAGCAGCATCTAACTCACCGCCAATTAGTGCAGCAATAGCAAATGCAAAGGCTACAGAAAAACCTACGTAACCCATATAAAGCATAGGTGGATGGAACACCATGCCAGGGTCTTGCAACAATGGATTCAAATCACGACCATCCATTGCCGCTGGAATCAAACGCTCAAAAGGATTTGATACCGTCAGCATAAATAGCAGAAAACCCACACTGACCAAACCCATCACACCCAAGATACGCGCACGCATCGCATCTGGGAGATGCTTAGAAAACAAACTAACCGCCACTGTCCAAATGCTTAATATCATCGCCCATAACAGCAGTGAACCTTCATGGCCACCCCATACCGCGGCAATACGATATTGCAATGGCAATTTAGAATTCGAGTTTGCCGCAACATAAGTCACAGAATAATCCATGATTGCAAACGTATAGGCTAGGCAGACAAAAGCTACAGCAATCAAAAAGAACTGCGCCCTTGCAGCAGGTTTAGCCAAGGCCATCCATGCTGCGTTACCACGTGCGGCACCAATAATCGGGAGGCTACCAAGCACCAAGGCAACAAGCAGAGCGAGAATGAGGGAAAAATGGCCAATTTCTGGAATCACGTTAAGTCCTTTTGATGTTTATTCTGTAAGCGACTAAGCTTTATTTAGGAACGACAAGGCTATTGGTGCCTGATTCTTTTGCTCGCTTCAAAGCTTCTGCGGCTTCAGGCGGCATATAGTTTTCATCATGTTTGGCAAGCACCTCACTGGCAACAAATACGCCGTCTGCTCCCACCACACCCTGGGCAACCACGCCTTTACCTTCTTTAAAAAGGTCTGGCAAAATACCTTTATAAACCACCGGCACCGTTTTAGCAGTATCAGTAATGGCAAAGCGCACAGTTAAACCATCATCTTCGCGCTTTAAACTATCCTGCAACACCAAGCCACCAATACGAAAGCCTGTACCTTTAGGCACCTCGCCTTTATCGACCTGTGTCGGTGTATAGAAAAACACCATATTGCTCTGAAACGCATTCAATATAAGCATCGCCGCTAAGCCAAGTAAGGCAAGACCTATAGCTATAAGTATGAATCGTTTATGTCTTGCTTTAATTACCATGCTTACTCGCTTTAAAAGTCCCGAATTATTCTTGTGCCATCAATTTTGACAATCGCAAAGCCTGAGCGCTGCGTTGACGCAAGGCTACGACCTCCCAGACCACACAAAGTGCAGTCAGCCCAAAAGAAAACCACACATAAAATGCATAGCCACCCATATTGAAAAACGCTGACCAACTAGCCCATTGCATTATGTTTTTGCTCCTAGTGACAATTCCTTAACCCATTCCGATGTACGCTCACGCTCCAGCATAATGCAGCGCACACGCATCAAAGCCACAGCAATCGTATACATCCAAAATGCCAGTGCCATAAGCAGCATGCCAATCAACATAGTCATTGCCATTTTTGGAGCCGCACCCATATTGATACTAGAGCCTTGATGCAAGGTATTCCACCACTTGACTGAAAAATAGATAATCGGCACATTCACTACGCCGACCAACGCTAGTAAAGCTCCTGCTCGGTCTGCACGGCGCGGGTCATCAATCGAGGATTGCAGTGCGATGAAACCTAGATAAAGAAATAGCAAAATAAGCTCTGACGTAAGACGCGCATCCCACACCCACCAGGCGCCCCACATCGGCTTGCCCCACAGTGAGCCCGTCACCAACGCAAGCAAAGTAAACATGGCACCCGTTGGCGCTAGTGCTTGTGCCATCATTGCTGAGAGCCTTGCATTCAGCCCCAACCCCACAGCCGCCCAGCCTGCCATCACTATATAAATCACCATCGACATCCAAGCCGCAGGCACATGTACAAAAATTATTCGGTATGCCTCACCCTGTTGGAAATCAGTCGGGGCAATTGCAAAACTGATATACAGCCCAGCCAATGCAAAAATGACCGCAAGCCATGAAAACCAAGGAATCATCTTGCCTGCCAACGGGTAAAATTTTTGAGGAGAGGAATATTTGAACCAATGGATATTCATATTTATTTTTTACTCAACAGAAATTCTTAGTGCAGCCGCCGTTGCCCAAGGTGCGAGCACCAATGACAAAATAGAACACGCTGCTAACAACGACAAATGAGCTTGAGCACTCAACCCATGCTGACTTGCTGCCACTGCACCAGCGCCAAAAATCAGTACAGGAATATACAAAGGCAACACTAACAAAGCTACCAACAAACCACTTCCACGTACACCCAGCGTCAAAGCAGCACCAATCGCACCAATTAAACTCAAAGCTGGTGTTCCCAATAACAACGCCCAAACCAATATCAATAAAACATCGCTAGGCAAGGCATATTGCAAGCCAATGAGTGGCGCCAATAGTACAACAGGCAAACCACAAACCAACCAATGCGCCAACACTTTAGCTGTCACTAACAAAGTCAAGGGCTGAGGAGCGAGTAACATTTGCTCTAAACTACCATCTGCAAAATCTGCGGCAAATAAACGCGTTAGCGAAATCATCCCCGCCAACAAAGCTGCCACCCAAAGCACGCCTGGCGCAATACTACTCAATACTGCAGGCTCAGGACCGATGCCCAACGGAAACAAACTGGACACGATTAAAAAGAAAAATAAAGTGGTCGCCACGTCAGAGCGTCTGCGCAAAGCCAGCAACAAATCACGCTTTAACAACATGACCCAAGCGTTCATGCACTAAGCCTTAAAGTTTGAGTTGACTGCGCACGAATCACTACATCTTGATGTGTAGTGATAATACTCATACCGCCGTTAGATAAATGCTGACTCAAGCGCGACGCTAACACTTCAATTGAAGCTGTATCTAAAGCTGCAAAAGGCTCATCCAAAATCCACAGCTTACTCATTGTTAGCCATAACCTCGCCAAAGCCACCCGTCTTTTTTGCCCCTGAGACAGAACCCGCACTGGCAAATTTGCGCAACGAGCAATGCCTATTGCGGTAAGCGCTGACAAAACCTGATCTTCACCAACATCATTGCCTGCCAGCTTTGCGCTGACCTGTAAATTCTCAAGCGCGGTGAGATCATCTTTTAGGCCATTCAAATGGCCTAGATAGAATAAATCAGATTGATATAGCTCAAGCTCTTGCTTGATATTTTGACCGATCCAAAACATCTCACCCATTTCTGGAGTTAACAGACCACACAACATACGTAACAAACTACTTTTGCCACTACCATTTTCACCAAGCACATAAAGCAAACCGCCTGCATTCAACTCAAAACCTACTTGTTTGAATAACAGACGATCACCGCGCAAGCAAGCTAGGTTCTGCGCTAAAAACATAGATTTATCCAGTCTAACTTAATGGCTAAACAGCACATTAACTCGATGCCTTATGTTCGACCTGATTCTCGCAAGCTGTCTTAGAATCTGCATCCTCTTTCGTGTGATAAAAATAAAGTGCATAAGTAAATCTTTGATCTGCACTTGGTTCATCATAAAAGGTTCGTTGCAACTCTATGGCACGAGCATTAATAGCGTTCATTGCAGCTACTCCTTTTTCTTCAGCAAGCATTTTAAGTTCATTAATCGCAGAAGATGTCATCCCCTCGTAACTCACACAGCGTTCAAACATACTTGGTGTTAAATTCATGAGATTGTGTGCAGCAACGGCAAGATGGTCGTGCATGTTCTTCTGAAAGAAAAATAATCTACCATTAAAGTCAGTACTCGGAATAAATGCCTTCGCATTAAGGCATACACAGTCACTCTCATCAATATTCACAACGCCTACTCTGAGCCACTCATCAAGAACAGGCCTAGCGCGGATGTCTTTGCTCACTCTCGCAACTAACCGTTCGAAAGAAACATCACCGCCAGCACTAGCAAGTCTTGGCAGCGGTTTAGGCTTTCCGTGACGATCAATGTAGTCGACATGGTTAATCCACAGATTAATTAATTGGGAGCCTAATGTAACGAGTGCTGATTGACTGAGAGCAGTTTCTGGCTGATCGCGAAGGCGATGCACATCTTTACGATGCAAGCCTGTAAGTAAGCTAATACGACTGTCAGTTTGCTTGCGTTGTTGTAACTTAAACTCATCTTCTGCAACTTGAACAAAAACTGATTTTAAGGTCTCGACTAACATTTGATTGTTAATTCCTTGGGCGAGGCATAACCTAATCAAAGGTTTTAAAACACGCTTTAAGGCACTTAACATCATTTTGGATGTTAAATTTTCAGAAAAATAATCTGAGCTTCTATTCATAATTGACTTCATACCTACACGTGAGACTAACAGTTACAGTAACACACCACAATGAATCTTGACTTTACAGTGTCCGCAAACACCATTCCCTTAACCGTTCTAGTAGATGCAAAGGGAAAGCTATTACAAAAAATTCGTAGCTTTCAAGAATGGGACAGCCCAGAAACGTTAGTTAGTTATTGGAAGAGCGTTTAATGTAAAACTGAATAATCCAAACACTCGGCCTACTACATCAAAATAATATCGAACGTTTCTTGGTTATATTGTGTTTCTACCTGTAAGGATATAGGTTTGGCAATAAAGTCTGATAGATTAGCTAAGCTTTGCGACTCTTCATCTAGCAACATATCAATCACTTTTGGTGCGGCAATAACGCGTAATTCACGGGCATTAAATTGTCGAGCTTCTCGTAACAATTCACGCAAAATTTCATAACACACAGTTTGCGCGGTTTTTTGTTCACCACGTCCTTTGCACGTAGCGCATGGCTCACAAAGAATATGGGCTAAACTTTCACGCGTGCGCTTGCGGGTCATCTCCACTAAACCTAACGGAGTAAAACCATTTACACCGATACGCGCACGATCTTTCGCAACGGCTTTTTGCAACTCTTCTAACACTGCTTCGCGCTGCTCATCTTCATCCATATCAATAAAATCGATGATGATAATGCCACCTAGGTTTCTAAGCCGTAACTGACGGGCTATGGTTTGAGCTGCTTCAAGATTGGTTTTGAAAATAGTATCTGATAAATTTTTACCACTGACGAAACTGCCTGTATTCACATCCACCGTAGTTAATGCTTCGGTTTGATCAAAAATCAAATAGCCGCCAGATTTCAGTTCGACCTTACGCGACATAGCCTTTTCAATTTCTTGCTCAATGTTGTACAAATCAAAAAGTGGGCGCTCACCTTGATAATGCACTAGCTTATCCAAAGAGGTAATGGCATATAGGTTAGCAAAATCCACCAGCTTTTGATAAGTCTCGCTTGAGTCGATGCGCACAGCTTCTGTGTCATCACAAAGCACATCGCGCAACACCCGCATGGGTAAATTCAAATCTTGAAAAATCAGCGAACGCTCTGGCGCCGTCATGCTTTTTTCACGAATATGCGCCCATGTTTTACTTAAATAATCAATGTCTGCCAACAACTCTTCATCTGTCGCAGTTTCAGACATAGTACGGATAATATAGCCACCAACACGCTTTTCAGGTAGCAAGCCAAGCAACCTAGCTTTAAGCAACTCACGCTCTTCTTCATTTTCAATTCGCTGTGATACGCCGATATGATCTTGCTGCGGCAAGTACACCAAGAAGCGACCTGCGATACTAATTTGAGTGGTGAGTCGTGCGCCCTTGGTGCCAATCGGCTCTTTAATAACCTGCACCATCAAAGGCTGACCTTCATGCAACACTTCTTGAATCGGTCGCTGCGACTCTGCATCGCCACATTCAAACACATCACCTGCGTGTAAAAAAGCCGCGCGTTGCAAGCCCATTTCAACAAAAGCGGATTGCATGCCAGGTAATACTCGGCAAATCACCCCACGGTAGACATTACCCACTAGCCCCAAAGATGAACTACGCTCTATTTGCAATTCTTGCACTACGCCATTTTCCATCATGGCAATACGCGTTTCTTGCGGGGTAACGTTAATCAGTATCTCTTCGCTCAATTTACATTCTCTTTTAACTTAAATCCGATTGTTAACACTATTTTACAGTAGTGCAACACCATGTTTTCTAAGTAACGCCGATGTTTCATAAATAGGCAAGCCCATCACGCCAGTATAACTACCTTCTATGCGTTTAACCCATGCGCCTGCCAAGCCTTGGATACCATAAGACCCAGCTTTATCGTGAGGCTCACCGGATGCAACATAAGCATTGATTTGAGCTTCAGACAACACCATCATCTCTACTGCCGTTGTCGAAAGTACCACTTCAACATTTCCTGCAAACGCCAATGCGACTGCGGTATGCACATAATGCAAACCACCTGAAAGTGAGCGCAACATTGCCCGCGCATCCGCATCATCTTCTGGCTTACCCAAAACTTTCCCAGCCAATTCCACTGTGGTATCTGCTGCTAAAATGAGATTCTTTTGCGCTACATTTAATCTCCTCACACAAGCTTCAGCTTTTTGCCGCGCCAAACGCACAACATAATCTTCAGGCAACTCATTTTGCAACTGTGTTTCATCAATATCTGCGGGCAATATCTCACATTGAATGCCTATTTGTTGCAAAAGCTCTACCCGACGCGGGCTACGTGAAGCTAAATAAATGGTAGGAGACATATCAGTTATTATTCAAAATTTACACGGCTATTATTAGTTTGCCATTGTTTATATCATCAATGGCCAAGCACTTTAATTTACTATGGCAAAATTACAAAGCGCATAATCAAACTCAAGGAATCATTATGATGGACTGGCCCGCTCTTTTCAAAGTAACCATTGCGCTATTTGCTATTGTGAATCCGATTGGCAGTGTGCCCATTTTTATCACTGCGACCAATAGCTGGGGAAAACAAGAAAAAGAAAAAACAGCAAAGACCATTGCTATCACCGTAGGCATAGTGCTCACGGTAGCTACTTTTTTGGGTGACAGGATTTTAGATTTTTTTGGCGTAAGCATTCCCTCATTTCAGGTCGGTGGTGGCATATTACTGTTACTCATGGCAATCTCCATGATGCACGCCAAACAAAGCGGTGCTAGGCAAACTCCCGAAGAAGCTCAATCACTAGCAGAACGTGAGGCCATTGCCATTGTGCCACTCAGCATACCTCTATTAGCCGGGCCTGGTGCAATCAGTAGCATGATTATTGCTGCCCAACAAAACAGTAGCTTTTCTGGACACGTCTCTTTAATTCTACCCATTACTATCATCGCTATTGTTATTTGGCTAGTACTCAGACTTTCTGCTGGCATTTCCAATCAACTCGGCAGCATCGGCATCAACATTGTCACCCGATTGATGGGGTTGATATTGGCTGCCATGGCCGTTGAATTTATTGCGCATGGCTTGATGGGATTATTTCCAAAGTTAGCCACATAAATCATGGCAAGAGTACTACACCCGATTGGAATATTGCACTTTAAAAATAACTCAACATTAGCTTAAGTGCCGCTATTAGTAACACTACGCTTAAGATTTTTCTTAAAGCAAAATTACTTGCATATTTAGTACCAATCGTAGTGCCAACAAGGGCTCCGACAAGTACACTTGCAGCAAATAGAGGTAGCGTGGGTGGTAAGTTTTTAACTGCTGCAAAATTACCTAACAAGCCAGCAATAGAATTAAATAATATGAATACTGAAGCTGTACCTAAGCTATTTCTTGTAGTGCTCCATGCAAAGAACAAAACCACTGGCGATAAAAAGATGCCTCCACCTGTACCAGTAAGCCCCGCTAAAAACCCAATGACCATACCAATTAATACCGCCATGTGAAATGGACAACTTTTTATAACTTCATTTTCAGTTTTATATTCAGCAGCAAATAATTTAATGGCTGAAACAAGAAGCACAAAACCCACCAAGAGCTTATAAAGACTGCTTGGCGCCTGTATGTAGCCTCCCAAATAGGCAGCTGGTATTGCGCCTAAAAGCACTGGGATTAAAAGCTTTAAATCGTAATAGCCTTTATTGCAGTATTTCCAGCTCGTAAAAGCAGAAACCATAATATTAAGTACAAGTGCCGTTGGCTTAATCGTTGCGACAGCCACGTTAAACATGGTCATGATTGCGATATAGGCTGAAGCGCCAGCATGCCCAACTGAGGTGTATAAAATCGCACCAACGAATAGGCAAACACTTAAAAGTAAGTCTGTTGTTTCTATCATTTTTTGATCTAATCTTAAAAATTGATACGCATATTATATAAAGCGACTATGTTACTCACTTAAATGGACGCATGCGCATAAATTATATAGCCGCTTCGGGTAAAATAACCTTAATTACACAACGCTTTCCAAGCTAAAGATTTAAAAAAATGTCTCAAGAAAAACACCAATGGATGCCACATGCCACAGTTGCGGCAATCGTAGAGCAAAATGGACAATTCTTATTGGTTGAAGAAGAAACCGAGCGTGGCAATCGCTTTAATCAGCCAGCTGGCCATTTAGAGGACAATGAAACGCTTCTGGAAGCTGTAATGCGTGAAACACTAGAAGAAACTGCTTATACATTTAAGCCCGAATCCCTGTTAGGCATTTACCACTGGAA
>CAYQZK010000009.1:26420-33182 GCA_964422015.1 uncultured Methylotenera sp.
AAGAAACTGCTTATACATTTAAGCCCGAATCCCTGTTAGGCATTTACCACTGGAAACACGAGCATAATGACACCACTTATTTACGCTTTGCCTTTATCGGCAACGTGAGCAATCACCAACCTGATCTCGCACTTGATGATGGCATCATTCGTGCGGTTTGGATGAGCATAGAAGAAATACGCAGTAAGGCTATGCTCATGCGGAGCCCGCAAGTGCTGACTTGCATTGAAGATTATTTGAATGGTCGACGATACCCATTGTCAGTACTCACTCACTTGTAATATTTAAACCTATGAACCTGAATAAATCACAAAAGAAAAAAATTGTCGTCGGGCTATCCGGTGGCGTTGATTCATCTGTCACAGCCTTACTGCTTAAAGAGCAAGGCTATGAAGTCACCGGCCTATTCATGAAAAATTGGGAAGATGACGACACTGACGAATACTGCTCTAGCAAACAGGATTTAATTGATGCTGTATCAGTAGCCGACAAGATTGGCATTGATATCGAAGCGGTGAATTTTAGCGCCGAATATAAAGACCGTGTATTCGCCAATTTCTTAAGCGAATACAAAGCTGGCCGCACACCCAACCCTGATATTTTGTGTAACGCCGAAATCAAATTTAAAGCCTTTTTAGATCACGCCATGAATATGGGAGCGGACCTAATTGCCACAGGCCATTACGCACAAGTGCGTGAGAACCCACTCAAACCCGGCTTGTTTCAATTGATGAAAGCAGATGACGGCAGTAAGGATCAAAGCTATTTTTTATATCGCCTCAATCAAGCTCAACTTTCTAAAACATTATTCCCTCTGGGACAGTATCTCAAGCGTGAAGTGCGTGAAATCGCCCGTAATGCTAGCTTAATCAACGCCGAGAAAAAAGATTCAACGGGTATTTGTTTTATTGGCGAGCGCCCTTTTCAAGAGTTTTTAAGTAAATATCTCCCACGCGAACCAGGCGACATTAAAACACCTGAAGGCAAAACCGTCGGTCGCCATGAAGGCCTGATGTATTACACACTAGGTCAACGTCAAGGTTTAAAAATTGGCGGTAGCCGCGAGAGCAATGGTGAGCCTTGGTTTGTTGCAGCCAAAGATATGGATAAAAATGAATTGATTGTTGTGCAAGGACACAATCATCCATTGCTATTAAACGACGGCTTATTAGCCGGCCAACTCACATGGATAGACACAGAAGCCCCTGAAACCAATTGGGTGTACGCCGCAAAAACACGTTATCGCCAACCCGATGCGCCATGTGAAATTGAACATCTAACCGATGATGAAGTAGAAATTAAATTTGGACAAAAACAATGGGCAATCACGCCAGGACAATCTGCTGTCGTGTATGAAAGTAATGTTTGTTTAGGTGGCGGTATTATTGCCAGTGCGTTTTAACTCAGTGTAAAAGAAATCCCCTTTATGGGGCTTCCGTAATTAATAAGTGATTAATCTCAGAGACATCAGCCTACTGGTAAAGTTGCTTTAAAAGACTCTCGCTTCATCAGCTCATTATAGAGTTTAATTAAATTAGGATACTCTGCCTGCAAATCAATAGACTTAAAACGTAAATCCAAATAGCCAAGCAAACAACCTACAGCAATATCCGCTAGGCTAAAGGCACCATTCACGCACCATTTCTTTCTGGTCAGATCCATATTTAATACCGCTAAACCTCGCGTCACTTTTTCCATGTGTTTTGCAATATAAGCTGGGTCTTGCAACTCTGCAGGCTTACGTTGCTCCAGCATCACGGCTACTGCGGCATCACACACGCCATCGGCCAATGCCTCCCAACGGCGTACAGAAATTTTTGAACTATTATCCGTAGGAATCAAATGCGCTAACGGTGTGCGATTATCTAAATACTCTGCAATCACACATGAATCATAAATGCTGTCGCCGTCACTCAACACCAAAACAGGCACCTTACCTAAAGGATTATATTGTTTTACTGGGCAATCAGGCGCGGCCAAGACCACTTCTTCAAGCTTCATTTCTATATGCTTTTCAGCAGCCACAATACGCACTTTACGTGCATACGGGCTATTTACTGTGTATAAAAGTTTCATACGTAATTTTTAAGAATCATTTAAGAGTTGATAGCATTATAATTCAAACATCTTAGTTACTAGCACTGCCATGACGCTATTTCACCAACACTACCCTTCAAGCTCACAAGCTTTCCATCAATTAGTGACAAATCAGGTGCGAACTGCGCTCGCTGAAGACATAGGCACAGGCGATCTAACAGCGGCACTAGTCCCTGCAACACAGCACGTAACGGCTACCATTATCGTACGTGAGCCTGCAGTAATTTGCGGCATAGACTGGGTAACAGAAAGCTTCAAGCAAGTAGACCAAGATGTCAATATTCAGTGGCTAATTGCTGAGGGTGAGCACGTACAAACCAATCAAACACTATGCAAAATTACAGGTTCTGCTCGTGC
The DNA here is from genome assembly GCA_964422015.1 of uncultured Methylotenera sp. Lineage (GTDB taxonomy): Bacteria > Pseudomonadota > Gammaproteobacteria > Burkholderiales > Methylophilaceae > Methylotenera. The sequence continues at coordinate 28,875 of CAYQZK010000009.1, forward strand.
ATTACTGACTGCAGAACGTTGCGCGCTTAATTTTTTACAAACATTTTCTGCCACAGCGACAGAAACGCGAAAATATGTAGAGGCTATTTCCGGCACACAAGCTCAGATTTTGGACACGCGTAAAACGATTCCCAATTTAAGGCTAGCTCAAAAATATGCAGTCACTGTGGGTGGTGGTCATAATCAAAGACTGGCTTTATACGATGGCATACTTATCAAAGAGAATCATATTGCGGCTGCAGGCAGTATTCGTGAAGTAATGCAACAAGCGTTTGCTATTAGTTCGAATAAAAGCATTCAAATTGAGGTGGAAAATTTGTCACAACTGCAGGAAGCTTTATGCGCAGGTGCAGCAAGTATTCTGCTTGATAACTTCAGTACCGATTTATTAAAAGAAGCCGTAAAAATCAATCAAGACTCTGGCAAACATGCGGTCCTAGAAGCCTCCGGTGGCATTACACTGGAAAACGTACGTGAAATTGCACTCACTGGCGTTGACCGCATCTCGATTGGCTCACTAACAAAGAATATCCAAGCTATTGATTTATCTATGCGAATTAATGCAAACTAGACTAATCACAAGTCACGTGACTTAAGGCATCTACCATGAATAAAACTACCAAATTAACCAACCCCACAGGTCGCCTAACCTTAGGTGATGTGCTGCGTATGCTGGTAAACGATGGTATGGTAGATAAGATTCAGGCCGAAAAACTCTACAAAGACCGTAAATTAGATACTTCAAACCTGCATCCCCTAGTCGTGATAGGTGAGCAGAAATGGAAAAGTCTTGCTATACCACATAAGGATATTACGATTGAAGGCCTGTCAACCTGGCTGGCCGCGCGTGCGGGGCTTGACTACTATCACATTGACCCACTAAAGCTAGATTTTGGCTCAGCCGCACAAATCGTATCTAAAGGGTATGCTGAGCGCTTAAGAATCATGCCGATTTCAACCAAAAATGGTGAAGCTACCATCGCTACAACTGAGCCATTCAGCACAGACTGGATTGAAGATCTTGAGCGCGTGCTTAAAATGAAAATCAAACTAGTCTTTGCCAATCCACTAGAAATCGCACGTTATCTGCCTGAAATTTACAATTTAGCCAACTCAATGAATGCAGCAAACCTAGCCAAAGCTGGTCAAATTGTAGGCGTGCAAAATTTTGAGCAATTAGTCGAGTTAGGCAAAGACAAAAATCTTGATGCTAACGAACAACATGTAGTCAATATTGTAGATTGGCTGTTCAAATATGCCTTTGAACAGCGCGCCAGTGATATCCACCTAGAACCAAGACGCAACATGGGCATCATGCGCTTCAGAATTGATGGTGTACTACATCAGGTATACCAACTGCCCCCTAATATCATGAACGCAATTACCAGTCGCATTAAGCTGCTGGGTCGAATGGATATGGTAGAAAAACGCCGGCCTCAAGATGGGCGGATTAAAACTCTAACCGCTGAAGGCTTGGAAATTGAATTACGTCTATCAACTATGCCGACTGCATTTGGTGAAAAGTTAGTGATGCGTATTTTCGCACCTGATGTTTCTGCTAAAGACTTTGTCGCATTAGGTTTCTCAAAAGTACAAGCAGAGACCTGGAATGTGTGGACTAAAGCACCGAACGGTATCATTTTAGTTACAGGGCCAACAGGCTCAGGAAAAACCACCACGCTTTATGCCACATTACGCCAACTCGCTACACCTGAAGTCAATGTCTGCACAGTAGAAGAACCGATTGAAATGGTGGAACCACTCTTTAATCAAATGCAAGTGCAAGCGAATATCGGCCTAAATTTTGCTGATGGCATACGCACACTCATGCGACAAGATCCAGACATTATTATGGTCGGTGAAATTCGCGATATTGAAACTGCTGACATGGCTATTCAGGCAGCACTTACGGGACATTTAGTACTTTCTACCCTGCATACCAACGACGCACCTTCTGCTGTCACACGGTTATTAGACTTGGGTGTACCGTCATACCTTATTCACTCCACGGTACTAGGCATTATGGCTCAACGTCTAGTGCGCACGCTTTGCCCAAGTTGTAAAACAACAGAACCCCTGTCACCAAGCAAATGGAGTGAACTAGTTGGTACTTTTAAGCTAGCTAAACCAGACCATATCTACAAACCAGTTGGCTGCCTGGAATGTCGCAATACAGGCTTTAGAGGCCGTAGCGGCATTTATGAGATGTTAACTATTACTCCCGCTTTAAGAAAACTCATTACTCCAGAAACCGATCTAGCAAAACTAACAAAACTAGCGCGCCAAGAAGGCATGCAACCTCTCATTATTAATGGCGCAGAAAAAATCGCAGCAGGACTCACCACAATTGAAGAGTTATTGAAAGTAGCACCTCCACTAGAATCAGAATAAAGATCCGAGCCTAATAACCCCAATAAATCTGTTGTTAAACCATTACTTACAATTTTCATCCTTGACCAAACACGCTCAAACCGTTATGGTATAGGGTTACCAAATAATACGCAGAATCAATCAGATTTATGGCAGAAAAACATCAAATCACGGGCGCAGAAATAGTAATTCGTTGCTTGGAGCAGGAAAAAGTCAAATTTGTGTTTGGCTATCCAGGTGGAGCTGTATTGCACATATACGACGCGATTTACAATCAAAACCACTTTAAACACATTTTAGTGCGTCATGAGCAAGCTGCTGTACATGCAGCAGATGCGTTCTCACGCGCCACTGGTGAAGTTGGTGTGGCATTGGTCACATCAGGCCCTGGCGCAACCAATGCTGTTACTGGTATTGCTACAGCTTACATGGACTCCATTCCGCTAGTTGTGATTAGCGGCCAGGTTCCAGTACCGGCGATTGGCTTAGATGCATTCCAAGAAGTAGATATGGTGGGCATTACTCGTCCATGCGTAAAACATAACTTCTTGGTCAAAGATGTTAAAGATCTAGCCGTTACCATGAAAAAAGCATTCCACATCGCAAGAACTGGCCGTCCAGGTCCTGTAGTGGTGGACATCCCTAAAGACATTACTGCGCATTTGGCAGAATTCTCTTACCCAGAATCTGTGGAAATGCGCTCATACAACCCAGTCATCAAAGGGCATAGCGGTCAAATCAAAAAAGCGATTAAATTGCTTTTAGAAGCCAAACGCCCGATGGTTTACACTGGTGGTGGCGTTGTACTGGGTGATGCAGCCGAAGCACTAGTTAAATTAGTTAAAGCCCTAGGCTTACCAGTCACCAATACTTTAATGGGCTTGGGCGGTTACCCTTCAACTGACAAACAGTTTGTTGGTATGCTTGGTATGCATGGCACTTATGAAGCTAATATGGCGATGCAGGAATGTGACGTACTCTTGGCAGTAGGCGCACGTTTTGACGACCGTGTGATTGGCAACCCAGATCACTTCTACAATAAAGATCGCACCATTATTCATGTAGATATTGATCCATCATCCATCTCAAAACGCGTAAAAGTTCACGTACCTATCGTAGGCGATGTGAAATCTGTACTTGCTGAAATGAATGAGCTAGTTGAAGCTGAAGCACCTAAACAATCCCCCGCACTAAAAACTTGGTGGGCGCAAATTGAGTCATGGCGTAGCAAACTTTGTTTAAGCTACGACAACAACAACGGCCTAATCAAACCACAATATGTGATTGAAAAACTTTGGGAAGTGACTAAAGGTGATGCTTACGTAACATCAGACGTTGGCCAACACCAGATGTGGGCTGCGCAGTATTATAAATTTGATAAGCCACGTCGCTGGATTAACTCAGGGGGCTTGGGCACTATGGGCGTGGGCTTACCTTATGCAATGGGTTGCCAGTTTGCAAACCCAACAGCTCAAGTTGCTTGCGTAACGGGCGAAGGCAGTATTCAAATGAATATTCAAGAGCTTTCAACATGTAAGCAATATCATTTACCCATTAAAGTGATTCTGTTAAATAACCGCTACTTGGGCATGGTACGTCAGTGGCAAGAGTTTTTCTATGAGAACCGCTACTCCGAGTCTTATATGGACAGTTTGCCTGATTTTGAGAAATTAGCAGAATCATATGGCCATGTAGGTATGCGTATTGAGAAATCTAGCGACGTTGAGGGTGCGCTCAAAGAGGCTTTTGATATGAAAGACCGTTTTGTTTTCATGAACTTCATCACAGATCAAAAAGAAAATGTATTCCCTATGATTGCAGCGGGTAAAGGCCTAACTGAAATGCTGTTGGCCAACGACATCAAAGCGGAGGATCTATAATGCGCCATATTATTTCGCTACTCATGGAAAACGAATCAGGCGCATTGTCTCGTGTGGC
>CAYQZK010000010.1:0-32560 GCA_964422015.1 uncultured Methylotenera sp.
AAAACGGTAATACTTGCTGAGCATCTAAGCCTAAAGCTGCGCCTAAAGCCTTGCAGGTTGCCGTCGCACGAGCCAAACCATCTTCACCGGTGCCTGCATTGGCGCAACCTGTATTTACAAGCAACGCACGAATGGGCTTTTTACTGGCCAAATGCTCTTTGCATAACAACACAGGTGCCGCGCAAAATTGGTTTTGTGTAAAAACGCCAGCAACATAGCTACCCTCCGCTAAAGTCATGACCAGCACATCTTTACGATTAGGTTTGCGCACATGCGCTTCAGCAAAGCCAAGTTGAACGCCCTTTACAGGCAAGAGTTTATGGGCTTGTGGTGCGGATAAATTAACGGGCATATCAATCAACTTTAGGAATTAAAAATGAATAAATACTAACAAATAACAGTCAAGATTTTACCTACTTAATCCATTTAAAAATAGCCAAAAACTTCCACCTGCAAACATGATTGACTTATCATGTTGCTGTGTTAGTGTTAAAACATTAAGTATCTCTCTAATCTCCAACACATGTATACGCTAAAGATTAAGGTCAGGCTTCATTATGAATAGTTCACTTCAAAACCAAGAAAAAGAATCTGCCAATCTCACGGAAATTGGCCAGCGTCTTGCCTTTACCAAAAAATTACAAGGTGTGACGAACAAAATTCATGCCACGCGTAATATTGATGAAATTATCTTAGAAGTCAGCCAAGAAATTTGTGCTTTATTTGAAGCTGAACGCATGACCTTATATGTGGTGAGTGAGGATGGAAGCTCTATTATTTCTAAAGTAAAAACTGGACTAAACGAATTCACCGAACTCAAACTACCCATTAATTTAAGTAGCATTGCCGGCTATGTAGCGTCCAACAAAGTACTTCTTAATATCAAAGACGTCTATGACGACGCTGCCTTGCATGCGATTAGCCCACAGATCAAATTTTTAAAAGAAGTAGATAAAAAAACCGGCTTCCGCGCAAAGCAGATGCTAGTCTTCCCTATAGTCAATACAGATAATCAGCGCTTGATGGGGGTAGTACAAATCATCAACACCCTGTCTGGCCTACCTTTCCATAGCATGGCCGAAGAAGGCGCTACGGAATTAGCCAAAACACTAGCTATTGCACTAAATCAGCGCCAAACCAACACCGGTGCTATCAAAACAAAATTTAGCGGACTAGTCAGTAACGGGCATTTATCTAACGATGAATTAGAACTTGCACAACGCTCCGCGCGTAAGAAAAACAAAGATCTAGAAACCATACTCATCACTGAATTTCAAGTCAAGCCTGCAGCTATTGGTAGCTCACTATCCAGCTTTTTTGATACGCCTTACGAGCCATACAAACCCGATCGCATCAAACCCATTGATTTACTGAAAAATCTTAAACAGGAATATGTAGAAGAAAATGGCTGGCTACCCATTGATGAAACTAATATCGACGGCCTAGTAATCTTAACGCCGGATCCCGAGCGCATTAAAGCTTCGCGCATTGTGAGCCATATCTTTCCACGCCATACAAAAATCGCTTACCGAGTCTGCCTGCAACAAGACTTCATTAACACTGTCGTCCAGTTTTATGGCGCTGCCAGCTCTAGCGGCGATATTGGCGACATTCTATCTGTCATGGGTGAGGACGATGAAGACTACGGTCTAGCTGCCGAAGATGTAAGCGCCGCCGCGGATAACGAACTCGTTAAACTCGTTAATAAAATCATTATTGACGCCTACAACCAAGGCGCCTCTGATATTCACATTGAACCCTATCCTGAAAAAGGCAAAACGGAAATTCGTTTCCGCAAAGACGGGTCCCTAGTCAATTACATCGAAGTACCTCCAAGCTATCGCAATGCACTCACTGCGCGCATTAAAATCATGTGCGATTTAGATATCTCCGAAAAACGCAGACCACAGGATGGCAAGATCAAATTCAAAAAATATGGCCCATTAGACATTGAATTACGTGTAGCTACCATTCCCTCTGCTGGCGGCATGGAAGACATTGTCATGCGTATTTTAGCGGCGGGTAAACCTATTCCGCTAGATAAGCTTGGCCTATCAGACTGGAACAACAAAAAACTCAAAGAACTCATTGCTAAACCCTATGGCTTATTCTTCGTGTGCGGCCCAACAGGCTCAGGTAAAACCACCACTTTGCACTCAGCCTTAGGACATATCAACACACCTGACACTAAAATATGGACAGCAGAAGATCCCGTTGAAATCACTCAAAAAGGCCTGCGACAAGTACAGGTGAATAAAAAAGCTGGGCTGGATTTTGCTACTGTCATGAAAGCTTTTCTACGTGCCGACCCCGATGTGATTATGGTAGGTGAAATGCGCGACAAAGAAACCGTTTCAACGGGTATTGAGGCCTCACTCACCGGGCATCTAGTGTTCGCAACACTGCACACTAACAGTGCACCTGAATCTATCGTACGGCTTTTAGACATGGGCATGGACCCCTTTAACTTTGCCGATGCCTTACTTGGTATATTGGCTCAACGTTTAGGTAAGCGTCTGTGTGACTGCAAAAAACCTTACACCCCAGATACCGCAGAAATTAAAGGCATGCTCAACGAATATTGCGAGGAGCTAAAAAATACTAATAGCTGGAAAAAAGACCCTGAAGGCAGCTACAAAGCCATTTATCAACGCTGGACACAATCATTTGGCAACGATAAAGGTCAGCTCACCTTGTACAAACCCACAGGCTGTGAGAAGTGCAACAACACGGGCTACAAAGGGCGCGTGGGTTTACATGAGCTCATGGAAGGCACCGATGCAGTGAAAAAAAACATCCAAGAACACGCGCGAGTTGCCGAAATGTTTGCAACTGCACTTGACGATGGAATGCGCACTTTGAAGCAGGACGGCATTGAAAAGGTATTACAGGGCATTACAGATATGAAGCAGGTTAGGTCTGTTTGTATTAAATAAAAAATTTCTAACTTGCTGCGTCAAAGTATGATCACTAATACAGATTCAATATTTTTGCCCACTTACTAATTTGATTTTAGGAAAATATTATGGCTGAAGCATCGAAAACTTTGCGTGAAATTGTTGGCTTGGGTTTAACTCCCATGCCGTTAAAAGAATCTGCCTTAGTGATGATCGACTGCCAAAACACCTATAGAAAAGGCCTGATGCAGTTAACTGGCGTAGAGGCTGCCATATCGGAGGCTAGTAAGTTGCTAACAAAAGCCAGAAGTCTCAGAATACCAGTTATTCATATCCAGCATGATGCAGGACCCGGCTCACCTTACGACGTTTCTGCAGAAATTGGTGCTATTTGTAATGAGCTAGCGCCCATTGCCGGAGAGCCTGTGATTACCAAAAACTACCCGAATTCATTTATTGCTACTGATTTAGATCAGCAACTAAAAGCATTAGATATCAAAAATATTGTACTGGCTGGGTTTATGACACACATGTGTATTAATTCAACCGCACATGGCGGTTTTAATCTTGGTTATTTTGTAACAGTAGTTGCAAGTGCTACAGCCACTCGCCCCCTACAGGCAGAAAATGGTAAAGTGTTGTCAGCACAGGAGGTACAGGATGGCGCAATTGCATCTACCCGCGACCTTTATGCCGCAATCGTTGATACCGTTGACGAATTAGATTAGTTGCTTAAATAAAATTTAAGCTCGCCGCCAAATAGTACCTTGCGGCGTATCTTCCAACACAATACCTGCATCAGCGAGCTCTTTGCGAATACGATCAGCGTCAGCAAAATTCTTCGCTTTTTTTGCATCATTACGCTGCAAAATTAACGCATCCACATTGATTGAGTCGCCCGGCAAGCTTTCACCTTGCAAATAAGTATCAGGGTCACGTTGTAATAACCCTAACAGCCCTGACAACGCTTTAAGTAGCCCAGCAGCTTCTAAGGACTTAGTTTTATTCACTTCATTGGCTAAATCAAACAATACCGCCATCGCTTCTGGCGTGTTGAAATCATCATCCATTGCGGCCTTAAAGCTGACAGCTTGTGGTTGCGACCAATCAATACTTACATCTGGAACTTTCAATCCACGTAGCGCTGTATACAAACGTGTCAAAGCAAGTTTTGCATCGTCCAAATGCTGATCACTGTAATTAAGCGGGCTACGATAATGTGCCCGTAAAATAAAAAAGCGCACAACTTCTGCATCATATTTCTCTAACACCGTACGAATAGTGAAAAAGTTACCTAAGGACTTAGACATCTTTTCATCATCAACACGAACAAAACCGTTATGCATCCAGTAATTAACCATCTGGCAAGGCTTGCCATCATGACTATGCGCAGCTTCAGATTGAGCAATTTCATTTTCATGATGCGGAAACTGTAAATCCTGTCCGCCACCATGAATATCAAAATGCTGACCTAAATGATGCGAACTCATGGCTGAACATTCAATATGCCAACCTGGGCGACCCTTGCCGCCACTTGGGCCTCCAAAAGGAGAATCCCAACTCGGCTCATTAGGTTTTGCTGCTTTCCATAATACAAAGTCCATCGGGTCTTTTTTAAAAGAATCAACTTCTACGCGCTCGCCAGCACGTAAGTCTTCTAGCGATTTACCAGATAACTTGCCATAACCTTCAAAGTTATTCACGGCATAAAACACATCGCCATTAGCTGCAGTATAAGCAAAGCCTTTTTCAATAAGCGCAGCAATCATCTTAATCATGCCTTCCACAAACTCTGTGGCTTTTGGCTCAATATCAGGACGCATCACGCCTAGCTTGGCAGAGTCTTCATCCATCGCATCAATAAAACGTTGCGTTAACTGCGCAATGGTTTCGTTATTTTCATTGGCTCGTTTAATGATTTTGTCATCAATATCAGTGATGTTACGCACATAAGTTACATCGTATCCACTCGCACGTAGCCAGCGGTTCACCATATCAAACACCACCATCACGCGAGCATGGCCTAAGTGGCAAAAATCATAAACCGTCATGCCACACACATACATGCTGACTTTTCCTGCAACAATTGGCGTAAATGCTTGCTTTTCTCGGGCGAGGGTATTGTAAATTTTTAACATGGTTAATTAACTGTTATTGAATAGTTTGGCTTTGCCTAATTTTAACTTTGTGTAGGCATCAAGACTGTTTAGTGAAATATATCGTCGTAAACCCAAATGAGCTATTGGAGGTTACTTAGGCTATTGATAGAATTACGTTTTATCTTGCTCACTACAAAAAGTATATCACAATGAATAATTTTATTGCGTCTCTAGCCCCAGCCATGACAAAGTTTGCTTGGATTTTATCTGCCAGCTTATTGTTATCCCCTGCACACGCAGATGAGCTTAAAGATATTTCACAGATGGCAGATCAAGGACAAGGCGTTGCTGCCTTAGACAAGGTAAATGCCTACATCGCAGCCAACCCAAAGAATGCTCAAGCACTATTTATGAAAGGCGTTTTATTGGCAGAACAAGGTCGTCGTGATGAGGCAATCAGAACCTTCACTGATGTTACTGAAAAATTTCCAAACCTGCCTGAGCCATATAACAACCTTGCGGTACTTTATGCTGATCAAGGCCAGTTTGATAAAGCTAGAAAAGCACTTGAAACTGCAATAAAAACACACCCAAGCTACGCAACCGCCCATGAAAACTTGGGAGATATTTATGCCCGCATGGCTTCAGAAGCCTATGACAAAGCCTTACAACTAGATAACGGCAATACGCGCGCTCAAGGCAAACTATCACTCATCAAAGACTTGTTTGGCACTGGGAACAAAACAACCATTGCAGCAAAAGAACCTGCTAAAGCAACAAGTTCGGCTCGCCCGGCTGACAACAAAAAACCTGAAGCTCTTACTGAAAAAACAAGCACAACTCCTACTAACGCTAAGTCTGCTAATGAAGCATTAACTAATGCAGTGAATACTTGGTCACAAGCATGGGCAGCAAAAAATCTAGATAAATACTTTGCAAGCTACGGTGCAAGCTTTACCCCTGCAAAAGGTGAAAGCCGTAAAGCTTGGGAAGAACAACGTCGTGAACGCATTACACGTCCATCAAAAATCAGCATCGAAATTTCTAAAATGAAAATCAACGTGATTGATGAGAGTAATGCCAAAGTTACATTTAAACAATCTTACCGCGCTGATGGCAAACCAATCCGCACCACTAAAACATTGGTTATGAAAAAAGATGGTGATAATTGGTATATTCAACAAGAAATTGCTAGTAACTAATTTAGGGTATTTACTGCGTGTTTACAGTTAATAAAGGTTTAACCTATGCACTTCTGGCAGCAATTACCTTGTTGCCATGGAATGCAACTGCTGTAAATCGTTTCAGCTTTAGCAATTTATTCAATAAGCCATCTTTAAGTGACGTCGCAAGCGTCGCTTCAGATGTCGCTGAGAACTTGCTGGCAAAAAGCTTATTAGAAATCACTCAAGGTAAAAACCAAGAGGCCCTAAGCACCATAGATCAGCTTTTACGCACGACACCAAACTTCAAGCTAGCTCACTTGGTGCGAGGCGATCTACTGATGGCGCAAGGTAAATATCTTCAATCTTTTGGTAGCGCAGATAACAACCCATCTGAAGCAGTTGGTGATTTACAAAATGAAGCAAGAGTTCGCATTGAGCATTATTTATCTAAAAAGAATATCAATAAAACCCCAGACCTGCTTCTTTCACCCAATGAAGATCAAAGCCATGTAATAGTCGTGGACACCGACAAATCTCGCCTGTATCTATACAAAAATAATGGCGAAAATCTAAGTTACGTCAGCGACTATTACATTACTGTTGGCAGAAATGGGGTTGAAAAAGAAACCGAAGGCGACAAGCGCACACCTATTGGTGTTTATTTTGCAAAACAGAAATTAACGCAACCACTGGCAGACATGTATGGCGATGGTGCTTACCCGCTCAACTACCCCAACGAATGGGACATTCAGCACAATAGAAGTGGCTCTGGTATTTGGTTGCATGGCACACCCAGCAACACCTATAGCCGCCCACCGCGCGCCAGCGACGGTTGTGTAGTATTAACTAACCAAGACTTAAAATCTTTAGCCCCTATTCTGCAAACAGGCAAAACGCCTGTCATTATTGCAAACAACCTTAAATGGTTAGATACCGACACAACAATGGATGAGAAATTAGCCTTAAAAAGCGAAATTAATAAATGGCTAAATGACTGGAGATCACAAGACACAGCCAAGTATCTTGCACATTACTCACAGAACTTCTCTAGCAATGGCATTAAATATCAACAATGGGCTGATCATAAGTATCGAGTACAAGCCAGCAAACCCAAAGTTGAAATTGAACTGTCTGACATTAGCATGTTTGCATACCCAAACTCTGATCAAAAATTAGTAGTTGTTGATTTTAAACAAGACTTCACAAGCCCCACACTCAGCAACAAAATGCAAAAGCGCCAATACTGGATTAATGAAAATAACACTTGGAAAATTATTTATGAGGGTGCAGTTTAGGTAGACTAAACCATCTTTCACTTTAAGGAACATCATGCGTCAACTTCTTGCTTTTATCCTACTAACGGTAGCACTAGTAAGCCAACCAGCCATAGCAGCCAACCCACTCATTACCGTTGAAACCAATCGCGGTAATTTTGTTATAGAGCTTTACCCAGAAAAAGCACCTAAAACTGTAGAAAACTTCATGCAATACGTAAAAGCTGGGTTTTATAAAGATACCATTTTCCATCGTGTTATTAACCGATTCATGATTCAGGGCGGCGGATTTACTGCCAATATGGACGAAAAGCAAACCCGCGACCCTATTGTGAATGAATCTAGCAATGGTTTACTCAATGAAGTGGGCACAATCGCCATGGCTAGAACATCAAACCCTAACTCTGCTACTTCACAGTTTTTTATTAACTTAGAGAACAATCAGTTTCTCAACTATCAAAGCCCAGACCCTGATCTCATTGGTTACTGCGTATTTGGTCGAGTGCTGAAAGGTATGGATGTCGTGCGTGAAATCGCCTCTACGCCTACTAGTTACAAAGGCCCTTACAGCGATGTACCTAAGTCACCAATTATTATTCATTCCATAAAACTAAACGCTCAAGCCCTTTAGCTGAGCAAAGTTCAAAACAACTTTATTACATTCATTTTATTAAGGATTTCTTGTGGTTAAACTACTTACAAATTTTGGCGAAATTACTCTAGAGCTCAATGCAGAAAAAGCCCCAATTACTACAGCTAACTTTTTGCAATATGTAGATAACGGTTTTTACGATGGCACTATTTTTCACCGTGTTATTGGTAACTTTATGATTCAAGGTGGCGGCTTTGACACCTCAATGACGCAAAAAGAAACCGCTGATGAAATTAAAAATGAAGCTGATAACGGTTTGGCTAACGACAAATACACTATTGCCATGGCGCGTACATCTGCACCGCACTCAGCCAGTAGCCAATTCTTTATCAATGCGGCAAACAACGATTTCCTTAATCACACTGCACCAACTGGGAGCGGTTGGGGTTATTGTGTATTTGGCAAGGTAACCGAGGGCATGGATGTTGTCGATAAAATTAGACAAGTAGCCACAACCAATCGCAAGGGTCATCAAGACGTACCTGTTGAAAATGTCATTATTGAAAAAGCAACTCGTTGCTAATTTCTAAAGTAGCTAATCGTAGTTATTAGCTACTCCAATTAGTGATGCAAAACAACGAAAACCAAACAAAGCAAAGCTCAGAGAGTTTTGCTTTGTTCATTTCAGACTTGCATTTATGTGCCAATCGCCCATATATCACACTAGCATTTTTAGATTTCTTACAAAAAACAGCCATCAATGCGAGCTCACTCTATATTCTTGGTGATTTATTTGAGTATTGGGCTGGTGATGATGATATTTCTGACGCGCATACACAATCCATCATCCTCGCATTAAGCACCCTGTCTTCTGCAGGAGTTGCCGTTTACTTTATGCATGGTAATAGAGACTTACTTATTACTGAAAGTTTCTGCAGTGAAGCAAAGATCACGCTATTGCAAGACCCAACAATGGTCAACCTTTATGGTAAAAGCGTGTTACTCAGCCATGGCGATGCTTTGTGCACCGATGATATTGCTTATCAAAAATTTCGCCTGCAAGTGAGAGATCCACAATGGCAAGCCAATTTTTTAAGCCAACCACTACAGACAAGAAAACAGCAAATCGAAAACATCAGAATGCTTAGCGATCAAGAAAAATCCCATAAATCAGCGGTCATTATGGACGTTAATCCTGATACTTTGCTTCAACTTCTTGCAGACTATCACTATCCAGAATTATTGATACACGGCCACACTCACAGACCAGATAAGCATCAAATTAAAATTGACGGTCACGAAATCACACGATGGGTATTAGGTGACTGGTACGAACAAGGCAGCTATTTAATGCTTGATGCTAAAGGCTGCAGAACTGTGAGCCTGGATACTGCGCAATAATAAGCTAGGGTTGATATCCTGGTATCTTGCTCTCATCAACCTCATCTATTTGCTCAGGTTCTAAGAATTTTTGAGCGTATTTCAGATAAATTTTTTCTCGAATGAATATATCAAACAAATCTGGATCAACATGATTGTCTAGCTTCATCTTGCCTAAAATAAACAGAGACTCTGACAATGTTTTTGCATTTTTATAAGGCCTATCTTTTGCGGTCAATGCTTCAAAAATATCAGCAATACCCATTACTCGAGCCGGAATCGACATCTCTTCACGCTTCAACCCTCTAGGATAACCCTTACCATCCATACGCTCATGATGCCCGCCAGCGTACTCTGGAACTCGTTTCAATGCTTTAGGATAAGGCAATGATTCCAACATACTAATCGTGACAACAATATGATTATTAATGATCTCCCGCTCTTCTGCGGTTAAAGTGCCTCGAGAAATTTTAAGGTTATACACCTCATCTGCAGTCAAAAATGGTTGAGCCTGACCATGCGCATCAACAATACTCATAGCCGCAACATCATTAATACGCTGCAAATCAGCTTCCGTCATAAACTCACCGCCCATATTAGAGCGCCGCAAGAAGTCTAAGTCATCATCGCACTTAGTCTTAAATGCACTTAGGCTGGCCTCTTGCGCAGAAAAATCTTGCTGATCTCCCTTACTTAACGCAGCTAGCTGTTTATTCAAGAACTCACATTCTGCTTGTTTTTTAAGTAACTCATAACGTTGTTCAATCAACTGAATACGATCAAAAATAGCAGATAATTTAGTTGGCTTATCCATCACGGATTCAGGCGTAGTGACCTTGCCACAATCATGAAGCCAACCTGCAATCTTCAGCTCGTAAAACTCTTTTTCAGTTAAGTTAAAGTCTGCAAGCGGCCCTGTTTTGGTGTCAATTGCAGCCTGAGCCAGCAATAAAGTAAGCTCAGGAACACGTCGACAATGTCCGCCTGTATAGGGCGACTTTTGGTCAATCGCCTCGGCCATAAGCTCAATAAATGCTTCAAATAAGCCTTTCAGCCCTTCGATTAAATTGTGATTGGTCATTGCCACAGCAGCCTGTGATGCAAGCGACTCGACCAAACTTTGAATTTCATTCGAGAAAGGAATAATTTCTTTACTATCAACATCAATTGCATTGATAAGCTGCAGAACGCCGATTACCTCTGCCTCATGATTTTTCATGGGAATAGTCAAAAATGACTGTGATCGATACCCTGTTCTTTCATCAAATTTACGTGCACCGCTAAAATCAAAATCCTGCTCTAAGTAAGAATTTTCGATATTGACAGTTTTCTCATTTAAAGCTGCATAAACTGCCACGGTAGTTAAATTTGGTTTGCCATCATCTAAAAACATACGCAGTGGCGGGAATGGAATTTCCTTGCCGGTTGTACCCCCCATCTCTATATTCAGAGTGGAGTTACTCATAATTTCAAACTTAAGGCCATTATCTTCAGTAACAGTATAAATCGTACCGCCATCTGCATTTGCAATCTCTTTTGCACCTAGCAAAATCATTTCAAGAAGCCGTTTATTATCGCGCTCAGCAGAAAGTGCCACCCCTATCGCATTAAGGCGATCTAAGCGCTGTAGCAACTGATTGGATTTAAGGTTTTTCATAAGTAGAGCCTACAAAATTAAATTGCAACCGAGTTCGCATCTTACTTAAAATCATTCTACACTACTCAAACTAAACTCCATTTTTACCCCTGCCAACTCAATCACATCCTGTGAGTGGAGTGCAACTGACTGAGAGCCAATGGAGGTTCCATTCAACAATGGAAAAACCTTGCCCTCAATATGCGAGATAAAGTAACCGTGAGGCCTTTTAGTAATGACAGCCACTTGCGAACCTACTTTTCCTAAAGTCGTCATTGCTTTATTGATAGTCAGTTCACGACCTGAATTTGAACCATTTAATACTTTAACCTTGGCTAGCAAGATATCCAGCCCTTGAGACTCAGTTACATCAACTATCTTTGGTAAAGGTGGCGCATTATTCTCTTGGGCATTAGCTAGGCTAGCTTCAACTTGACCTTGTGGCTTACTAGCGAGATCGTCAATACCAGATGATGTTGGATTTTGACTTTCATGATTTGATGCTTGCTCAGACAAAAATCTAAGCTTATACCGACCAATCTCGACAACCTCATTATGCTGCATGAGATGCTTCTTAATAAGAGTGCCATTAATGCGCGTACCGTTGGTACTATTAATATCCTCTAAATAATAATCTTGACCAATTTGCAATATAGCCGCATGTTCACCGCTGACAGCCAGATGATCCAAATGAATATCACTAACAGAGCGGCGACCAATCATTGTGCGAGCTTTTACAATTGGGTATTCACCCAAAATTGTATTATCTAAAGTTAGAATAAGCTTTGCCATCATTCTTCCTGCTATTCGAATCGCACTTTAGTCAAAGGTTTAACAAGTTAAAGCCACAAATGCGTTCTATCCATCAACTAACTTTTGGTATCTTTTACCTCAGATGCCCTTACTTCCGCAGCCATCTTATCTAAAACACCATTAATGTACTTATGCCCATCAGTACCACCGTAAGTCTTAGCTAACTCCACACCCTCATTAATCGCAACGCGATATGGAATACTCAAATCAAACAGCAACTCACAACCTGAAATGCGTAATATGGCATGCTCTATCGGACTTAACTCAGCAAGAGTTCTATCAATAAAGCTCGCAAGACTCTGATCAATCGCCTCAACATGCTTGGTAACAGACTCTAATAACTGCTTAAAGTAGATTTCATCTGCTTTTTTATAATCAGGATCATCAGTCATATCACGAAAAACGGCCGTCAACTCTGACTGATTTAACATTCCGCGATAAACCGCCTTCAATACTAATTCACGCGATTTTCTACGATTCTGACTACCACTTTTTTTAGAGCCCACCTTTCTATTACTCGCTTTTTTTTCAGCAGAGTTTTCAGAAAGCAAGCTTGTGACTACTGGCTCTTGTTCAGATTTCTTAATCTCCGACTTACTCTTTTCGTTCATATTCTCTAACCAAATTCGCCATTTCAACAGCCACCTGCGCAGCCTCCGCACCTTTAATATGCATACGTGCAATTGCCTGATCGTCATCTTCTGTAGTGAGTACTGCATTCGCAACTGGAACACCAGTATTCAACTGCACCTCAGAGATACCTCGTGCAGATTCATTTGCAACAACTTCAAAATGATACGTCTCACCACGGATAATTGCCCCCAAAGCGATAAGCGCATCAAACTCCCCACTTAATGCCATAGATTGCAAAATTAATGGTGTTTCTAATGCACCTGGCACCGTTGCAATCGTAATATCATCTGTTGCAACACCCAGTTTCAATAATTCACTTTTACAAGCGCTCAATAATCCATCGCCAATATCACTATTAAACCTAGACAGCACAACACCAATTTGCATTCCAGTACCATTTAGATTCGTTTCTATTTCTCTCACGCCTTAATTTCCTTAATAAGCACTTTTCAAAATTACTTTAACTCTAATCAACCTTAATGAAACAATGTCCACGCTTTTTGCACGGTACTCCAAACTCCATAACTAATAGGTACCAACACTAAAGCCCACACTAAAAACAAAACCATTGAAGCATTTGACATACTCTTAGCATCAATATCTTTCACGATCGCACTTGCCGAGCCCTCATGCGCCTGCTTACGCACATCAGCCAACTCCACGTCAGTCATATAATATTTATCTGCTACAGGTTTTACAAAAAAGTTAGCCGCAAAACCCACGGCCATCAACCCAGCCAGCGCTATAAAAATAGGCCCATAAATTTGATCAAACGGTACACCTGCCTCTAAGCGAGTGTCATGCATATAATTCACTACCACAGGCCCTAAAATACCCGCTGTCGACCAAGCAGTCAGCAACCTACCATGAATCGCACCTACAAATTGAGTGCCGAACATATCTGCCAAATAGGCAGGAATCGTGGCAAACCCTCCGCCATACATAGACGCAATCACACAAAAAGAGGCCACAAAAAGCGCCAATGATTTAAAGCCCGCGACATAGGTGGCAGCGCAATACATCATCGCACCTAGAATAAAGAAAATGTAATAAGTCCGCTTGCGCCCCAATTTATCTGAAGATGTTGCCCAAGCAAAACGACCAAAAATATTAAATAGTGAAATTAACCCCACAAAGCCGGCCCCTACAGCGGCGGCGGCGGCAGTGAGTGCTTCGTCTTTTTTGATATCAGCGAAACCTACACCTACCTGACCAACCAGCGCACCACCAAATGTTTCTTGCAACATTGGTGCAGCAGCGCCAATCACACCAATACAAGCTGAAACATTCATACACAAGACAATCCACAACAACCAAAACTGTGGTGTTTTATGCGCATTCTTTAAATGTACATGGCGCGAAGCGATCATTACGTTATTTTCTGCTACAGGCGGTATCCAGCCTACGGGCTTCCATCCCACTGAAGGCACTCTATATCCTAAAGAGCCACCCAACATAAATACAAAATAAACACATGCCAATACCACAAACGTCTGCCAAACTCCCACACTTGTCGGCGTAGCAAAGTAAGTCATCAGTTTAGCCGCTAGTGGCGAACCTATCATCGCGCCACCGCCAAAACCCATAATCGCCATACCTGTTGCCATGCCGCGACGATCTGGAAACCATTTAATGAGAGTAGAAACTGGTGATATATATCCTAAACCCAACCCAATACCGCCAATCACCCCTGCACCCAACCACATCATCCACAACTGATGAACGTAAATACCATAGGCAGAAATTAATAGGCCTCCACACCACAAGAAGGTCGAAGCCAAACCAGCCTTGCGTGGACCTTCACGCTCAAGCCAACCACCCCAAAGTGCAGCAGAGCAGCCCAATAAAACAAAAAACAAAGTGTACATCCAGCCCAAATCAAACTGCGTCCAATTGCAGTCTGTCGCAAACAATGCCTTTGCCGTACCCGACATCTTGTCAGCGAACGTTGTTGCTCCAGCTGCACATGCGGCCAATGGCTTACCGTCTTCGCCGACCAAGGCATTGCCCAACGGCTTCCAAAACACACTGAAGCCGTAAGCCATACCAATTGACAAATGCACAGCCAATGCGGCTGGCGGAACCAACCAGCGATTGTAATTAGCATGTGCCGTAATACGTTCTTTTGATAAAAACCCTGCCATGAGCGCCTTTTCGGATTTATCTTTTATTAGGATCTATTCCAATCAAATTATAACAGCTTAAAGATGGATTTATATATCAATAAAATTGGCAAGTAAGCAGTGCTAAAACCCAATGTTGATCGATATTTTTTAATATTTAAACAAGACTTTATGTCAAACTCGAAAGAGTTTAATTTTTGTCACGAATATGTCATATTTAAGTCATAAACTTGAGACCTTAAAAAACTAAAGAATCTTAGGAAAAATATGCCCGCAAACATATTAATCGTCGAAGACGAACCCGCAATTCAAGAGTTACTCGCCTTAAACATCACACAAGCAGGCCATAATGCCATGCGTGCACTCAGCGCCGAACATGCACAAGACCTAATGCGTGAAACCATTCCAGATTTAATCTTGCTTGACTGGATGTTACCCAGCATGAACGGCTTGGAATTTGCGCGAAAATTAAAAGCTGACTCTCTGACCAAATCAATTCCCATCATTATGCTCACTGCACGTGGTGAGGAATATGACAAAGTTCGCGGCTTGGAAGTTGGTGCAGATGATTATGTAACCAAGCCATTCAGCCCGAGAGAACTGAATGCTCGAATTAAAGCAGTATTGCGTCGTCGCGCACCACAAATGACTGACGACCCCATCGAATTGAGCGGCTTACGTCTTGACCCGATTACACACCGTGTCACTGGCAATAAAAAAACCATAGATTTAGGTCCAACCGAATTTAGATTACTGCACTTTTTTATGACTAATCCTGAGCGTGTGCATACGCGCAGCCAATTACTGGACAAAGTATGGGGCGACCGTGTGTTTGTTGAAGATCGCACCGTTGACGTTCATATTCGCCGCTTAAGAAACGCACTTTCGATGTCTGGCCATGAAGATCTTATTCAAACTGTACGCGGCGCAGGTTATCGTTTATCTATAGAGTAACTTTTAAGAACAATTCGTGCCAAGTTGCTATTGAAACCTAGTTATAATAAGGCACATTTTTAAAAAGACCTTGAATCGTGCAAGATCTCCGTTGGAATGCTTTTTGGCTAGGCTTAACGCTCACCATCACTTGCCTTATTGTTTGGGCGGGCTTTAGTGCAACTGCTGCACTTCTAATTTTCTCCATTGGTGTTACAACGTATTTAGTCAGCCATCTATACTGGCTACACCAACTCAAGCAGTGGCTAAAAAAGCCCATACTAAACGACATTCCAAATGGCAGCGGTGCATGGGAAGAGGTGTTTGACAATCTTTATCAAGTATATCGCCGCCACTCCCGCAACCAAACACAACTCAACACCACACTCAGCCGCTTTCGCCACGCTGCTAACGCTCTACCTGATGGCGTTGTAGTCTTAAATGAAAACAATGAAATCGAATGGTGTAATCCTCCAGCTGAAGCACTTTTAGGCTTAAACTCGAAGCAGGATGTTGATCAACCGATTAACTACGTTGTACGCAATACCGACTTTGTGCGCTACTTATATGCGCAAGAGCATTCCGAATCCATTAAACTAAACTCATGGCGACGCGCTGACACTACGCTTGAAATTCAACTCATTGCTTTTGGCTCTAAGCAAAAACTACTCATTTGCAAAGACATTACCAAGCTAGAAAGAATAGAAGCGATGCGCAGAGACTTTATTGCCAATGTCTCACACGAACTTCGCACCCCTCTGACCGTTGTTGGCGGTTTTATTGAAACCTTAATGGACATGGAAGGCGCTATACCTGATAGCACACGTAACTACTTTGACATGATGCTTAATCAAACTTCGCGCATGCGGCACTTAATTGAGGATTTATTAACGCTATCGCATATTGAAAGCAACGTGCAAGCGCCTGAAAACTCAGAAATTGAAATTAGCCCATTTATCAATATGATGATTAATGACGCAAAATCTCTCAGTCTAGGCAAGCATCAGATTACTGCTGAAATTGACCCTCAATTTAACTTGCTTGGCGCCAGAGATGAACTGCAAAGTGCCATGAGCAATTTGATTAGCAATGCAATCCGTTACACACCAGACGGTGGGAAAATTAATATTTACTGGGGCATGCGTGGCAATCATGCCATTTTTAGCGTAAGTGATAATGGTATCGGTATTGAACAAAAACATATCGACAGACTCACAGAACGTTTTTATCGTGTTGATCGCGGTCGTAGCCGTGAAACAGGCGGCACAGGTCTAGGCCTAGCTATTGTCAAACATATACTTACTCGCCATCAAGCTAGACTTGAAATCACTAGCGAACTTGGGATTGGCAGCACTTTCAGCGAGATCTTCCCCCAAACACGTATTGTGCAAAAACAAATCACTGCAACTTAAGATGACTCATTTTAATCGTATTGTTTTTGCTTTCTTATTGTTGAATTTTCTATCTGCATGTACGACTAGCGGCACCATGCCAACAAAAAAAATGGTGCCAGAACAACAAGATAGAAGCGCTCTGAATCAATTAGCCAAAACTGATTTCGATCGAATTACAGACGTTGAGGTTAGAGAGAATACTGAAAGCCTGCGTACACTGATGATTAAGCTATACAAACGTAATCCACACGAGCTAGAAAAAAGCACGTCAGATAGCGCTGAAAAAATGGCAACCTGGGTGTTAGATGGCGCAGCACAACATCACTACAAGTTTGAATCTATCAACAATCTACAAGATACCGAAGCGATTTTCTTGGCTTTTAAAGCAGACTATCAAGGTGACCGCGTTTTAGCATTCATTGTGGGCTTACAAACCATGTTAATCAAAGCTCATGGCGGAAAAACAGACTTTTACTTTACTGATAGCGTAGATCCACAACGTATTTACAACGTCGCAAGAAACATTGAAATTGCGGCATGGAAGCTTTCGAATTCACGCAACGCAGCAGGCAATCTTTACCTGCTGACTAATGAGATGAATGAGAAAGAGAAAAATTTATCTTTTGAGCGCGAATTTGGAAAAATGATAGGTCGAACTGATCTATATGCCATTACCTTAGCCGAAAAATCAGAACGACTTCTTTCACGAGTGATGCAAAATTTAGCTACCGCGTTGTTTTTGCCATTTTAAACAAAACTACAACAACACTTTTTCAACACCACCCTGATTCACTTTTTCCACATAGTCCTGCATCCAATTCTTACCGAGTAGATGCTTAGCCATCTCGACCACAATGTAATCGGCTTCAATGCCAGTATCATCGCCATAGCGCGCTAAACCTTGCAAGCAACTTGGGCATGAAGTCAAAATCTTCACATCTTCTTCTGGCGCACCTACAGTCAACCCCATTTTTGCCATGCCTTTTGCAAGCTCTTCCTGTTTACGCATTTTAACTTGAGTAGCAATATCAGGACGCGCTACAGCAAACGTTCCACTCTCACCGCAACAACGATCATTCAACTGCACATCAACACCCATCAGTGTGTTGGTTACTTCCAATGGCTTATAAGTTTTCATAGGACTATGGCATGGGTCGTGGTACATGTAACGCGTACCACTCACACCTTCCAATCGCATATCTTTTTCCATTAGGTACTCATGAATATCAAGCAAGCGACATCCCGGGAATATCTTCTCAAACTCATATTTTTGTAGCTGGTCCATACAGGTGCCGCAAGACACAATCACCGTTTTAATATCTAGGTAATTCAATGTATTGGCTACGCGATGGAATAACACTCGGTTATCTGTGGTAATCGCATGACCTTTATCATGGTTGCCACTCGCCGTTTGCGGATAACCACAACACAAATATCCGGGTGGTAACACAGTAATAGCACCCACTTCGTACAACATGGCTTGTGTTGCAAGCCCTACATTCGAAAACAAACGTTCTGAGCCGCAACCAGGAAAATAAAACACTGCTTCAGAATCTTCTGTGACTTTTTGCGGATTGCGAATCACAGGAATCATGCTGTCATCTTCGATCCCCAGCAAAGCACGGGAAGTTTTGGTTGGCATTTTTTTCGGCATAGGGCGATTGATAAAATGAATCACCTGCGCCTTCAATTCGGGCTTACCTACTGTCGCTGGCGGTCTTATTTTATCTTTCAATAAACCAAATTTCTTGGCTAATGTATGCGCAAAACTTTGTGCTTTATAACCAAAACCAATCATCACCGCACGTAGCATTTTTACTGTTGCTGGGTCTTTCGCATTTAGGAATGCCATACCTACTGCAGTGCCTGGATTAAACTGCTTTTGCCCTTGCTCGCGCAGGAAGTTACGCATAGCAATCGACACATCACCAAAATCAATATCTACTGGACACGGATTAGCGCAACGATGGCAAACCGTGCAATGGTCAGCCACATCATTAAACTCATCAAAATGTTTAATTGAAATCCCGCGGCGCGTTTGTTCTTCGTATAAAAAAGCCTCAATCAATAACGATGTACCCAAAATCTTATTACGTGGGCTATAGAGCAAATTCGCACGCGGCACATGCGTAGTACATACTGGCTTACATTTACCACAGCGCAGGCAATCACTAATTGAGTCTGCAATATCACCAATCGCAGACTGTTCCATAATAATCGACTCTTGCTCTAGCAAGCCAAAGCTTGGCGTGTAAGCATTGTCTAAACCTGAACCTGCAAGCAACTTACCCTTATTAAAATGCCCATTGGGGTCAACCTTGTTTTTGTAAGCCGTAAAACTATCAATAGTAGCTTGTTCCAAAAACTCCATTTTGGTAATACCAATACCATGCTCGCCTGAAATCACGCCATTCAGACTTTTTGCCAGAGCCATCACACGATTAACCGCACCATGTGCAGCTTGCATCATTTCATAATCATCTGAATTTACAGGAATATTGGTATGCACATTGCCGTCACCGGCATGCATGTGCAAGGCAACAAATACGCGGCTTTTGAGCACATGCTTATGAATCTCATCACAGCGGTCAATAATTTTTTGATACTCGCGTCCAGCGAAAATATCAGCCATCGGACGCTTCAATTCACGCTTCCAAGAAATACGTAAGTCATAAGACTGCACAGCACGGAAGATATTTTCATACTGACTAAGCGTATCGCCAGCTTTACCAAGCGCAGATACAGGTGCATCCAGATTATTTAAAATCAAACTCCAGCGCGCTCTTAATTCGTTCAATAACTGCAACGCCATGGCCTGCTTGCTCTTCACCATTTCAGAATCAGCATTACCTTCTTCATCCACCTGTAATGGCAAATCACCTTGAATAAAGGTCTGCATCGCATCTAACAATGCCAATTTATTCTGAATTGATAGCTCAATATTAATGCGCTCAATACCATCAGAATAATCACCGAGACGTGGCAATGGAATTACTACATCCTCATTAATTTTGAAGGCATTAGTGTGCTTGGCAATCGCAGCAGTTCTGGCACGGTCCAGCCAGAACTTTTTACGAGCTTCCGCAGAAACAGCAATAAAGCCTTCACCATTACGCGCATTACATAAACGGACAATATGAGAAGCGGCTTCACCCACGGCATTTTCATCATCTGAGGCAATGTCAGCAATCAGCACCATTTTTGGGCGCTGCTGTCTAGCTGCTTTAGTCGCATAACCCACGGCCTTAATATACCGCTCATCCATGTGCTCTAAGCCCGCCATTAATACAAGCGGGTCTTTTTTAGCAGTTGCATCTAAATAATCTTTAATCTCAACAATCGCTGGCACAGCATTCGACACGTTGCCAAAAAATTCCAAAGCAATTGTACGGACATGCTTTGGCATGCGATGCAAAATGAAGGTGGCTGAAGTAATAAGTCCGTCGCAACCCTCTTTTTGAATGCCTGGCAGACCAGATAAAAACTTATCGGTAACATCTTTACCCAAACCGACTTTACGGAAACTTGGTCCTGCAATCTCTAAAATTTCCGGCTCTGCTAACAAAGTTTTCATGTCTTCAGCGTAGCGACTCACTTTAAAACGCGCCATTTCGATATCATGAATTTTGCCTAGATTATGGTCTAAACGTTCAACCTCTAACCATTCCGCATCAGGCGTCACCATGCGCCAAGATGCCAAATTATCTAAAGCGGTACCCCATAACACTGCTTTTTTCCCGCCCGCATTCATTGAGACATTACCACCGATACAACTCGCATCAGCAGAGGTTGGATCACAAGCGAATTCCAAGCCAGCATCACTCGCAGCCTCCATGGCACGACGAGTTACCACACCGGCACCACACTCAATGGTCGCCACTTGGCGCGCAACTCCCGGCAAGGTGCGCATTTGCACACCAGAATGTTGGTCTAATTTTTCGGTATTGATCACTGCAGACATTGGCGTTAACGGAACCGCTCCGCCCGTATACCCAGTACCACCGCCACGCGGAATGACAGTAAGCCCTAACTCAATACAGGCACGCACTAAAGCTGCGATTTCTTTTTCAGTATCAGGATGCAATACAACAAAGGGATACTCCACGCGCCAATCGGTAGCGTCTGTAACGTGTGAAACACGCGCCAAACCATCAAAACGCACATTGTCTTTACGTGTAATTTTTGTAAGTTTACTTAGCGCTTTTTTACGCAGACTAGCCGTTTTCTTAAAGTCATCTTCAAATTTGGTTACAGCTAATCTTGCGGCTTCTACCAATTTCAGAACTTTTGCGTTACCCGCACTATCCGTTGCCCCGCCAGACACTCGCCGCTCATCAATTGCAGCAATACGATGATGTAAAGCGTCTACCAATGCTTTGCGACGTTTAGGATTTTCCAGCAAGTCATCCTGTAAATAAGGATTACGCGTCACCACCCACAAGTCCCCCAACACTTCAAACAACATGCGTGCTGAACGGCCTGTTTTACGCTCACCGCGCAATTCGTTTAGAACACCCCATAGCTCCTCACCCATGAATCGAATAACGATTTCACGGTCAGAGAAAGAAGTGTAGTTATAAGGAATTTCGCGCAAACGCGCTGCAGGTTGCGATTCTGCATTTAGTACGTTGCTAGGGATAGGTGCGTTCATTTATTTTAAAAAATAGCTTGGCTATTAAAACGCCATTGTAACATGCGGCAGACTTGCAAATAAACGCGCGCTATTTATGGTTATCTTGCAGGTAATTTGACACGCCAAATGCGTGACTCATCTATTCTCAAGATAATCAGTATTGGAATAACCGCCTTAAAAAGATACACTCATGATATGAACGCTACACTAAAAAAATCACTGTTACCTCTGCTTGTTATTACTTTGCTTATCTTTTTAGGTGTGCAATTAAACCAAAAACCAAGCGCTCCTAACGTCATCTTTACTACCATTAATGGCCAAAAAATATCTATGGAGTCATTAAAAGGCAAAGTGGTTTTAGTTAACTTCTGGGCAACTGATTGCCCTGGCTGCATTAAAGAGATGCCTCAACTAACAAGCACGTACAGTGAATATCATAAAAAAGGCTTTGAAATTATTGCTGTAGCCATGCCTTACGACCCTCCAGCACAAGTGCTTAATTATGCCACCCAAAAATCACTACCCTTCCCTGTCATGCACGACGGATTGGGCGAAATTACACGTCAGTTTGGTGAAGTGAACTTAACACCAACAGCTTACATCTATGACAAACAGGGACATCTTGTGCGGCGTACAATAGGCGAGTTGGACTTTAATGCTTTACAACAATTACTCAAAAAAGAATTAGGGGCCTAAATGCTTTGGATTAAATCACTCCACATTATCTTTGTAACTAGTTGGTTCGCAGGATTGTTCTATCTGCCTAGACTCTTCGTCAACCATGCCATGGTCTTAGATGCTCAAACTGCAGACAACACCACTTCCGAGCGCCTAAAATTAATGGAACAAAAACTTTATCGCTTTATGTTTCCATTAGCTTTACTTGCGCTAGGATTTGGTCTTTGGTTATGGCTGGGCTACGGCATTAGCGGAGGTTGGATGCACCCAAAGCTCACATTAGTTTTATTGTTAGTGGCTTACCATTTTTATTGCGGCAAGTTATTAAGGGACTTTAAAAACAATCAGAATAAACATAGCCATGTCTGGTATCGTTGGTTTAACGAAATCCCAGTCATCGCCTTAACTGCAGTAGTCATTTTAGTTGTAGTTAAACCCTTTTAAACCAAATCTAATATGGACATATTCAACTCTGAATGGCTCATCAAAATGCTGGAAAAGTCCAGCAAAGAGCCACAAGAACGTATGCTCAACTTATTTGATATTCTTGATGACTGGCTCAAAGCACCTCAAATTGATGCAACCGACACTCAAGCAGAAGCTAGCCCTCACGCAGACAAACGACTAATTCGATTCTGCATCGCCCAAGCCAAAGCTTGCAAAGCAGAAGACCCTGATATTCTTGCCGAACATATAATACTCATTGCTCGCAATGCTGCAGAGCAAATTGCACATCAGCCTAATAGCCTGCTACATGCAAAAAAAGTGGCAAAAGCTCTGATTACAGCACAAACCCAAAACAACTCATCAATAACTTCATCCATCAAGCCTTTTGCAACACCATTCAATTATGGCATTGCGGTAAGTTTAGTATTAACTGTTATTAGTGCGAGCATCTGGTGGCCTGAAATCACTAAAACCTATACAGCGCCCATTAAAGTTGCCGGCATCCAACCACAACAACTTAACATTGCCTCCATACAAAAAATTAATAAAAAATTAACGGCGCATGATGCTGCAAAAATGTACTCTAAATACGAAGAAATGCGAAATGGCACTTGCCAATTCCCTGAGGCTTTGCAAATTCCAGATAAGGACAAAGCGGTTTATCTGGAAAATGTAGTTGGTGGAAAATTACCAGATAATCTTGAGGATCTAGCGACTGCCAACATTTATCTGGAAAAAGTTCGCTGCAATTTCACACCTATGCTAATGGCACGTTCCACCTAATTTTTTAGTTGACCTAGCGCTAATTAAAAAATTATTGCACATTAGATATACAGGTTAGTATAATCAAGCTATGTCTGCACTTCGTGAAAAGATACTCAACACTGCAACCAATTTATTCCAAACTCAAGGAATCAACTCCACGGGTGTGGATACCATTGTTGCTGTCGCTGGCACAACAAAAATGACCCTTTATAAATACTTCCGCAGCAAGGAAGATTTAATTCTTGAAGTACTCACACAAAGTCATCAAGACTTTCAAGATTGGCTGAACAACAAACTCAACAGCAACAGTAAAAAACCCAGTGAAAAATTGCAAAAGCTTTTTGATGCCATTGAAGAATGGATAACATCTCCCGACTTCATTGGCATGGCATTTATCAAAGCCTCGGCTGAATTTCCAAATGAAGCCAATCCAGTGCATCAACTATCTTCTGAGCAATCACGCCAGTTTCGGCTATACATCAGCAGTCTAGCCAGCCAAGCTAATATCAAAGACGCTGAGGGTTTAGCATTGCAACTCTCTTTATTATTTGAAGGTGCAGTACAGGCCGAACAAATGCAGCGTGGTTCTGGCGCAATCAAATACGCAAAAAAAGCCGCAAAAATTTTAATTGATGGCGCTCTCAGTCAATAATTAACGACACTTGTTCCCTAAAATTAATCTTGCCGTAACAACGCCATCGCTAGGATAATGGCCTTTTTAATCGATATCTAAATACCAAATGCAAACTCTAATCTGCGGTTCACTTGCTTTCGACACCATCATGGTGTTTCAAGACCAATTCAAAAACCATATTTTGCCGGACAAAATTCATGCACTCAGCGTAGCGTTCTACGTACCTGAAATGCGCCGTGAGTTTGGTGGCACTGCAGGCAACATTGCCTACAACTTACAGTTACTTGAAGGCAATCCATTAATTATGGCTACCGTAGGTGAAGATTTTTCTAGCTATACAAAATGGCTAGAAAGCAACAATCTAAATACTTCGCACATTAAAACTATTCCTAATAGTTTTACCGCACAAGCATTTATCACCACAGACACAGACGATAACCAAATCACAGCATTCCACCCAGGCGCAATGACTGAGTCACATCAAAACAGCGTAAAAGATGCAAAAGATGTCACTTTGGCGATTATTGCACCTGATGGTCGCGATGGTATGTTCCAACACGCACGTGAATGTTTTGAAGCAGGCATTCCATTCTTGTTCGATCCTGGCCAAGGTTTGCCTATGTTCAATGGCGAGGAGCTCTTGCAGTTTATAGAAATGGCCGATTACCTTGCCGTGAACGATTATGAATCACAAATCATTCAAGACAAAACAGGTTTATCTTTAGAACAATTAGCGCAAAAAGTAAAAGCATTAATTGTCACATTGGGTGCCGCTGGCTCACAAATTTACGCTGACGGTCAACGCTTTGACATTCCATGCATTAAAGCTGAGAAGATTGTAGACCCAACGGGTTGTGGAGATGCTTACCGTGCAGGTTTAATGTACGGCATGGCAAGAGGTTGGGATTGGCCTACTTGCGGCAGATTAGCGTCTACCATGGGTGCAATTAAAATTGAAAGCCGTGGTGGTCAAAACCACAAGCCCACACGCGCTGAAATTGAAGCCATTTATACACAGGCATTAGTGAACGAAACGCGCTTAGAGCAAGAATAATCCGTTAAAAACTATTGAACCTTCAAAACGAAAACAGCACCTAAACCGTTATAGATTATTAAAAGGATTAAACAAAAATGAAATCTTCTCGAATATTAGCAATAGGCTTATTGAGCTTATTCATTACAGCTTGCGCCAGCTCAAACTCAGGCAGCGTTTATAGCCGAGATGAAGCTCGCAAAGTACAAACAGTTAAAACTGGTATAGTCGAAAGCGTACGCCAAGTTAAACTTGAAGGCACAAAAACACCTATCGGGACAGCCGCAGGCGCGGCGGTTGGCGGGGTTGCAGGAAGTACGATAGGCCACGGCAAGGGTAGCACTGTAGCAGCCGTAATTGGCGCTGTTGTAGGCGGCATTGCAGGTGCGGCAGCAGAAGAAGGCTTGACCCGTAAAGACGCTTTAGAAATCACCGTTAAAATTGACGGCGGTGCCTTAGTCGCTATCGTGCAAGAAGCTGACGAAGAATTTAAAGCTGGTGAAAAAGTACGTCTAATTGAAAGTGGCGGCACCACTAGAGTTTCACACTAAACCCCATAAAAATCAAAGCTCTAATGGCATACAATCAACTTCGCCATTAGAGCTTTTTGAACAATACCCTGTCAAAAAACGGTCACATTCCCGTCATTATTGTTTAATCTAAGCCCTCTATAGTCTCTCCAAATCAAAGGAGAAGCTCAATGATACGTAGAGAATTTAATAGATTAGAAACAGGCAAAGATCATGGGGAAAACTATGTTGACTTACACACACCCTCACAAAGAAAACTTTATGTAAGCCTTGCTCGAACGCAAGCTGAAATAGAAGAAGCGCAACGCTTACGCTATAAAGTATTTGCTGAAGAAATGGGCGCTCAGCTTTCTGGCACTGGCGGTTTAGATATCGACGGTTTCGACCAGTTCTGCGACCACCTCATTGTGCGCGATAGTGGCACAAACCAAGTCATCGGTACTTATCGCATTCTCAGCCCAGCAAAAGCTAATGAAGCTGGCGGCTACTACTCTGCGGGCGAATTTGACCTAAGTCGATTAGCCCATTTATTTGACCGTACAGTAGAAGTTGGACGTGCCTGCGTACATCAAAACTATCGTAATGGCGGCACCATCACCATGCTTTGGGCTGGCCTTGCCAAATACATGCAAATTCACAACTATGAGTACATGATTGGCTGTGGCAGCGTCAGCATGTCCGACGGTGGCCATGCCGCAGCAAGTTTATATCAAATGCTGCAAGATGAATATTTAGCGCCTTTGGAGTATCGTGTTTTTGCACACAATCCGCTACCCATTCAATCTTTACGTGCAGATATGCAAGTGGCCTGCCCGCCTCTGATTAAGGGCTATCTTCGCTTAGGCGCTTACATTTGCGGCGAACCTGCGTGGGACCCCTATTTCAACACAGCCGATATGCTGGTAATGTTACCGCTTTCTAGAATAAACCCAAGATATGCAGCGCATTTCATGAAACAAGGCTGATCTAATTACTTTGCAAGCACATATTCATCATTCATCCAATACAACAACTGCAGAAACTCACCGAATTACTCGGCTATTTAGAGTCAGCAAAGTTTTGTTCTTCACCTTTGCAGGAATCTTAATCGCAACGATTGTTTTTCCTGCATCAAGTAAAGCTGGAAAAAAATCACTCATACAATGGTGGTCTGGACGCTTACTCGCAGCATTCAATCTAAGGATTGTAAAGTTTGGCCAGCTTCCAACAACAGATCTAAGCAACACCATGTTTGTTGCAAATCATATTTCTTGGGCAGACATTCATGCACTTAACAGCATGATTCCATTACGATTTATTGCAAAATCAGAAATCAGATCTTGGCCCGTGTTTGGCTACTTAGCCCACAAAGCTAATGTTCTTTTTATTGACCGCAGTAAACGCCACGATGCCGCGCGTATTGTTGAAACGACTTCAGCCAGTTTAGTTGCTGGTGACAACCTGTGCTTATTTCCTGAAGGTACAACCACCAATGGTACTGAAGTACGCCCTTTCAAGAGCAGCTTGATTGAAGCAGCCATTCAGGCGAATGCCACATTATGGCCAATTGCGGTACGCTACCCCAAACTAGATGGCACCATCAACACTGCCGTAGCCTATGCAGGAGATACCACGTTACTAGAGTCAGTAAAACAAGTGCTATTGCAAAAACAGCCTGTAATTGAGCTGCATTTTTTAACACCCATTAACCTGAGCGCCCTCGCCGACCATGAAAAAGATCGCCGTTCACTGACATTAAATATTCAGCAGGCTATTGAAAATAAGCTAAACATCAACGCCACCAACATTTAACGCTTAAGCTTTAAAGGCTTATCTAGAGGATTAGACTCTACCTGTGTTATCGCTTTGCTGTGTATATTCATCGCAGTCAACTGCCCACCCCATAAACAACCCGTATCTAATGCATAAACATTAGCTCTTTGCTGTAAGCCTAGCGCGGACCAATGCCCAAAAATCACCTCAACATCCTGCGTTGCGCGTGTGGGCACATCAAACCAAGGTACATAACCACTCGGCACATCAG
Source organism: uncultured Methylotenera sp. (assembly GCA_964422015.1). Classification (GTDB taxonomy): domain Bacteria; phylum Pseudomonadota; class Gammaproteobacteria; order Burkholderiales; family Methylophilaceae; genus Methylotenera. The sequence continues at coordinate 27,684 of CAYQZK010000010.1, forward strand.
TTAATTCACCTTTAAATTTAAACTCCATTTCACCTTCTAGTGTACACACTCGTAAACGCGTCATAGCATTCGTAATGGCACGCAATCTATCAACACCCGTTAAAGTATCTGCCCACATATTAGGCAAATTGCCATACATATGCGTTAAGAAGTTCAAGTAATCACTCCCCTGCAAGGCAGACTCAACCTCAGCAGCATAAGACACCGCCTGCTCTACAGTCCATTGTGGCAATAGCCCAGCATGCACCATTAAGAAATCATCTTCTTGATAAATCAGGCGCTGATGACGCAACCAATGAAGCAACACATCGCAATCTTCAGCCGCAAACAAAGCATCTAATGTGTCACTTTTATGTGCATGCGTAAGGCCATGCGCCACCACCAATGCGTGTAAATCATGATTGCCCAATACCACTGTTATGCTATTTTTATTTGCATAACACCAACGTAAAACTTCTAACGACCCACTACCACGATTAATCAAATCACCAACCAACCAAAGTTGATCAACCTTTGCATCAAATTTGATACGTTTCAACAATGCCTGAAAAGCATGGTAACAACCCTGAATATCACCAATTGCGTACGTTGCCATCAAATATCCTCAAATAAAAAAGCCACTTAAATGTTAAGTGGCTTTTTGTTTCATCAACGCTTAATCGGCTAATTATTTAAAACTAGCACCTGATGCATTTGCCATATATTTCACTGCACCTGCAACTTCAGCATCAGTCAAAGCTGCATTACCTCCCCGAGCTGGCATTGATCGAATACCATTAACTGCATTCTTTACCAATGTATCGTAACCCTGTGCAACACGTGGCGCCCACATACCTTTATCACCAAACTTAGGTGCATTCATCAAACCTGCAGCGTGACACATAGTACACACGGCTTTATAAACCTCTTCGCCGCTTTTCTCTACATGAGGACCTGAATCTGCTGCAGCCACTTCAACCACTGCAACCGGCTTAATATTAGCGTTATCACTCACTTCTGCCGCCACAACAGGCTCAGCTGGCTTATCCATAGACACTTTAGCGATTAAAGCAATCACCAAAGTAAACGCCAAAATAGCTCCAGGAATCACAACAATTAATTGCAAAAATGTGGAGCTTTTGTAGCCGCTATCGTTATTGCTCATCGCAGTAGATTCCTAAAAATTTGAATGAAGCTCATTATACTCGCAGTAGCGCCAAGGTAAAAGCACATGAAATGACATGCTTTGCTATAATGCGATGAACGCGAGCGCCCGTAGCTCATTTGGATAGAGTATCGGTTTCCGAAGCCGAGGGTAGTGGGTTCGAATCCCGCCGGGCGCGCCAATTGATACATGAAAATCAACCTTTATATACGGCAATAATCACTATGCCTAAAGCTAAAACATTTTTCCCGAAGACTAAAGAAATCGCGCACATGGGGGTTATTTCAACCTCTGGCGACTCCACGATTTATGATGCCGTATGCTTGATGGAATCAAGCAACCTAAGTGATGTGATTTTTGAAACTCAATCTGGTCATGCCATTTTCACCGTCGACGACCTCATGTTTTTTAGAGCAAGTAAACGTAATTTCAATTTAAAGCTCAATGAAATTTCTGTACCAAAACTTGAGTACGTTTCTGGGGAAGAAAATGTACTCAACTTAATGCCTAAATTTGATGATTCAACCACTCGCTATCTGGGTGTAACCGACACTGATAAGAAATTAATCGGCATTGTTTCACTCACCGACATTATGGGATCAGTAGACCCTGTCCTCATGATGGAGCGTAAAAAACTTGCGGATATTCTAAATAAACGTCAAATAGACATAGTCAGCATTTCAAACAAGACAGAAGAAGTTTTATCCAAATTGGTGAACTCCGAAGATGCAGTATTAATTTCTGACGAATCAGGATTAGCGGGAATTATTACCACCAAAGATGCTATTCGCTTAATGAAACAAGCAGTAGACACTCAGATACCAATCCAACACTATATGTCTGCACCGGTGCAGACCATTCACCGTGAAGAAACAGTTAAAACTGCCATTGAGTTTTTAAAAGAAAAGGGCTTCAAGCGCGCTATTGTTATAGACGATCAGGGAAAAGTTGATGGCATTGTAACTCAACGCGAGTTAATCAATATTACTTACGGTCGATGGGCCGAGTTAATGAAACTTCATGCTCATGAACTCGGTGAATTAGTCCATGTCCTCGAATCCGAAAATCAGCAATTAAAAGTGGAGTCGCTCACCGACACATTAACCGGTGTTGGCAACAGAAGGCGATTCAATCAGATACTTGAATCAGAAATTGGTCGTTATTATCGCCAAGACATGACCCCATTTTCCATCCTCATGTTAGATATCGATTTTTTCAAAAAAATAAACGATACACATGGTCACTTGGTAGGAGATCAAATTCTCAATGCATTATGCAAAAGAATTTCTGCGCTATTACGTGTTTCTGATGAAATTACCCGTTGGGGTGGTGAAGAGTTTGCCGTAATCTTGCCAACAGCAAGCTCAAAAAGCGCTTTAGCTCTTGCAGAAAGAATGCGAGCAGATGTTGCACAAAATCCATTCGGCGACATTAAGGTTACCATCAGCATAGGCGCGGCTGAATATCACCGTGGCGAATCCTTAGAAGAACTTCTACACCGCGCAGACCAAGCGCTTTATGCCGCAAAACAAGGCGGGCGAAATAAAGTAGTGTTGGCAGAATAGTTAAAGACAAGAATTGATGTGCAGCATGAACTTTGACTTTTATGTTTAGAAGCATAAAATGTTTCTAAATGTTTCAGAAGTTTGCTTGCAACAGACTCCCATAAAATAAGGCTTCAGCATAAAAACCGAAACCCAAGAGAGGTCGTGATGAAAAGAAAGGATATTATTCCAACGAGTAAAGAACGACTTATGCGGGAAAGTGACTTTATTGTTTCAAAAACCGACCTCACTGGACGCATTCTTTACGGCAACGAAATTTTCATCGAATTTTCTGGCTACAGTGAAGAGGAACTTCTAGGTAGTCAGCACAACATCATTCGACACCCAGATATGCCTAGGGCGGTCTTCTATTTACTTTGGGACTACCTAGCCAAAGACAAAGAGATTTTTGCTTTCGTTAAAAATATGTCTAAAGATGGCGGCTATTACTGGGTATTCACCCATGTTGCACCTATGCGCGATCAAAATAATAAAAAAATTGGCTACACATCGGTGCGAAGAATGCCAAACCCTAAAGCTATACCTATCGTGACAGAAGTTTATAGACTCATGCTTGAGGCTGAAAAAAAGGCGGGGGCTAAAGACGCCATCGCAGCCTCTGCCGAAGTATTGGGCAGCGTGCTTAAAGAGAAAGGCCTATCTTACGAGGAGCTGATCAATGTCCTTCAAGCGCTTTAAATACAATGAAAAATCCGCATTAATTGCGGTCGCAATCACATGGATAGCTACTGTCATAGCTTTATGGCTACCAGTTTTCAACTCACCATCCATTAGCGCTACGCTGATTGCACCATCCATACTCACCACCTTATCTCTGCTTGCAATTATTTGGTGGCAGATTTCAAGAACGCCAGATCAACAACTCATTAAACGTTTAGTTGATGCTGGCAATGATTGGAAGCAAGGCTCTTTAGGTGTTCGCATCACCCACATCAATGGCAAAGATCGTCCATTACAACAATTAGCTTGGCACCTAAATAACTTGATGGATCAGGTAGAGTGCACACAAGTAGATATCTACTATTCCACAAGTTGCATTGCCTATGGCAATTTTTCAAGAAAAGGCTATCCAGCTGGTTTGCATGGCGAATTTTCAGCGGCACTTAAACAATTCAACGTAGTAGCCAACACCCTTTCCACTACTACATCTGCGATTACAGAACTTATGAACGCTGTTGTTGCAGGTGAGTTTGATAAAACAATCGATGTTAATGTAGAAGGAACCTACAAACAAACGACTGAAGCTGCGAAGTTGGCTATGCGCACCATGGACACGATGATAAGTGACATTGGTAAAGTGATGAGCGGTGTGGTGCAAGGCGATGTTAATCAACGTATACAAGCTGAAGGAAGCGGCTGTCTAGCACAGTTAAAAAATGACATTAACAAATCACTTGACGCTCTGAATTGCTTAAATGATATTGGAATTATCGCTAGCGCACTATCAAAAGGTGATTTAAGCAAAACCATAACGACAGTATATCCAGGCAAGTTTGGTGCCGTAATGGACAGTATGAATGGTACCGTTGCTGCACTTTCTAGCATTATTAATGAAATTCATAGCTTGGTTGAAGCTGCTGCTAATCAAGGTGACTTTAGTAAACGAATTGATGTTCGAGGAAAACAGGGCTTTGATAAGAGCGTTGGAGAGTCACTCAACCTACTCTCGGACACCACCGACACTGGGTTAAAAGATATAACGCGTGTAGCTAAGGCGTTTGCACTGGGTGATTTTAGCGAAAAAATCACCAGAACTTATCATGGCACCATCGGTGAAACAAAAGATGGCATTAACACTCTGGCAGATACAACATCCACTAGCCTCAAAGATATTATGCGCGTAGCAAATGCGCTTGCGGATGGCGACCTCACGCAGAGCATCACCGCCAATTATCCAGGCGATTTCGGGCATACCAGCGAAGGAATTAACACCACCGTAAATACACTTAAAAATTTAGTAAACGGCATTAAAATGGCCACAGAGTCTATCAGCACTGATGCCAAACAAATTGCTCAAGGTAATGCTGACCTCTCACGCCGCACTGAAGACCAAGCGGCCTCTCTTGAAAAAACTGCCAGCAGTATGGATGAGCTATCTTCAACCGTGAAGCAAAATGCAGACAATGCAAGACAAGCTAACCAACTAGCAGCAGCAGCTTCTGGAGTAG
>CAYQZK010000011.1:0-30710 GCA_964422015.1 uncultured Methylotenera sp.
TAAATCTAAATGGTTGGTTGGTTCATCTAGTAATAGGACTTCAGGCTCAGCGACTAGTGCACGACCTAAAGCCACACGTTTACGCCACCCGCCAGATAAAGTTGAAATCAGTGCGTCAGCATCTAGCTTCAGGCGGCTTAACACTGTTTCTACACGCGATTGTGCTGCCCAGCCATTTTGCGCGTCTAAATCATGTTGTAAGGTTTGCATTCTAGTCATTAAGGTATCAATGTCTGCATCAGGCAAGCCCATGTCGTGAGTGACTTGGTGATAATCAATAATGGTTTGTTGAAGTGCGCCTAAACCCTCAGCTACGGCTTCAAATACAGTATGTTCGGTATTAAGTTCAGGTTCTTGTGGCACATAGACTACACGGGCATTTGGGGCACGCCATACGGTACCTTCATCTAGTTTAATCGTGCCGGCGATGGCTTTAAGTAAACTAGACTTACCAGCACCATTGCGGCCGATTAAGCCTACACGCTCACCTTCATCTAGCTGAAATGCTGCGTGGTCAAGCAGGGCGTGGTGGCCAAAGGCTAGGCAAGCGTTGTCTAAGGTGATGTAAGGCATGAATGATGTTTCCTATGAGATGTTGACGCGTTTATTTGCCAAGCATGGCGCGTATATTGGCCATCTTAGACTTTCCAAATTCTTTGCTGACTTCTGGGTCATTAAACGGATTGCCAAAATGTCGCACATCGTCTTTTGGTAGTTCACTGATAAAGCGGCTGGGTTCACACATTTGCATTTCACCTGCACGTTTACGTTTTTTGCACCATGAGATGTTGAGTGATTTTTGAGCGCGAGTAATGCCCACGTACATGAGGCGGCGCTCTTCTTCAATCCGATCAGTATCGATGCTTTCACGGTGCGGTAATATGCCTTCTTCGCAACCGATTAAAAAGACATGTCCGAACTCTAAGCCTTTTGCTGCGTGCAGTGTAGAGAGCTTTACCGCGTCAGGCTCGCCATCTTCACGGCCTTCAAGCATGCTAATGAGCGATACCATTTGTGTGAGTTCCAGCAGGTTTTTACCATCCGTTTCATTGCCGTATTCTGTGCTTGATTCGCCTTTTTTGGTAAGCCAGTTAATAAAGTCCATCACGTTGCCCCATTTGCTTTCTGCAGCACGAGGCTCTTCGCTATCATATAAAAAAGCTTCATATTGAATGGCGTTGAGTAAGTCATTCAATACCTCACCCGCAGGGTCACGCACAGCACGGTCTTGCAGTTTATTGATGTACTGACAGAAATTAAGTAAGTCATCTAACTGCTTGTGGCCAATTTCACTCTGAAATTCACCTTCAAAAGCTGCGGCGAATAGTGAGAGTTTGTGCGCACTGGCATATTCACCAAGTCGTTCCAATGTGGTGTTGCCTATACCCTTTTTCGGTGTAGTAGCGGCGCGGATGAATGCAGGGTCATCGTCTTCATTCGCAATCAGGCGTAAATAGCTGACGATGTCTTTAATCTCGGCTTTGTCAAAAAATGATTGCCCGCCAGAGATGGTGTAGGGAATTTTATGGTTACGCAGATGTTGCTCGAAAATGCGTGATTGGTGATTGCCACGGTAGAGAATGGCATAGTCTTTGAAATAAGTACGGTTCTCAAATTTGTGCGCTTGTAATTTCATCATTACAGACTCCGCTTCAGCTTCTTCACTTTGCGCAGCGGATACTTGAATAAGGTCGCCCGTACCTAAATCACTCCATAATTTTTTCTCAAACAGCTTGGGGTTGTTGCTGATGACATGGTTCGCAGCTCGGAGAATTCTAACGGTTGAGCGGTAATTCTGTTCCAGCTTAATCACTTTAAGTTTGCTAAAGTCTTCTGTCAGTTGGCGTAGATTTTCCACATCCGCACCACGCCAACCATAGATGGCTTGGTCATCGTCACCTACAGCTGTAAATTGGCCGCGTAGGCCAGTGAGCATTTTCACCAGTTTATATTGGCAGGCGTTGGTGTCTTGGTATTCGTCTATCAATAAATATTGTAGTTTGCGCTGCCATTTATTGAGTGCGGATTCATGCTGCTCAAATAATTCCACAGGAAGTTTGATGAGGTCATCAAAATCAACGGCCTGATAAGCTTTGAGGGTTTGCTGATAAAGCTGATAAACCTTAGCTGCGGCGTGAGTGAGCTCTTCATCGGCTTGTGCTTTGGCTTGGTCGGCATTGATAAAAGCGTTTTTCCAAGCAGAGATTTGAAACTGCGTTTTACGTAACAGTTGTTTATCTGTGGTGGCTAAAATGTCTGCCACAATTTTGAAACTATCGGAGGAATCTAAAATCGAGAACTGTGGCTTGTAGCCTAAAAGCGAGGCCTCAGCGCGTAGCATTTGTAAACCAAGTGAGTGGAATGTTGCAATGGTTAAACCTTTACTACTTTTACCCTGCATGAGTTTGCCTACACGTTCCTGCATCTCTCGCGCAGCCTTGTTGGTAAAGGTTATCGCGGCAATTTCTTTAGGGTTGTAACCTGCTTCATCAATTAAATAACTGATTTTTTGCGTAATCACGCGTGTTTTGCCACTGCCAGCACCAGCCAGCACTAACAAGGGTCCATCTAGATATTTAACGGCCTCGCGCTGTGGCGAGTTCAGGGTGTTCAGCATGAATAAACTAGGTCAACTTACGGTAACGAATGATAGGGTTTTTGGCTCATTTTCAAGCGTGAGATTTTAGCGTTTAAGCGCATAACTAGCTATCTAAACTTGGCGTTTAAATAATGCAGAAATCTGTGGCATGATAAGTATTTAAAAATCCATTAAAGATATGTCATGAGTGCCAGTAGCAGAAGTACTAAAGCCAGTGCTGCAATAGAGCGGCTTAAACGCCGTAGCGCGGATGAGCGCTATTCCATGACGTTTGCTAGCAATGGCTTATTTAGCCTAGTGTTGATGATTGGCAATGGTGAATCTAATAGGTTATGTGAGCCCATGCCGCTTGATGATTTTGTTGCCTTCGTAAATGCTTATGGCCCACAAACGCCTAAGCGTGTGAGCAAGTTGGATGTTGAATTTAGCAAGCAGCTGGTGAAAAAAATCGAAAAATAATCGCTATGCTTTTTGCAGACTCCATCCGCTTTGCCTTGCAAGCCATTACTTCACACCGCTTACGCAGTTTTCTAACTTTGCTCGGTATTGCTGTTGGTATTGCCGCAGTGATTTTACTCACGTCGATTGGCGAAGGTGTGCATCGTTTTGTTCTGGCAGAATTCACCCAGTTTGGCACAAATGTGATTAGTGTTGCTGCAGGTAAGGTAAAAACTGGTGGCCAGCCACCCTCAGGTATTCCAACAACATCAAAACTGCTAACTCTGGAAGATGCGCAGTCACTCAAAAAACTGCGGCATGTTACTGGTTCTACACCTACGGTTTGGGGAAATTCTGAGGTGGAGTCAAATGGTCGTTTGCGGCGCTCCACTATTTATGGCGTAGATGCTGACTTTACGCGTGTATTTAGCTCTACAGTTCATACAGGTAGTTTTTTGCCGCAAGATGGAGCAGGTAGTTCGCGTTCTTTTGTGGTGTTGGGAAGTAAACTGCGTAAAGAGTTATTTGGTAGCGCTAATCCTTTAGGCGCTAAGGTGAGAATTGGTGGTTTGCATTTTCGGGTGATAGGTGTGATGGCGCCTAAAGGTCAATTTCTGGGGATTGATCTAGATGACACTGCATTTATCCCAGCTGAGCGTGCACTAGAGCTTTACAATCGTGAAGGCTTAATGGAAATTCATGTCATTTATAGCGACGGCATATCATCATCGACTGTAGCAACAGCGGTGAGGAATCAGCTAAAGCTACGACACGGTCATGAAGATTTCACGATAACAACGCAGGAAGATATGCTCAAAACCTTGTCAAATATTTTGAATATTTTAACCATGGCAGTAGGTGCGTTAGGCGGCATCTCATTGCTAGTGGGTGGTGTAGGCATAGTGACGATTATGACAATTTCAGTGACAGAGCGTACCAATGAAATTGGTTTATTGGTGGCTTTAGGCGCGCGTCGGCGAACGATTCTAAATTTATTTTTGAGTGAATCGATCGTGCTGGCTTCTTTAGGTGGTGCTTTAGGCTTGCTGTTAGGGATGGGCTTAGCACAACTGATTAGACTAGCATTGCCTGCATTGCCTGTGCATACGCCGTGGAGCTTTGCAGTAGGGGCTTTGCTGATGTCGGCGAGTATTGGTTTATTGGCTGGTGTGTTGCCAGCGCTGAATGCTTCAAAATTAGATCCGATTGAGGCACTAAGGACAGAATAATATAGAGGTTCACAATGCGTAAACACAGAAAACACCACTCTAAAAAAATTGGCTTAGCACCTGGCTCATTGGTGCATGTGGGCGACATCAAAATCCATCATCCAGTCATTAGCTTGTTGGAATATGACGTTGCCGAATGCATCGAGCGAACTTTGACTGCCGATGATCTTGCCTTACTTAAGCTGGATGATATTGTTAATTCAGGTAAGAAATTCTGGTTGAATATTCATGGTGTGCATGATGCTGCGCTGATTAAGCAGGTGGGAGATTTATTTAATTTGCATCCACTTGTGCAAGAAGATATTTTAAATACCGAGCAACGCCCAAAAATTGATGAATTTGATGATTATGTGTTTTTAGAAGCGCGTAGCTTTTATTACCACAGTAAAAACATGTCAGTGAGTTCAGAGCAAGTCAGTATTGTGCTTGGGCGTAATTTTCTGGTGACTTTTCAAGAGCGTTCAACAGGTGTTTTTGAGCCAGTGCGTGAGCGTTTGCGCGCAAGTCGTGCCCATATTCGTGATTTAGGTGTCGACTATCTGGCATATTCGTTGCTCGATAGCATTGTCGACCAGTATTTTAAAGTGCTTGAAGACGTGAGTAACGATAGTGAAAAGCTTGAGGAGTTATTACTTAACAAGCCTAAAAGTACCGAGCTACATAGCATTCATCAGCTTAAGCATGTGAGTATAGAGTTAAGGCGCGCTGTATGGCCGTTCCGTGAGGTTATTAATAGCTTAGCTCGTAATGAAAGTGACTTTTTTAAGCCTGCGACCATGCCGTATTTGCGCGATGTTTATGATCATACGATTAACTTCATTGAGTCGCTTGAGTCTATTCGTGACTCGCTGAGCAGCATGATGGATATTTATATGGCGAGTGTAAGTAATCGTGTGAATTTAGAGGTGCGTGCTTTAACAGTAGTCGCCATGTTATTTATGCCAGCAACTTTAATTGCGGGTATTTTTGGTATGAATTTTCATGAAATGCCTTGGTTAGTAGATGTAAACGGTTTTTGGTGGGCTATCGGCTTAATGGTCTTAATTGCGTTGGTGATGATTACGATTTTTTGGCGTAGGCAGTGGCTAGGAAAAAACAAGACGACTTGATTGCATGTTAGTATTTAGCTAAGAACAATAATTACTTTTCAATTGTATTTCACTTGTCTATTTTAAGAATGTTTAAGCTCAAATTTGGCCGCCTTCAGTGGTTTTCTGTCAGTTTAATTAGTCTTGTACTGGTGGCTATACTCTCTACCTACTTTTGGTTAAGTGATGAAGAGCCAATTTCCATTGCGGCACACACATGGTTGGGTTACGAGCCTATGTTTATGGCACGCAATGAAGGTTGGCTTGATGATGCGCGAGTACATTTACATGAAACAAAATCTGCCACGGAGTCGTTGCAGGCTCTTGCTCAGGGGCAAGTAGATGGCGCAGCACTTACCTTAGATGAAGTTTTGCAAGCGCGAGCATCAGGTGTGCCACTAACTGTAGTGATGATTTTTAATATGTCTGCAGGTGCAGATTCGCTTTTAGTACAACCTGATATTAAAAAGCTTGCTGATCTTAAAGGTAAGCGAATTGGGGTTGAGAAGAGCTCGGTAGGCGAGATTATGCTAGCGGAAACTCTGCGTGAGGCAGGGCTAAAAAAGCAAGATGTTACCTTAGTAGCTTTGCCAATAGATCAACAGTTACTCGCCTGGAGAAATCATCGATTAGATGCTGTAATTACTTACGAGCCTGTAGCTACGCAAATTACTCAAATAGGTGCGGTTAAGTTGTTCGATAGTCGTCAAACTCCTAATACGATTGTGGATGTATTAGCCATACGTACAGATAAAATCAATTGGCGTAGTGGCATGAACATTCATTATTTAATTGAAACGCATTTCAAGGCTTTAAATTATTTTTATGATAACGCTCAGGATGCTGCGTATCGAATGGCAAAGCATTTAGGCTTGCCTGCAACCGATGTTTTAAATGCCTACAAAGGCTTATTGCTACCAAATGAAGTCAGTAATTATCGTTTGATGCATGGCGAAAAACCTGAGTTGTTAAGCGTGGCGCAAAAACTCTCAAAAATTATGCTAGATGCCAAAATGATTCAAAAAGATGATGATTTCAATGCGTTGATTAACGCAGATTATTTACCCACAGACACTTTTAATTAATGCGTTTTATTACTCGATTACTTTTGATGCTGGTAGCGCTCTCAAGTGCGCTATCTTATAACGTTGCCTATTCTGCAGAGCCAGTAAAAATAGGGGTGTTGGCGTTTAGATCTAAAGAGCAAGCCTTGAAGCAATGGCAACCGCTTGAAGATGCTCTGAATAAATCCTTGCCGGCTTATCACTTTGAAGTAGAGGCGCTGAATTTTCCTGAACTAGAAGTAGCTACGGCTAGTCGTCAAGTCGATTTTGTTTTAACTAACCCCGGCCATTACGTGAAGTTGCATTATGACTTTGGTTTAGGTGTGCCATTGGCAACTTTGGCTACAGAAGAGCAAGGGCAACGATTGACAGTTTTTGGTGGTGTCATTTTTGCGAGAGCCAAGCAGGTAGGGCTGAATGATTTAAGTGACGTTAAAGGTAAAACCGTTGCGGCAGTGCATAAAGATTCTTTAGGCGGCTATCAAATGCAGGCTTATGCGTTGCTTCAGGCGGGTGTTGACTTGTCGCGTGATGTGAAGTTGTTAGAGACGGGAATGCCGCAGGATGGTGTGGTTGAGGCAGTATTAGATGGCCGTGCGGAGTTGGGTCTTGTTCGCACTGGAGTGCTAGAGGCCATGGCGAAAGAAGGCAAGTTAGATTTAGCTCAAATTAAAATACTTAATCTTCAGAACTTGCCAGACTTTCCAGCACAGTCCTCTACAAAACTTTATCCAGAGTGGGCTTTTTCTTCTATGCCTAATGTAGATGAAAATCTTGCTAGAAAAGTCGCCGCTACTTTATTCCAAATAGAAGAAGATACTCATGTAACCCGTGCGTTAGGTATTCACGGCTTTGTGGTGCCAGCTGATTACACTCCTGTGGCTGATTTACTAAAAGCCTTGCGTGTAAAACCTTTTGATACCAAACCAGAATTTACTTTGCGCGATGTGTGGGAGCGTTATCACTGGCATTTATTGTTGAGTTTGTTGGGCTTAATTTTAATTATGTTACAGAGCCTGCGTTTGTTTTGGACTAGGCGTGAACTGCAGTTAAATCACCATAAGCTATTAAAGCAACAAGAGCAGTTGCAAGAAAGTGAGTTTCGCTGGAAGTTTGCTATTGAGGGCTCTGGTGACGGTGTTTGGGATTGGGATGTGCAGGCGGATGAAGCCCATTTTTCAAAACGTTGGCGTGAAATGTTGGGCTATAGCGAGGATGATGTTTTACCGAGCAACGCCGAATGGCAAGAGCGCATTCACCCAGAGGATCGCGCCTATGTTACAGAGTCAATAAATGCCTATTTAGAGGGCAGGTCAGACGTTTATGTTGTTGAATACCGGCGTCAATGTAAAGACAATAGTTATAAGTGGATATTAAGCCGTGGTATGGCGGTAACACGCACTGCGGAGGGTAAACCAGCACGCATTATTGGTACCCATATTGATATTACTGAGCGTAAGCATGCTGAAGAGGCTATTCGACTTTATGCGCAAGTCTTCACACATGCACGTGAAGGCATCATGATTACCGATGCTGATGGAGCTATCGTTGATGTGAATGAAACCTTTACCCATCTGACGGGGTATAGCCGATCTGAATTGGTGGGTAACAATCCACGGATGCTAAGTTCTGGTCGTCAGGATAATGCTTTTTACAACATGATGTGGACTAGTTTAAAAGAGCATGGTCATTGGTCTGGTGAAATTTGGAATCGACGTAAAAATGGCGAGGTGTTTGCTGAACTAAAAACCATTAGTGCAGTGCTTGACTCGCAAGGCCATGTAAAAAACTATGTGGCACTTTGTTCGGATATTACTGTACTCAAAGAGCATGCAAATCAACTTGAGCATATTGCGCACTATGACGCTTTAACCAATTTACCTAATCGCGTGCTATTGGCTGATCGTTTGCATCAAGCTATGGTGCAAGCACAAAGACGTGGTCGTTTATTAGCGGTTGCTTTTCTTGATCTTGATGGCTTTAAAGCCATTAACGATAACTTTGGGCATGATGCTGGTGATCAATTGTTGGTGACACTTGCAACAAGAATGAAGCAGGCCTTGCGTGATGGAGATACTTTGTCACGGATTGGTGGAGATGAATTTGTAGCCGTGTTGCTGGATTTAGCTGATGTAGAGGCGAGTATTCCAATGCTAAGTCGTTTGCTAGCAGCGGCGGCAGAACCGGTTAAAGTTGACGGTAATGTATTGCAAGTTTCAGCGAGTTTGGGTGTTACTTTTTATCCTCAGGCGGAAGAAATTGATGCGGATCAGTTGCAACGACAAGCTGATCAAGCCATGTATCAAGCGAAACAAGCTGGTAAAAATCGCTATTACATTTTCGATGCAGAGCAAGATAGTAGTGTGCGCAGTTTGCATGAAAGTCTAGACCGCATACGCCGTGCTTTGGTTGAGCGTGAATTTGTATTGCATTACCAACCTAAAGTGAATTTGCAAACGGGTGCTGTGATTGGTGCCGAAGCGCTAATCCGTTGGCAGCATCCAGAAAAAGGACTGTTGCCGCCAGCGGTGTTTTTACCTGTGATTGAAGATCATCCGCTCTCAGTAGAGGTGGGTGAATGGGTGATTGATACGGCTTTATCACAAATTGAAATTTGGCATGCCGCAGGTTTGGATATATCTGTGAGCGTTAATATTGGTGCACGACAATTGCAGCAATCTGATTTTGTTGAGCGCTTACATGAAATCTTGGCCAGACATCCTCAAGTTATGCCAAGTTGCCTTGAGCTTGAACTCTTAGAAACAAGTGCTTTGGAAGATATGCTACAAGTATCTCAAACGATTATGCGCTGTCGTATTATTGGCGTGAAATTTGCGCTTGATGATTTTGGTACGGGTTATTCTTCTTTGTCATATCTCAAGCGCTTACCTATTAGCATGCTTAAAATTGACCAAAGTTTTGTGCGTGACATGCTTGATGATCCAGATGACTTGGCAATTTTAGAGGGTATTGTCGGTTTGGCTGAGGCGTTTCAACGTGATGTGATTGCAGAGGGCGTGGAAACCATAGAGCATGGTTCAGTGTTGCTGCAGTTAGGTTGTGAACTGGCACAAGGTTATGGCATTGCGCGACCAATGCCCGCAGAAAATCTGCCTAACTGGGTAAAAACATGGAAGCCAGACCCCACTTGGGCGCATCAGCCTGCGTTAAGCCGTGATGATATCCCTGTGTTGTTTGCTAGAGCTCAGCATCGTGCTTGGATAAATGCCGTAGAGCATTATTTGAAAGATGAACGAGATGAGCCTCTGAACTTGCATCATGAAGAGTGTCATGTAGGGAAATGGTTGATAGGTGATGGATTGCAGACACATAGCCATCAACCTTGTTTTGACAAGGTAAAAGAATTGCATCAGCGAGCACATGAGTTGGCTGAGGCTTTGTGTGAGCTAAAAAAACTAGGTCAAGATGATATGGCATTAGCAGGGCTTGCTGAATTGAATCAAATTCGTGATGATTTACTGATTAAGTTTAATGATATGTTGGTACATAACAATCCATCATTAAAATAATTTTCAGCGCTTTCTTAAAAACTGATTCCTAGTTTTACAAATCGTAACAATTTTCTCGTATACCCAATTAAAAGATGTCACGTTGAGTGATTGTCTGCAATCAAAGCAGAGTGGTACTTTTAAATAGGTAATACAGGAGAAATAATATGCACAGTGTCAAATTGAATGTTGCGAAGAGTATGCGAGTAACGGTATTAGCGTCAGCGCTAGTAGCAACAGTGTTTGCAGCACCAGTGATGGCTGAAGATCAATATAGAGATACTGCACGGGTGCTTTCAGTCACTCCACAAACTGAGCGCGTGAATATGCCGCGCCAAGAGTGTCGCACAGAATATCAGCAGCAAAGTAGTCGTCAGGATGGTGATCGTTCTATAGCGGGTGCGTTAATTGGTGGTGTCGCTGGCGGCCTTTTGGGTAACACAATAGGCCGAGGTAATGGACGTATTGCAGCAGCGGCGATTGGTGCGGGTGTAGGGGCGCTTGCCGGAGACCGTATTGCAAATCAAAATAACAATGTAGTGACAACACGTACTGTTCCTGTACAAAGCTGCTACCAAGTGGATAATTGGCAAACGGTTAATAGTGGTTACCTTGTGACTTATGAATATAACGGTAGGACTTATTCTACGGTGACAAATGAGCTCCCTGGTAATTTGATTGATGTAAGTGTTGCGGTATCACCAAGCACAAGGTCATTTTCGCAAATTACTTATTCTGAGCCGGTTTGGAGTAATCAGCATCGTGATCATGGTAAACATCGCGGCTGGTATAAGCAGCGTGATGGTGAACGCGAGCACCAAAATAGACGTTATTATTGATTTTATAACCATCTGATTTAAAAGTAAAAATAGGGGAAATTGAAAATATTTTAAAAATATTTTCAATTTCCCCTAAAGTTTTTTTTAAACCTGCCGATAAGCTAGTTAACCAATAATTGTTTTTGTTGGTTTAAGAATTTAACTTAATGAGAGGTCATATCATGGCAATCAATTCAGTTTCATCAACAGCTCAAAACAGCAATATTTTTCTGCAGCAGCAAGAGCAGGTAGGTCGTGCTAGAGATTTGGAAGACAGCAAAAAAAATGACGCTGTAACAGCCAAACCGTTAGACCAAAAAGTGGATGCGCAAAAAGCTGTTGCGCAGCAAGTGGTGGTTGAAAAGTCTGATGCGCAAAAAGTAGATGCACAAGTTACTGATGAGAAGAAGGCAGTTGTACAAGCGGCAACGCGTCCATCAGTGAATACTAATGGTCAAGTAGTTGGTACCATTATTGATACACAGGCTTAATTAATAGTTGTAGGAATGAAAGGCATTATATGCAAATAAGTTCAGTTGCTCCAAAATCTTTAGGTGCTTCACTTGGTGAAGTTGATCGGGGTTTTGCGCAGTCTACATCTATACAGCCTAAGGCGAATCAACAGCCTAAAGTTGCTGAAAATAGTCTCGCAGAAGCCAAAGGTAACACAAATAAAATTGGTCAAGGTGGCTTAGCTCAAGACAAGATTAAACAAGATAAACTTGACTTAACAAAAGTTAATGAATCCAAATCTCCTGAAAAGCTTAGGACCGATGAGTTAAAAGCTAAAGAAAAGGACGAGACTAAAGAGCCAACGCCTCAAGAATTGAATGACGCTCTTAAACAAGTCAATGACTCATTTATGCAGAAAAATCAAAATCTTGAAGCGAAGATTGAGCGAGATAAAGAAACAGGGATTGATGTGTTTATCGTAACGGATAAAACGACAAATGAAGTCGTTCGTCAGTTTCCATCAAAAGCCGTTATCGCTATGGCCGCCGTTATTGGTCAA
The DNA here is from genome assembly GCA_964422015.1 of uncultured Methylotenera sp. Classification (GTDB taxonomy): domain Bacteria; phylum Pseudomonadota; class Gammaproteobacteria; order Burkholderiales; family Methylophilaceae; genus Methylotenera. Next base: position 11,758 of record CAYQZK010000011.1, read on the forward strand.
TCATTGGACGCTAAAGGTCAATTGATTAGCGAGAAAGCCTAATCTTATCGCCAGTATTGCTGGCTTGATGTAATCAAGCGTCGCAGATAGACTGTTGGTTTTAGAATAAGCGTGTAGCGTGAAACTAACGGTAGATTGTCAATTAAGTCACTCCATATCAACTTTGCAAAGTAATAGCGCACTCGCGCTATTACTTTCGGTTGCTAAAATTTCACAAACAGAATTTCCATTAGAAGCTTTAATCTGTAAGCAATTTGGCTTACCTATGCAGCAGGATTATCCAATAGCCGCCCTTGCCGCTGTTGCTGATGGATTTGATGCCGGCACGGCTTATTGGTTACGTGCTGACCCAGTACATTTTATGCTGCAGCGAGATTGTTTTAGTTTAGCTGAACCTTATCCATTATTTGTTGAGCAAGAGCACGCGGCTTTGTTGGTGCAGACTTTAAACCAGCATTTTAAGCAAGATGGTTTGGAGTTTTTGATTGGCCAATCAGGTGCTTGGTACCTTCGTTCAGAGCAGGTGTTAGACATTAAAACATTTTTACCTAGTGTTGCTGTAGGAAAGAACGTACACGCATACTTACCACAGGGCACTATGGCAGCGAGAATGCGTGCAGTCCTCAATGAAGTGCAAATGTTGCTGCATGAGCATGAAGTAAATGTTGCAAGAGAGTCAATGGGGCTGCTTGCCATTAATAGTGTTTGGTTTTCAGGTGGTGGAGTGATACCAAGGTCATTAAAGTCATCAATACCTGTAGTCGTAGCAGAGAGCGTTTTTTATAGAGGTTTGGCTGACTGGACTGGTGTGGCTATGCAATCTATGCCCAAAACATTAGATGAATTTTTAATGGCAATTCATAATTATCCTGAAGCACGTTTGCAATTAACAGATGCTGAAGTTTTAGAAAGTGATTGGTTTGCCAGTGTGTTGGTTATGCTTAAAAATAGAAAAATCAATCAACTGATATTAAACCTAGGGGTTGGTGAAAACACGGTGACGGCAGTCATTAAACCTTTAGATATTGTGATTAATGCCTGTCAGTTTTGGCGCAAACCAAAAGCGGTTGTGGATTATCTACAATGACTACCATTGTTCAGCGCTATGTGCCATCGCCAATAAGCCAGCATTTAGAGTCTGCGGGGGTGTCGCCCTTAATGGCACGTCTGTTAGCAGCTCGCGGCATTACAGAACCTCATCAACTAAGCGCTAATTTAAGTCAGCTTATTCCTCCACAATTGCTGACGAACAACCAGAAAATGGCTAAGTTACTAGCGGATGCGATAACTGCGAATAAAAAGCTACTAGTAATTGGTGACTATGATGCAGATGGTGCTACAGCTACCGCTGTTGCTATTAAAGGTTTGCGTGCATTTGGTGCGAATGTTGATTTTTTGGTTCCCAATCGTTTTGAATATGGCTACGGCTTAACACCAGAGATTGTTCAACTCGCTGCAATACAAAAGCCGGATGCGATTATTACTGTAGATAACGGTATAGCTAGTGTTGAAGGTGTTGCAGTCGCTAATGCGTTAGGTATACAAGTCTTAATAACTGATCATCACTTACCAGGTCTAGAAACACCAGAGGCAGACTGTATTATCAATCCTAATCAGCATGGCTGTGACTTTGAAAGCAAAAATTTAGCGGGCGTAGGTGTCATGTTTTATGCTTTGTTATGCCTGCGTGCGGAGTTTCGCGAGCGAGGTGCTTACCTTGATATGGTTGAACCTAATTTGTCGGAATTACTTGATTTGGTTGCGTTGGGCACGGTGGCCGATTTGGTAAAACTGGATGACAATAATCGTATTTTAGTGGAGCAGGGTTTACGGCGCATTCGCGCTGGTGCCTGTTCGGCAGGTATTTTAGCCTTGTTGCGTGTGAGTGGTCGTCAGCATCAAATAGTGAATGCGCAAGATTTAGGTTTTTATGTTGGGCCGCGCCTGAATGCAGCTGGCAGATTAGATGATATGGCATTGGGAATTAAATGCTTGTTAACAGATTCGGTGGCTGAAGCTGAAAAAATGGCGCAACAATTGCAAGAGCTTAATCAACAGCGGCGTAGTATAGAAGCCGATATGCAGGATAGTGCAAATGTCTCATTAGATACTATTGATGCTAGTAATCAGTTCACTATCAGTATGTATCAGCCAGATTGGCATCAAGGTGTGATTGGTATTTTGGCTTCACGTATTAAAGAGCGTTTCCATCGGCCGGTAATTGCTTTTGCAGATGCTGGTGAGGGCATACTGAAAGGTTCTGGTCGTTCAATTACAGGATTGCATCTGCGGGATGCACTAGATTTGTTAAGCAAGCATCAGCCTGACTTGATTATTCGTTTTGGCGGCCACGCCATGGCAGCTGGGCTTAGCATTAAGCAAGTTGATTTTGAGATGTTTAAGCACAGTTTCGAATCGGTAGTTCGAAGTTTGATTACAGAGGCAGATTTAGAGTCTGTATTAGAAGTCGATGGTGGTCTTGCAACTGATGAGATGACTTTTCAAGTGGCGCAACTTTTAGAAAATCAAGTTTGGGGCCAAGGTTTTGCGCCGCCTTTGTTTTATGATGAGTTTGAAGTAGTGAGTCAGCGTTTGTTAGGTGATAAGCATTTAAAGCTGATATTAAAGCCAAAGTCAGCAGACCTTAATGCCACAATAGAGGCGATCTACTTTAACCATGCCGACTTTCTGGCAGAGAATGTGAAGTTAGCTTATCAATTACAAACCAATAGTTTTAATGGTGCACAAAAGGTACAGCTGAATGTGCGTTATGTTGCTTGAAATTCTGTTTATTGAGAACTCATGATGAAGGTTGAGCCACATCAATTACTTGTGCGTAGCTTGTTTGAAGGCGTGTTGTCGCGTAAGGATGAGCACGCTCATAAAGGTACTTTTGGGAGTGTTGCTATTATTGGTGGTGATGCTGGTATGGTGGGTGCTGGGTTGTTGGCGGCCCGTGCTGCTTTACTCAGTGGCGCAGGGCGGGTTTATGCAGCCATGCTATCAAGCGAAGCGCCAAGCGTTGATTTGCAATTTCCAGAAATTATGCTGCGTGCTACAAGTCAAGTCGTAGAGTTAAAACAATTAAATGTTGTAGTCATTGGTCCTGGTTTAGGGCAAACCGATGCAGCCGTGAATTTATTGGTATTTTGGTTGCAACAAGAAAAACCAATATTGCTTGATGCAGATGCGCTTAATCTCATTTCCTTGCATTCACATTTACGTGAAATGACTCAGAATAGAAACGCTGAAACTGTCATTACGCCGCACCCTGGTGAGGCTGCAAGGTTATTGAATACAACAATATCGCATGTTCAAAAGAATCGTATTGAGTGCGCAGTTAATCTAGCGAAAACATTTAAAGCTGTTTGTGTGCTTAAAGGTGCAGGTACTGTTTGTGCAGATTATGAAGGTGAATTTTTTATTAATACTAGTGGTAATAATGGCTTGGCGAGCGGCGGTACCGGAGATGTGCTGAGTGGTGTGATTGGCAGCTTAATGGCACAAGGAATTAGTGGGTTAGAGGCTGCTAAATTAGGTGTTTTTGCACATGGAATTGCTGCGGATGCACTTGTTGCAAGTGGAATAGGCCCAATAGGACTTACAGCATCAGAAGTCGCGCATGAAATTCGTAATGTGCTTAATCAGTTTAATAGTGAGAGTTAAATTGAATGTGCTTTGAATTGGCTGCAGTTTAAAATTGACTGCATTCATGCACAAAAGCTAGAATTGCGCCTGAAAAATTAATAGTTAGGGTCAACATGCGTCGAAAATTAGTCGTTGCCAATTGGAAAATGCATGGCAATTTAGCCTTAAACAAGCAGTTATTGGAGGCTTTTGTACAAAAGCTTACTTTGCTTCAAAATGTTGATGTGGTGGTGTGTGTGCCATATCCATATCTCGCACAGGCTCAGTCTATGTTGCAAGATAGCAATATTGCTTGGGGTGCGCAAAATTTAAGCAAAGACACTGTTGGCCCATTTACTGGTGAAGTGAGCGCCATGATGTTAAAAGACTTTGGTGCAACTCATGTCATCATTGGTCACTCTGAGCGAGCAACAGCTTATTGCGAGTCAGATGAAAATATCGCCACTAAATTTATGCAAGCCAAAACGCATGGATTAACGCCCATACTCTGTGTGGGTGAAACCCTAATAGAGCGTGAAGCGGGTGTAATGCAAATGGTAGTGGCTAAGCAGTTAGATACCATCATCAATACTTATGGTGCATCCGTGTTTGCAGATGCGGTGATTTCATATGAGCCAATTTGGGCGATTGGTACTGGCTTGGCTGCAAGTGATGAGCAGGCGCAAAGTATGCATGAATTCATTCGTGGCAGAATAGCAGGGCTTGATCCTGTTGCTGCAAGTCAGCTTAAAATCCTCTATGGGGGGAGCGTAAACCCTCAAAATGCGGTACAATTATTCGTTATGCACGATATAGACGGTGGTCTTATCGGCAAGTGTTCATTAAACGCACAAGAATTTGAAGGAATATGTCGCGCTGCAGAAGGTTGATAGTTTGCGGTGGCATTCAAGGTTAAAAAATGGAAAAATTGGTATTAGTTATACACGTTATTGCGGCATTAGGTGTGATTGGTTTAGTGCTTTTGCAACATGGTAAAGGTGCGGATATGGGTGCATCTTTCGGCAGTGGCGCATCAGGTAGTTTATTCGGCGTATCAGGCTCATCAAACTTTATGAGCCGTGCAACTGCTGGCTTTGTAGTTGTGTTCTTCTCAACAAGTTTAACGCTTGCTTACATGGCCAGTCATAAAGATGGCGGCAGCGTAGTTAAAGCAAGCATTTCAGAAGTAGAAAAAACTCCTGCTGTAAATACTGATGCTGCTAAAACTAAAGCACCGTCAGTGGTGGAAGATATACCTAAATAGTTAAATCCCAATGAGCCCTGCTCATTCAAATGCCGTCGTGGTGGAATTGGTAGACACGCAGCCTTGAGGTGGCTGTGACGAAAGTCGTGAGAGTTCGAGTCTCTCCGTCGGCACCAGTAGTTAGTTTTTCTTCGTATTAAATCACTATAAATACAATAAGTTATATAATTATCGTATTATCTCGGTATGGCTTGTTGAGTCGTCGTGATAGTCTAAAAAGCGAGTGTTGTGAGTATTTGGTGCCCGGAAGAGAACTCGAATCTCCACATCTTTCGATACTAGTACCTGAAACTAGCGCGTCTACCAATTCCGCCATCCGGGCAATTTGATTTTCCACTTGAATTTGTGGAATTTTGGTTTTTCATACTTTCGTATGTGCTTGTAGCGCGTCGAATTTTATATTAAAGGTAAGCTTTGTCAATGACAAAACATAGAAACGGTCACAAAAGTAAAAGAAGTAGCGACCCGCACGCACAGCGCGAGGCGACTAGGTATGAGACGCCTTTGCCTAGTCGTGAATTGATACTTTCTACATTGGGTGAGCAGGGTGTTCCTTTAAGTACGGAGCAAGTGTATCTGTTATTGGATATTAGTGATGCTGAGCGTGAAGTTTTTAACAAGCGCCTAAATGCCATGGAGCGTGAAGGACAGATTATCCGTAACCGTAAAGGTGCATTATGTATTGCTGATAAGCTTGATTTAATTGCAGGGGTGGTGATAGGTCATCCTGATGGTTTTGGTTTCTTGAGGCCAGACGATAAAACCAAGCTGAATGGTGAGGACTTATTTTTAGGTCCTAAAGAAATGTCGCAAGTGATGCATGGTGACCGTGCCATGGTCCGCATGAGTGGCCTAGATAGAAAAGGTCGGCCAGAAGGTAAGATTGTTGAGGTGCTTGAGCGTAAGACACAGCGACTGGTGGGGCGTGTGGTTCAATCTAGCGGAGTGACCATCGTTGCTGCAGAAGATAAACGAATTAATCAGGATATATTGATTCCTTATCATTTGGATATGAATGCCAAATCAGGGCAGGTTGTGATGGTCGAGTTAACAACGCAGCCTTCATCGCACGCGCAACCTATGGGTAAAGTGGTTGAGGTTCTGGGAAATTACGCAGATAGTGGTATGGAGATTGAGATTGCATTACGCAAACATAATCTGCCTTATGAATTTAGTGCCGAAGCTGTCAAGTTAGCAGAGTCTTATCCAAAGCTAGTGCAGGCTGCAGATTACAAAGGCCGTATTGATTGCCGTGAAATGCCTTTGATTACGATTGATGGTGAAACGGCGCGTGATTTTGATGATGCTGTTTATTGTGAGCCGCAGGGTAAGGGTTGGCGTTTGGTGGTGGCGATTGCGGATGTCAGTTTTTATGTAAAGCCTAAAGATGCATTGGATAAGTGCGCTTTTGAGCGTGGTAATTCAGTGTATTTTCCAAGACGCGTGATTCCAATGTTGCCGGAGGCCTTGTCGAATGGGTTGTGTTCACTTAATCCTGACGTAGAGCGTTTGTGTATGATTTGCGATATGCAGTTAGATGGCGCGGGTGTAGTAAAGCAATATAAGTTTTACCCATCAGTGATGCGTTCAAAAGCACGGATGACTTACACCAAAGTGTATGAAATTCTGCAGAATCCAGAAGGCGAGTTGGCGCAAGAGTACGCATGGTTAATGCCTCATTTACAACACTTATACAGTGTGTATCAGTTAATGCTGGCACAGCGTGAAAAACGTGGTGCGATTGAGTTTGAGTCTTCTGAAACCATCATGATTTTTAATGACCAAGGCAAAATTGAGCGTATTGATCCAAGCACCCGTAATGAAGCGCATAAGCTGATTGAAGAGTGCATGTTGGCAGCCAATGTGTGTGCGGCAGATTTTCTTCATCAGCATGAGCATCCAGCGTTGTATCGTATTCATGAAGGGCCAACGCCCGAAAAGTTGGAAGCGCTACGCACCTTTATGGGTGAATTTGGATTTGGTGTCGGTGGCGGTGATTCGCCCCATGCTAAAGATTATGGCAAGCTGATTGCTCGTATTAAAGATCGTCCAGATGCTCAGCTATTGCAAACCGTTTTGTTGCGCTCAATGCAACAGGCGGTGTATAGCCCAGATAATGTTGGTCACTTTGGCTTAGCTTATGAGGCTTATGCACACTTTACTTCACCGATACGTCGATATCCTGACTTGTTGATACATCGTGCTATTAAAGCGGTATTACATGGCGATAAATATAAAGCGGGTGATTGGAGTGAGTTAGGTATTCATTGCTCTATGACTGAGCGCCGTGCTGATGATGCGACGCGCGATGTGACCAATTGGCTCAAGTGTTTTTATATGCAGGATAAAATCGGTGAAGTGTTTGAAGGTACCGTTGCAGGCGTGACAAGTTTTGGCTTATTTGTGGCTTTAGACGGCGTGTATGTTGAGGGGCTGCTGCACGTTACAGAGCTTGGTAGTGATTATTTCCATTATGATAAAGCCCGCCATGAAATGGCTGGAGAGCGCACCGGCGTGAGATATCGTTTAGGTGATAGGCTAACCGTTAAAGTCGCGCGTGTGGATTTGGAAACAGCAAGAATAGATTTTGCTCTGGTTGATAAACGTAAGCCTATAGGTGAAGAGTCTGTTGTTTTTGAAAATGACGCTGGTATTAACGTTAAACTGAGTGCTAAGCAAAATGTGCCGGCTAAATCCAGTGTTAAATTTGAAGGTAAATTTGGAAACAAACCTAAACAAATGACGGTTGAAAAATCCGAGGGGTATGCTAAAAAGCCGTCTTCTGGACAATCTCCTTTTAATAAAACAAAACCTAGTAGTAAATCAAAATCCACTAAAACTAAAAAAGTTGCTAAAAAGACGACTAAACGTAAGGTAAAGTAAAGAAATGAGTGATGCCCGTATTTTATTTGGCTTTCATGCCGTATTAAGCCGTTTGCGCCAACACAGTGCAAGTGTGCAGGAGATTCTGATTGATCGCGATCGCGTAGATGCGCGCATGAAAGATTTACTGGCCATGGCTGAAGCGCAGGGTGTGCGCACCATGCAGGTGGAGCGTGCGCGTTTAGATGGTATAGCCGGTATGAATGGTCGTCATCAAGGGGTGATTGCCCGTGTAGTGGATACGCCTATTCCGTATAAAGATATTCACGATATTTTAGAGTCGGATTTGACTGAACCACCATTCTTTTTAATTTTAGATGGTGTTGAAGATCCGCATAATTTGGGTGCTTGCTTACGTGTGGCTGATGCGATGGGAGTGCATGCCGTTATTGCGCCTAAAGATCGTGCAGTAGGCTTGAATGCAACGGTACGTAAAGTAGCCTGTGGCGCGGCAGAAACTGTGCCTTTTATTGCGGTGACCAATTTGGCCAGAACGATACGCGAATTGAAAGATGCGGGGGTTTTTGTGGTGGGAACTACAATGGATGCCCCAAGTACCTTGCTGAACACTAAGTTAGAAGGCCCGATTGCGATTGTACTAGGAGCAGAAGGTGATGGCATGCGCCGTTTGACTGCTGAAACCTGCGATGCTTTGGTGACGATTCCAATGTTCGGTAGCGTAGAAAGTTTGAATGTGAGTGTGGCGAGTGGAATTTGCTTGTACGAAGTCAGGCGCCAACGTGGTTTGGTTTAAGTTTTAATTAGCTTGTCTTTTACGCTCAAATAAACAGACCGCTGCGGCTGCGGCAGCATTAAGTGATTCAATAGCGCCGAAATCATTGCCGGCCATGGGGATGGTGATGCTTTTGGTGCTGGCAGCAATGGTTTGTTTACGTAGACCAGAGCCTTCATTACCAATCACAAAAGCAGTGGCTTGTGTCAAGTTCTGCTCATAGAGAGATTCACCTTGCATGGTGGTGGCGTAGCTGTTGCCTTGGAAATTTTGTAGTTCACTCATTAAGTCAGCACGTTCAACAATTGGCAGTACAAATTGTGCGCCCTGTCCGCCCCGCAGAGCCTTGGGTGACCATGCGTCTGTGCAGCTTGTGCTTAAATATGCAACATTAACCCCAGCCGCCGCCGCAGTGCGTAATATGCTGCCCAAATTGCCAGGGTCTTGAATGTCTTCTAGCATTAATGCAAATTCAGGTTGTTCGGCTACGGGTAATTGCGGAATTTTCACTAAAGCCAAAATGCCTGTTGCGTTGGTTACGGGAGTAAGTTCTGCAAACATCAATGTTGGTAGCATGATGGTGGAAATATCCACTAAAGACTGAATTAAGCCCGTCGCCTCAAAGCTACTTTTGCCTTCAGGAATGATAATAAGCTCAGGCTCGCCAAAAGTAGATAAATACGCTTCAATCAGATGCACGCCATCTAGTAAGGTTTTGCCTTCATTGCGGCGCTCTTTAGCATTTTCTGATAGTTTTTTTAGGTGCTTGAATACAGGGTTGTCGCGAGAAACAATGTGCTTAAAAGACATGAAAATACTTCTTTATGAATCTTTAAAAGCGTTAGTTTAACTGAAACTAGTTAGTTGTATGAATCTGCTCTAATATCAACAGTACATTGATTTGCCTCTAAATTTTATTTTTTATGTGTGAGGCTCTCGCGCCTTTAGGCTGAAATCTGTATAATTTCGTTTTGGGTACAAGGATTTACGCATGCGTTTATTGCAACAAGCTCTCACATTCGATGATGTGTTATTGGTGCCAGCTTACTCTAATGTGCTGCCACGCGAAGTTTCTCTCGCAACACAACTCACTCGCAACATTCAACTTAATATTCCACTACTGTCTGCAGCGATGGATACAGTGACGGAAGCACCTTTGGCTATTGCTTTAGCACAAGAGGGTGGCTTGGGTTTTATTCACAAAAACATGACGGCTATGAAGCAGGCTGCACACGTTGCACGTGTAAAGCGCTTTGAGTCAGGTGTTGTGAATGATCCCATTACCATTCAAAGCCACATGACAGTGCGCAATGTGCTTGAGTTAACAAAACTACATAAAATTTCAGGTTTACCAGTAGTGGATGATGGCCGAGTGGTAGGTATTGTAACTAACCGTGATTTGCGTTTTGAAACCAATTTAGATCAGCCGATTAAAAACATCATGACTCCCCGTGAACGTCTGGTAACAGTGCGCGAAGGTGCTGCAAAAGAAGACGTGATTCACTTGCTACATCAACATCGTTTGGAGCGTGTATTGGTGATTGATGAGTGGGATACGCTTAAAGGTTTAATTACCGTTAAAGATATTCAAAAATCTACTGATTACCCACAAGCTTGCAAAGACAGCAAAGGTCGCTTGCGTGCTGGTGCTGCTGTTGGTGTGGGTGAGGGTACTGAAGATCGCGTTGCTGCATTGTCAGAAGCTGGCGTAGACGTGATTGTGGTGGATACTGCACACGGACATTCTCAAGGCGTGTTAGATCGCGTGACTTGGGTGAAGAAAAACTTCCCACATATTGAGGTGATTGGTGGCAATATCGCGACAGCGGCAGCAGCTAAAGCTTTAGTTGATGCGGGTGCTGATGGTGTTAAGGTGGGTATTGGCCCAGGATCTATTTGCACAACACGTATTGTTGCAGGTGTTGGTGTGCCGCAAATCAGTGCGATTGCTAACGTTGCAAAAGCACTTGAAGGCACAGGCGTTCCATTTATTGCTGATGGAGGCATTCGTTTTTCTGGCGACATTTCAAAAGCCATTGCAGCTGGTGCGCATAGCGTGATGCTCGGTGGTATGTTTGCAGGTACTGAAGAAGCACCAGGTGAAATTGAGTTATTCCAAGGTCGTTCATACAAATCTTACCGTGGTATGGGCTCTATTGGCGCAATGGAAAAAGGTTCAAGTGACCGTTACTTCCAAGAAAACAATGGTAATGCAGACAAATTAGTGCCTGAAGGTATTGAGGGTCGCGTACCTTACAAAGGTAGTGTATTAGCGGTGATTCATCAATTGATGGGTGGTCTTCGTGCCTCTATGGGTTATGTAGGTTGTGCCACGATTGAAGAAATGCGTAATAAAGCAGAATTTGTACAAATTACTTCTGCTGGTATGCGTGAATCTCATGTGCATGACGTACAAATTACGAAGGAAGCGCCGAACTACCGTGTTGATTAGTTCGTTTTAATTTCAACTTTAATCCTAGAGGCCACAGAGGCTGTAGAGATAAAAATCTCACGCTCTGTGGCCTCTGGACATTATGTGGCTAAAAAATGTCTCATTCAAAAATTCTTATTCTCGATTTTGGTTCTCAAGTAACTCAGCTCATCGCACGTCGTGTGCGTGAGGCGCACGTCTATTGTGAAATTCATCCATGCGATGTTTCAGACGATTTTGTTCGTAACTTTGGTGCAGATGGCATCATTCTTTCAGGTAGTCATGCCAGCGTATATGAAGAGGAAACTGACAAAGCGCCTCAAGCAGTGTTTGAGCTTGGAGTGCCAGTGCTAGGTATTTGTTATGGCATGCAGACGATGGCGCAGCAGCTTGGTGGAAAAGTTGAAGCTGGCCATAAGCGTGAGTTCGGCTATGCGCAGATTCGCGCACGTGGTCATTCAGCCTTGTTCCGTGATATTCAGGATAGTACTAATGCCGAAGGTCATGGTTTGTTAGACGTATGGATGAGTCACGGCGATAAAGTGACAGAGTTGCCACCAAGCTTTAAAGTCATTGCTAGTAATGACACCACGCCAATAGCCGCTTTTGCTGATGAAACGCGTAAGTTTTATGGAGTGCAGTTCCACCCAGAGGTGACGCATACTAAGCTTGGTCAGGCGATTTTAGAGCGATTTGTGCTGGAGATTTGTGTCGCAAAACCTGATTGGATTATGAAAGATCACATTGCTGAAGCTGTTGCTAAAATCAAGGCGCAGGTGGGTGATGAAGAAGTTATTTTAGGTTTGTCAGGTGGTGTGGATTCAAGTGTAGCCGCTGCGCTAATCCATCGCGCGATAGGCGACCAGCTGACTTGCGTGTTTGTTGACCATGGGTTACTTCGTTTAAATGAAGGTGACTTGGTTATGGATATGTTTGCAGGGCGCTTACATGTCAATGTGATACGCGTCGATGCTACAGACCAATTTATGGGGCATTTAGCAGGCGTTAGTGACCCTGAGGCTAAACGTAAGATTATTGGACGCGAGTTTGTAGAAGTATTTAAAGCTGAAGCTGCAAAATTAAAAGCAGGGACAGGCGGCCATAAAGGTGCAACCTTCCTTGCTCAAGGCACAATTTACCCTGACGTGATTGAATCTGGCGGTGCTAAATCTAAAAAAGCGGTCACAATCAAAAGTCATCACAACGTAGGCGGCCTGCCAGAACAGCTAGGCTTAAAACTATTAGAACCTCTACGTGACTTGTTTAAAGATGAAGTGCGTGAACTTGGTGTGGCACTTGGATTGCCGCATGATATGGTGTACCGCCATCCATTCCCGGGCCCTGGTTTAGGGGTACGTATTTTGGGCGAAATCAAAAAAGATTACGCAGATTTATTGCGCCGAGCAGATGCGATTTTTATTGAAGAGTTGCGTAATTCGGTGGACCAAAAGTCTGGAAAGACTTGGTATGACCTTACTAGTCAGGCATTCACGGTATTTCTACCTGTTAAATCTGTCGGCGTAATGGGTGATGGTCGTACTTATGATTATGTGGTGGCTTTGCGCGCTGTAGTCACAAGTGATTTCATGACCGCACATTGGGCTGAGTTGCCTTATGACTTACTTGGCAAAGTTTCTAATAGAATTATTAATGAAGTACGTGGTATTAATCGTGTGGTGTATGACATTTCAGGCAAGCCACCAGCCACAATTGAGTGGGAGTAAATATTATGAGTCGTGCGTTTGTAAATGAAGAAAGATTTGAACAGGCAGGTGGTGAAGAGTTGGTTGATCGCCCAATTAGTGAGCATCCAAATTACGTCACACCAACGGGTGCGTTGGCGCTGCAAACACAAGAGGAATCTCTCGTTGCAGAACTAGATGTTTTGAAAAAAACTGCGGAAGATACTTTCGCAAAAGATAAAGTAGCAGAGCTTGAGCGAGATTTACGTTATGTACGTGCCAAGCTTGATTCAGCGATATTGGTTGATCCAAAAACACAAAGCCATGAAACCGTGTTGTTTGGTGCGACGGTTGAAGTTGAAGATGCTGAAGGTAATCGCCATGCATTCCATATCGTGGGCGAGGATGAAGCTGATGTGCACGTTAATAAAGTAAGCTGGGTTTCACCTTTAGCTAAATCATTGATTGGTCAAAAAATTGGTGACACGGTGACTTGGCAACGTCCAGTTGGCAATATTACTTTAGAAATTCTGGATATCCATTACGAATCATGAATGTTTGCCAAGCCATTACAGAGCGCCGTTCGATAAAGGCGTATGACCCGCAACACAAAATGACAGAAGATGAGATTTCCAAACTTTTGTCATTGGCGATGTTGTCACCTACAGCTTTTAATATTCAAAACTGGCGATTTGTTGTAGTGTCAGATCCAGTTTTGAGGCATCAAGTGCGTTCGTTGAGCTGGAATCAGGCGCAGGTTGAAGAAGCGTCGCTGTTAATTGTATTAACGGCTGATTTGAAAGCTTGGGCAAAGCAACCAGAAAGATATTGGCGCAATGCACCTAAAGCTGTCTCTGACATTTTGGTGCCTATGATTGGCCATTATTATGAAGGTAATGAGCAAGTTCAACGTGATGAAGCCATGCGTTCGTGTGGTATGGCCGCGATGACGATTATGCTGGCTGCCAAAGAGATGGGTTATGACACCTGTGCAATGGATGGCTTTGATTTTGATGCAGTAGCTAAATTACTTCATCTTCCAGAAGATCATATTCCTACCATGTTCGTTGTTGTAGGCAAGGCGTTAAAAGAAGCGCAACCACGTGGTGGCCAGTTGGCTATGAGTGAAGTCGTGATACAAAATCAATTTTAAGGATGTAACCCGTGTTAATCAGTAACAACATCACCATGCAGTTTGGCGCTAAGCCGCTATTTGAAAATATTTCAGTTAAATTTGGCGATAACAATCGTTATGGCTTAATTGGCGCAAACGGTTGCGGTAAGTCAACGTACATGAAAATTTTGGCTCGAGTGTTAGAGCCAACTTCAGGCAATATTTCAATAGATAACCATGAGCGCATGGCATTTTTGCGACAAGATCAATTCGCCTATGAAGATCAGCGTGTATTAGATGTGGTGATGATGGGCCATGAAGAGATGTGGAAGGCGAATGAAGAAAAAAACGCCATTTACGCCAACATGGAGGCGACTGAAGATGACTATATGCGTGCAGCTGAACTGGAAGCCGTGTTTGCGGAGTTTGATGGCTACACTGCCGAAGCGCGTGCAGGTGAGTTGTTATTGGGTGTAGGGATTCCTATCGAGCAGCATAACGGCCCAATGAGTGCGGTTGCGCCGGGCTGGAAGCTACGCGTGCTGTTGGTACAGGCATTGTTTGCTAACCCTGATATTTTACTGTTGGATGAGCCGACCAATAACTTGGACATCAATACTATTCGCTGGTTGGAAGATGTGCTGAATAATCGTAATTGCACCATGATTATCATCTCGCATGACCGTCACTTTTTGAACCAAGTCTGTACCCACACCTGTGATATGGATTATGGCAAGTTGGCAGTTTATCCTGGTAACTACGATGACTATATGGAAGCCAGCACTGCCGCGCGTGCGCAGCAAGCAAAAGATAATGCAAAAGCTAAACAGCAGATTGCTGATTTGCAAGACTTTGTACGTCGCTTTTCTGCTAACGCTTCTAAAGCTAAGCAGGCTACTAGCCGCGCTAAGCAAATTGATAAAATCAAGATTGAAGAGTTTAAGCCTTCAAGCCGCCAGTATCCGTTTATTCGCTTTGAATATGACGATAGAGAAAAGCTGCATCGTAATGCGGTTGAGTTGAAAAAGCTAAGTCATGGCTTTGATGGTCATTTGCTGTTTAACGATGTAGATATGATGTTTGAAGCAGGTGAAAAAGTTGCCATTATTGGTGAGAACGGTATTGGTAAAACGACATTTTTACGTTGCTTGGCGGGTGATTTGCAACCTAAGCATGGCGAAGTTAAATGGGCTGAGAAAGCCAATTTAGGATACTTTGCGCAAGACCATGAGTATGAGTTTGAGGATGGTGAAGACTTATTTGAGTGGATGTCAAAATTCACTAAACAAGGTGATGATGACCAAACGGTACGTAGCATGTTGGGTCGTTTGTTGTTTTCTGGTGAAGACACTAAAAAATCTGTCAAAGTGCTTTCTGGGGGCGAAAAAGGCCGTATGCTGTATGGCAAGTTGATGCTCGCTAAAACAAACGTATTATTGATGGATGAGCCGACTAACCATATGGATATGGAGTCAATTGAAGCCTTGAATACAGCTTTAGATAAATACAAAGGTACTTTATTCTTTGTTAGCCATGACCGCGAATTTGTGAGCTCTATCGCCACGCGCATTATTGAAATTAAAGCGGATGGCATTGTAGACTTTACTGGTAACTATGAGGATTACCTCACCAGTCAGGGTGTTGAGTAAGTTTAAGTTTTGCTGTTATTGAAGGATGCTTGAAAAGAACTTTTTTTGATTTTAAGTTTTGTTGATTTATGTCAATATGCCCATGAGATTTGAGGCGTAATCTGCAACCATTAGTAATTAACACTGTTTTTTTGATAAAGGATACCTAAATATGTTACTCGCAAATTTGCTTTCTACTGATTATGGCATGGGCAGTTTGGCTGTTATTGCGTTTGTGTTGATTATTGGATATGTGATGTATTCATTTGTTAAACGCAATATGGAAAAAGATGCGAAGAATGCAGGCAAGTAGTTATTAGTAAACTACTGGTTCAAACCTATCAAATTAATAGGCTGGCTTTGAAAAAAGTCAGCCTATTTTGTTTTCGATGTTACGTTTCAATCGAGCCGCTGAGGTAAAACCAGCGGTTTTCTATCAGCTCAAACAGGCTGGTTTCAATCATTTTTTCGGCCTTGCCGTTAACTTTGTAACGTGCAATAAATGTCACTATTGCGGTGGTGTCACTTGATAGTGCGAAATTTTTAACCTCTAAGCCTATCCATTTAATGGGTGCGCCATCATTCAAATCTAAGCGATCAGGACGTGTGGCAGGGTGCCAAGTCTGTAATAGATAATCTTCTAATTTCAGCACATAAGCGGTATAGCGTGATCGCATTAACGCTTCAGCAGAGGGTGCGAAAACACCTAAAGAAGTGCCCAAATGATAAGACTCACAACACTCACTGTAAGGTTTGACGCTTCCACATGGGCAAAGATTGTTTGATTGTAATTTTGCCAAAGTGAAAGCTTAAGGATTGATGAACAAATTAGTTGAGTTCGCGGGTTTCTAAGAATGCGATATCAGGATAACGCTCTTGTGCCATTTGGAGGTTTACTCGGTTGGGTGCGAGGTAAACGTACTCATCAGCACCATCTAGTGCAACGTTAAAGCCGTATTTGTCTGCAATGGTTTTAAGGTCAGCATCTTTACCACGCAGCCAGCGCGCGGTGTAGCAATCGTAAGGTTCAAATACCATATCTACGCCATATTCATGTTCTAGACGATGTGCAACCACGTCAAACTGCAACATACCCACTGCGCCCAGAATTAAATCATTTGATAACAGTGGGCGGAATAATTGTGCAGCGCCTTCTTCTGCCAGTTGTTTAAGCCCGATTTGCAGTTGCTTCATTTTCATTGGGTTCTTAATGCGCGCTCGGCGGAAGAACTCAGGTGCAAAAGACGGAATGCCAGTGAATTTAAGTTCTTCGCCCTCGCTAAAGGTATCACCAACTTTAATCGTACCGTGGTTAAGAATGCCGATGATGTCACCTGAATACGCTTCATCCATGGTGGTTCTGTCTTGCGCCATAAATGTGATGGCATTATTCACTGCCATTTGTTTGCCTGTCGCAACTTGCTTGATTTTCATGCCACGTTCAAAGCGGCCTGAACATACACGCAAAAAGGCAATGCGGTCGCGGTGCTTTGGGTCCATATTCGCTTGAATTTTGAATACAAAGCCTGAAAACTTACTCTCGTCAGGCAGAACAGGGCGGCTTGCTGTATTGCGGGTAAGCGGGGCAGGGGATAAGTCGACCACCGCATCCAGTAATGATTGCACGCCAAAGTTGTTGATGGCAGAACCAAAATAAACCGGTGTTTGTTTGCCACTTAAATAACGCCCTGCATCAAAGGTATGTGATGCGCCTTTAACCAGTTCTACATCAATGCGTAAGTCATCGGCAACGTGGCCGAGCAGTTCATCTAGACGTGGATTATCTAAGCCTTGAATCACTTCAGAGGTGCCTTTTTCCGCGCGTGGGTCAAAAAATGAAATCGTATCGGTATAAAGATTGTAAACACCTCTAAAGCCTTTACCCATGCCTATCGGCCAAGTCATTGGCGCACATTCCATGCCTAAAGTCGTTTCAATTTCATCCAGCAATTCAATTGGTGGGCGGCTTTCACGGTCTAACTTATTAATGAAGGTGATAATGGGCGTGTCACGCATACGGCATACGTTAAGAAGCTTGATGGTTTGCGCTTCAACACCGTTTACAGAGTCAATCACCATCACCGCAGAGTCCACAGCAGTCAGCGTGCGGTAAGTATCTTCTGAAAAGTCATCATGGCCCGGAGTGTCCAGCAGGTTTACCATGTGGTCACGGTAGGGGAATTGCATCACAGATGAGGTTACAGAAATGCCGCGTTGCTTTTCAAGTTCCATCCAGTCAGAAGTTGCATGGCGCGAGGCTTTACGGCCACGTACTTCACCGGCGACTTGTATTGCACCACCAAACCACAACAGTTTTTCTGTTAGCGTGGTTTTACCAGCATCCGGGTGAGAAATAATGGCAAAAGTACGGCGGCGTTTGATCTCTTCTTGCAATGACATGGGGAATAACCGAGCTTAAAAATACAAAGGCTGCATTTTACCCGAAATACGCATAACCTCGTTATTCTCTCAACTGAGGGGTTTGCACGCAAAGGTTACGAGCCAATTTTATTAGATAGGATTCGTAAATATATAACTGTTTACAATAACTTCAGATGCTTCATGTACCGATACCGCGAGCCATAAGACTCGCACATATTGCCACGCCGAGCAAAAGAAGCATCTCGGCACGCAGTATATTGAGGATTTGTCGGTATTCCTGCATCGACAGGTCTGGGGCTTGCCCCACGTTTGTTTGTGCACGCCATTTTATAAACCGCACGGTTGGATAAATCGAAATTAGGCCGACCAAAATGAACAGTGTTAGCTTTACATAGTAAAACGGGCTGGCAACATAAAAGGCATGACCTTTTTCAAAGAGATAGACACGCATAAAACCTACGACTAGCACAATAGTTGCAAAAATGCCGTACCAGAGGTCGCAGAGTTGAATTCGCCTTGCATCAGCGTAGCTTGGTTTACTGCTAATGGTCTGCCACTCAAGGAAAACAGTGCAGAATATGCCGAAGACGGCAACAAAGTGAAGAAATGCGAAAAGTGCGCTGATGAGCATTTAATTTATCGTTTTGGAGAAATTTAAGAGTTAGTATTTTTTAAAAATTCAAGGAGACGTTTCATTTAATGCACAAAATTTTATTTTGGTGCATTAACGAAGCGTACATTCTTCCATACCAAAATTACCACCTTTAAATTCAGGCTCGTAGTAATACTTGCTGAAAGACCATTTGCCCGCTTTGTTCTTTTTAAAAGATGCAATGCCTGTGCCGTAGTCTTTGGTGCTTTGGTCAGTTAGGGCGAAATGTATGGCCATTTCTGGACCGCGAGCGGCGGCTTGACCGAGGTAAGTACCAAAACCGGGCACTTCAAGTTTGAACTTGTAGGCGCCATATTGGTTCAGGCTTTGTGATGGCACCAGTTCCAGTGTAACGGTGCCAGTATATTTGCCTTCGTGGTCATCGTTACCCGTGCAATTGTAAACCCCGCTTAAATCAGGGCCGGTGAAGGCTGGTTTTGCGATTGCGCTAAAAGAAATGCCTAGTAAGAAAAAACAGAGAAGAAACTTCTTCATACTTACTTCACCACTTCTTTCAACTGATCCAAAATCGCAGGATTATCAAGAGTAGAGATGTC
>CAYQZK010000012.1:0-28564 GCA_964422015.1 uncultured Methylotenera sp.
AATGCAGACAATGCAAGACAAGCTAACCAACTAGCAGCAGCAGCTTCTGGAGTAGCCGTTAAAGGTGGTACTGTAGTTGCAGAAGTAGTCTCAACCATGAGCGCCATTAACGCCAGTGCTAAAAAGATTGAAGACATTATCTCAGTCATTGACGGCATTGCCTTCCAAACCAACATCCTGGCACTTAACGCTGCAGTTGAAGCAGCACGTGCAGGTGAGCAAGGTAGAGGCTTTGCAGTGGTAGCGGGCGAAGTTCGCAACCTCGCACAACGCTCTGCTTCAGCTGCTAAAGAAATTAAAGAGTTGATTACTGACTCTGTGAGTAAAACAGCAGAAGGTACGCAACAGGTTGAAAATGCAGGTAACACCATGCAAGAGATTGTCACTTCTGTAAAACGCGTGTCTGACATCATTGGTGAGATTGCGGCCGCCTCACAAGAGCAAAGCCAAGGCATTGCGCAAGTGAATGATGCCATTATGAAGATGGACGATGTGACACAGCAAAATACTGCGTTAGTTGAAGAGGCTGCCGCAGCGGCTGAATCCTTAATGGATCAAGCTGATGAGCTGCTTAAATCAGTTAGCGTATTTCAGTTAACTGATGGCGACACGCCAAAAGACCGAAATCAGAGTCAATCGACTAAAAGTCTTCAACCAGCAAAAAAAATCACTTCAAAACCAGCAGTGTCAGCTAAAGCAAAGAAAGCAACAACCTCAACAGATGATGAGTGGGAAGAATTTTAAACAGACCCTAATGCCATCAACTTTAAAGTCTGTGACAGAGTACAATCATAGACTTACTATATAGCATTAGCGCTAAAACTCGCAATTAACTTATGTCCTCAACAAAAAGTCACTTTATCAATGTCTCTCAATTAAGAGTTGGTCTTTTCGTACACCTAGATTTAGGCTGGATGGACCATCCCTTCACCACAAGCAACTTCAAAATTAAAAGTGAAGATCAAATTGAAAAGATTAAAAAAATAGGCATAAAAAGACTGCGTTATGACCCTACTCGTAGTGATTTTGAACCTCTAGCTGAAGAAGTTTTTTCGAGAGAACTAGCAACTCCAGCAGCTGATATCCAAAAAAATGGAATTGAGACTTCTGCACAAGAAAACACAGTTGACCCAATAAAAAAACAACAAGAACATAGAATCAATCGCCTGATTCAACTCAATAAAGCCTTAGATGAGGGTGAAAAACGGTTCCTACAGGCCGGCAATACAGCTCGACAAGCAATTAAAGACATTATTTCTCAACCTAAACAAGCTATTGAACATGCCGAGCAACTCGTCAATGAAATGGTCGATAGTGCGTTAGGTGAAAGTGAAATTGCCATTCTTGCAATTAATGGCAATCGTTCTAGTGACGGCAACTATATACACACCCTTAATGTAACCGTGCTGGCACTGATGATGGCAAGGTCTTTAGATGTATCAGAAGCAGATGCCCGCACACTAGGTATGGCGGCTTTATTTCACGACATTGGCAAAATAGAAATGTCTGACAAAATTCTGCTAAAAAAAGAACCATTAACAGCGGCAGAACAAGCCTATTACGAGCAACATTGTGAAATCGGCGGGAAGATTGCCAAACAAGCCGGCATGTCGGAGCAGATTGTCCAAATCATCATGCAGCACCACGAATGCACAGATGGCTCAGGTTATCCAAAACATCTAAAAGCATCACAAACAACTCAGCTATCTAAACTAGTTGAACTCATCAATGGCTATGATAATTTGTGCAATCCACCGAACGTGCTATTGGCGAAAACACCTTATGAGACCTTGGCACATATGTTTGCTAATTTACGCCATAAGTATGATGAAAAGCTACTTAAACATTTCATCAAATCCCTAGGAATTTACCCTCCAGGCAGTATCGTACAACTCTCAAACCAGCTATATGGCGTGGTCGTTGCGGTGAACCCAGCTCACCCACTAAAACCAGTGGTCATGCTTTACGACGCCTCCGCTGATAAACGTCCACCTCCAGTAGTCAACCTGCAGGATGAAAGCAACCTGAGTATTAGTATCTGCCTACGGCCGAACCAACTACCTCAAGATGCGCTAGACTACTTGAATCCACGTAAACGAATCAGCTACTTTATAGACACAAGCTTGAGTGCTGAGAGACCATCGGAGTAACTGACTACTGAGTAAGACCACCACCAAGCAATTGAGCACCATCAATAACCACCCGATAAAACTTTAACTCAGCATCCGTTTTTAATTGCAAATTGGCAATTTGCACCTGTGCTTGTTTTTTAGATGCAATACCCGAATTAATCACAAACTCACGACTTTGCTCAATAGGCTTACGGTTTTTTTGATCATATTTCACTACGTGTAACCTTATCTGCCCCACAGCCATAGGCGCACCATTTTCTACCACGGCATACACATTGCCTCGACCATCTCGTCTTAACGCCCCTCTTAAATAACGGCTTGGGTTGCTAGGCAGATCGAGGCGTACAAAACGCTCGGTTGAAGCTTTACCGATTGCAGAGTCAGACCCCGCTGCTGCTTGATAGTTTTGTAAGGCCGTTGCAAAGTCACCACGCTCCTCAGCAAACTCCCCTAAGTAAAAATAACTAGGCGCATTTGGTAGCAACTCATTCGCTCGCCTAAAATAAGGCTCAGCCTCTTTTTTTCTACCCAAGTTAACTAAAGCAATACCACTCTGCACATGCGGTTTAAAATAGTCTGACTGCATTTCAATCGCTTTGCGATAAAACCCCAAAGCCAATTCTGGCTTCTTCTCAGACAATGAGATATCACCCAATAACTCCTGAAAGCGAGGCTCTCGTGGCTCGCCTGCAAGCGCCTGCTTAACCAATACATTCGCTTGTTTGGCATCACCCTTAACCAGAGCCTTTGTGGCCTCATCAAAATTTTTATACGCAGCCTGCGTAGCCTTTAATTTACCCACTTTTTGCGCATAAACTTCACGCCCCCACTCACCGCCAGCACCTATTTGAGCCAAAGTTACTTTATTAGCCGCGACTCGCGCATCTGAAGGGGGGTGGCTAGCAAATAAGCCTTCTAAAAAATTAGTTTTACGATCTTTACTCAAGCGCACAAAAGTTTCTTGCAAGGTTACCGCCGCAGTGGGGTCATATCCTGCCAACTTCATGTATCGCATACCGTATAAATCTGATTCAGATTCTGCATCACGGCCATATTTCGTGGAAACCAACTGTAAACCTACCTGACCGCTACCCACAATCAGCCCCGCATAATTACTATCACCTGCCAAAACACCTACGGCCAGAGCAGCACCTTGCATAAATACGCCACGCTCTATGCTTTTTGCACCATGCCTTGCCGCAGCATGCACAATCTCATGACTCAACACTGCGGCCAGCTCAGCCTCACTATTTAATTCGTACAACAAGCCACGATTAAAGGCAATTTTACCGCCAGGCATTGCCCAGGCATTGGGCACTGAGTTATTCAGCACAACAAACTCATAAGGCAGCTTGCGATCAGAAACAGCTGCGAGTTTATTACCTACACTTTGCACGTAGGCAGTAAGCTCAGCATCAATAACATAGTCACCACCTTGCGCTTGACGTGCAGGAATATAGTTTTGCTTACCCATCGCAATTTCACTAGACTCAGATACAAACTGTATCTCACTCTTTTTAGTGACAGGATTGGTGCCACAATCAGTCAGGGCCATCGCAAACACCGCAATAACAGAAACTTTTAATCGATGTAAAAATTGTTTATTTTTCATTATGTTACATAACGTAAATGAGGGAAGATACCTGTCTAAACGCATCATGCTAATAAAACGTTTACGGCATTTTCTATATGTTTGCTCTTTATACAATCACTTTGGTACAACCAAACAGTTCAATGACACAGCACTAAAATACGCATTATCTGTTAAACGATTAGCTACTTTTTGTTCCGCATCCCTGAGCATGTCACCATGCTCAAAAAAATCGTGCGGCAGGAAAACTTCTGCTTCAACCTTACCCGATATGTAGTGAAATACCACACGCTTTGGCTCAGGCAAACCCTCAATTAAAGCTGAAAGATGCTGAAGCAAAACTTCACGTGCAGGCATGCGTAATACATTCTTATCGTGATCAAAATCATCTTCTGGATCAACATGCACAAGCACATCAACAACGCTTGGGTGAGTCTCCAGCACACGGCCACGTGCTCGCTCAGCAATACTGTGTCCCTCTGAAACGCTGATTCGCGGATTCACTAAAATATGCGCATCCACCAAAGCGCGATGTGCCATGCGTCGCGTACGCAATTCATGCAAGCTATTCACGCCTGGGGTATCAATTAAAGTCTGACGGATACTGTCAACCTCTTCTATTGAAAGCCCTGCATCAATCAACTCCTGAAAAGCATCCCACGCAAATACAATACCCATACGCACAATCATAAAACCCACCACAATCGCAGCTACCGAGTCGGCGTAGATAAAGCCCAACAAACTTCCA
Organism: uncultured Methylotenera sp.; assembly: GCA_964422015.1. Classification (GTDB taxonomy): domain Bacteria; phylum Pseudomonadota; class Gammaproteobacteria; order Burkholderiales; family Methylophilaceae; genus Methylotenera. Next base: position 4,472 of record CAYQZK010000012.1, read on the forward strand.
CCGATACCTATCGCCACAACTAGTGATGAAGCTGCATCTGAACGGGCATGCCACGCATTGGCAATCAGCATAGGAGAGCGTAAACGCTCACCTACTCGCAACATATAACGAAACAAACCTTCTTTAGCAATCAGCGCAATACCTGCAACCCACAATGCTAAAGGTTCCACAGGAGTCAAATTCTCAACATTTTGTAATTTCATTGCGGCAGCCACCATAATAGCGCCTCCAGTAGCTGCAAGGATTGCTCCCAATGCAAACGAAGCTGCAGTTTCGACACGCCCATGACCGTAAGGATGGCCCTCATCAGCAGGATCTTTACTGTGATAACTTGCTACAAGTACCAGAAAATCACAAACAAGATCAGATAATGAATGCATACCATCTGCAATCAAACTTTGCGAGTGCGCAATAAAACCCGCAGCAATCTGTACCACAGTTAATAAAATGTTAACTAAAACACTCACCCATGTGGATTGATTAGCCTGGTTATTGCGTTGCGGATCGTCGAATGAAATAACTGGGTGATCTTGGTTGCTCATAGCAAATATCTATTGAATAGTTGGCAGCATTATAACTTCCAATAGTGATCTACTAGCAATGCAGCAAATAACAAAGTGAGATAAATAATCGAATATCTAAAAGTACGCTTAGCCAAATCATCAGAGTATTTTCTATACAGTCCAACAACATAAGCCATGAAAATACCATTAAGAATAATGGCAGAAACAAGGAAAATAAGTCCGCTCATACCTAAGCCATAAGGCATAAAAGACACTGCCACTAAAATAATGGTGTAGAGCAAAATGTGTAAGAGCGTAAATGCCTCACCATGCGTAACAGGTAACATTGGCATTCCCACCTTGGCATACTCTTCCCGTCTATAAAGCGCCAAAGCCCAAAAGTGCGGTGGAGTCCATGCAAAGATAATTAAAAACATAATGAGAGATTCTGGTGATACGGTATTGGTTACCGCTGCCCAACCCAATATTGGCGGCATTGCGCCAGAGGCCCCACCAATCACAATATTCATAGGCGTTGCTGGCTTTAAGAACACCGTATAAATAACCGCATAACCAACAAAGGTAGCAAATGTTAACCACATGGTGAGTGGGTTCACATAAAAATACAGTATAGCTAGGCCGGTACTGCCCAAAATAGTTGCAAACAGCATAGTCTCTCTAGAGGAAACCATGCCAGTTGGGATCGCACGCGCACGCGTACGCGCCATAATCGCATCAATTTTATGCTCTATTAAACAGTTAAATGCAGCGGCAGCTCCTGATGAAAAAGCGACGCCAATGGTTGTTGCAAGTAACAAAGGTAAAGGTACCATGCCTGGAGTGGCTAGAAACATACCGATAATGGCAGTAAATACGATGAGTGAAGTAACTCTTGGCTTACAAAGAGAGAAAAAACTTTTCATGCTCACAGCTAAGTTTTGCATTGTCATCGTTGCACCTGTATTTGTTTGAACTGTTTTTATTTGACTGATATTCACTTTATCACTCTCAATCGCTAACTCAACAAGCTTTAGCGTGGTTTTGTTATTTTTGAATTTAATATCACTAAAATAATTAGCAATAAGCCTGCTGTAAAGTTGTGGGCAACAGCCAGCACTAATGGCAAATGCAGTAACAGATTAGCAATACCCAAACCTATTTGCGTACACAATAGAATCAGCAATAACACGCTCAATCTATTTAATTGCCAATACCTCAAAAGACTTAAAGCAAGTCCTCCTAGAAACGTCAATGTCACAAGAGCACCTATTCTATGTGTCCACTGGATAGCCGTAAGAGAAGCAAGTGACAACACACCCCCATCGGCGCTTTGCCCCAAATCACGCACCAAATGGAATGCATCCTTAAAGTCCATTTCTGGCATCCAAGTGCCGTGGCAAGTGGGAAAGTCCGTACAAGCAAGTGCCGCGTAGTTGGTACTCGTCCATCCGCCAAGAATGATCTGCATGAGCAAGATGAACAATGCAAAACGTATAGAAAATTTAACTGTTTTGGAATGAACAATGCTGCCAGAATAGTAACCCCAATGCCGATGCGCCAACCATGTCAGCACAGCCAAAGTACTCATGCCGCCGACAAGATGAGCACTTACAATCACGGGTTTCAGGAGCATAGTTACTGTCCACATGCCCAACGCAGCTTGAAAAACAATGAGCACCAGCAAAAATGTCCCTACCCAAGGCGATGTTTTCAGCACGCGCTTTGAGCGCCAGCCCAATATACTAATTGCCAAAACCATCAATCCTAATGTTCCCGCCAAATAGCGGTGAGCCATCTCACGCCATGCTTTACCAACCTCAACAGTATTGTTCGGATAAGCTGACTGTGCGGATTTAATGGCAGCCTCACTCTGTGGCACAGTTAACTCCCCATAGCAGCCTGGCCAATCTGGACATCCCAAACCAGCATCCGTAAGCCTAACATAAGCGCCAAGCACAACTACGCACAATGCCAATAATGCGCCTAGCAACACCAAAGCACGGAACAATTGATAACCTCTAGCCATCACAATTAGCCGGCCCAAGAGTATCGTAATAAGCGCGTAACATCTTTACGCACATCGGCTAACGGAACATCTTGCCTATAACTCATCATTAAATGTCCTAAAGGATCAACAAGATAGAGCCGATTACTAGTTGCGGCATTTTCTTGGCCAATCTGAAATTGTTGTGCAAAACCACCCAAATTGACTACAGGCTGGTTAATGATAATCATATCTGGATAATCAGATTTGATTTTCGATACGTCTTGGGTAGTAGTCAACAATACTCGTTGTGCTCGCATCATATCTTTGTATAGGGATACATGTAACTGGCGCATGTCATGCAATTTACCCATACATTGTTGCTCACACTCATCAGCAACATAAACGATACTCCACCGCTCCTGCCAAAATTGCGGCTTTACCTTTTTTCCGCTGCTATCTTGAAGTTCTAGCACACTATTAATTAATCTCGCAGGCGTGACGAGTTCGCCGATGCTCTCACCCGTTGGCTTCCAATTCAGCTGATACATCATGATGACAACAATGATAGGCACAGCAAAAAATACCAGCATTAATAAAAGCACCTTACGGCCTTTAAGCTGCATTTCCCGCTCAGATAATTGATGTTCTTCTTGCATGTGCTACTCTCTAATAAAAAGCTTTAACTTAATGCCGACCGCACTCGGGACACACTCATGTAAATATAAATCAGCAATGTGGCAACAGCAAAACCAAACCATTGATAAGCATACCCCATGTGCGTGATGATTCTCTGTGTAGGCACTTGCCAATTTCTAACAAAGCCACCTGCCTCACTTGCCGGATCTAATTTAATAGCAATAGGTGAGACCTCAAACGGCACGCTTTGCTGATATTGATTCATATTCATATGCTGCCAAACAGCCTTTATTGCCTCACCATCTTTCGGAGCAGAAATTTTATTTTCCAAAGTAAATATCTTCTTACTTGGCACCCAGATTTGGCCCGTTATAATTTGCTTACCCTTAGGAGTCTCAAACACTGGCAACTCACTATGAATATCTTTACCTAAAATCCAACCCCGATTAATAAGTACATATTTCGAAGAGTTCTCAATTTTCAAAGGCGTCACTACATGAAACCCAACGCGATTCTCTTCAACTTGGTTATCCAACAAAAATTGATATTGCGTTTCATACTCACCAGTTAGAGTAACCTTCTTATGGTTCCAATCATCAACCGCCAAATCAGAAATGTCTAAGGGGAAGCTTAGTGCTCCATCAATTTTAGATTGATTATAAATAGCCTGAAGCGCCTGCTTTTGTTGCGCCTTGTTATATTGCCACAACCCAAAATGGATAAATAATGGAATACATACTACTGTAAGCACAGTACCAATAAAAGATGGTCTAAAAATAATGTGATGCAATCTTAATTCAATCTGTTTCATAATTGCATTCAATCATTATGGGTCTCATAATACCTGTTCAAAAAACTGGATTGGACAATTGCCATGTTAATAAAAATTATTATTGTTTTAGCGCTAATCACCATTGTAGCCAGCTTATTCTCGGCACTGTTCTTTTTGGCTAAAGATAAAACTGGAGGTGAAAGAACGGTAAAAGCACTCACCTTACGTATCGGACTTTCTATTACCCTATTTGTTCTATTGATGATTGGCTACTATTTCGGTTTAATCGGTCAACCTCACGCATAATCTTATTTGCAACTTCATTTAATAAAATCGTTGGTTTAAATAAAAAGGGCGATGCATCGGCATCGCCCTTTTTATTCATTCAAATTACAGCCAGTATACAAATACAAACAAACCTAACCACACTACGTCTACAAAGTGCCAATACCAAGCAACTCCCTCAAAACCAAAATGGTGTTCTGGAGTGAAATGACCTTTCATACAGCGTAGCAAAATCACAATCAACATAATGGTTCCAAGCAACACGTGGAAACCATGAAAACCAGTCAGCATAAAGAAGCTAGCGCCATAAGCACCTGATCCTAATGTCAATCCCATTTCAGTATAGGCTTCATGATATTCAAATCCTTGAAGAACCAAGAAAGCCACACCAAGAGCCACTGTCAATGCCATACCAATAACTAATTGCTGACGTTGATTCTTAATCAAACCCCAGTGCGCCCAAGTGATGGTAGCTCCCGATGACAACAATAGTGCAGTGTTAATTGCTGGCAGACCCCATGCCCCCATTGGCTCAAGCAAACCAGGCTTATATTCAGTGCCTAACACCATGCCGCCAGGACCTGCTGATGGCCATGTCCCAAGAAAATCTTTATACGGTGTAAATAGAGGATCAAAGGCCGCCAAATCTGGCACAGAAATAACTCGCATATAGAATAAAGCGCCAAAAAACGCAGCAAAAAATGCAACTTCCGAGCTAATAAATACAATCATACCAATACGGAACGATTGATCTTCCCATCCTTTAAATTTACCACTGACACTTTCAGTGATAACTGAACCCATCCACTTAAATACCATGGACAAAATCAGAATAGCCCCTAAAATCATCATCCATTTGCCAGGCACCTGCAAATAAGCAAGATCTTTGCTTTTATCCGTGGCAACACTGAAAATAAAGCCAGAGGCTAAGCTCAGCAATCCTACAGAAATAATAGACGGATAAATGCTTCCGTGAGGTACATAATATTGATTATCAGAATGTGTCGCCATGCAATAACTCCCGCGCATTTTTATAAATATTGTAATTTCACAATGACTAAAAAGCTGCCACTACCTCACCAAAAACAACCGAAACACTTCATTAAACTCATGTATTACTTACTATCAACAGCCGGAAAAAACGAATAAGAAAGCGTCATATCCGAAATCTCTCTAGGTAATTCAGGACTTACAAAAAAACGTAACGGCATTTCTCTTTCTTCACCTGGCTTGAGTGACTGTCTAACAAAACAAAAACACTCAATTTTCTTTAAGTTTGCTGATGCAATACCTGGTGTAACACTTGGTATCGCTTGGCCAGCAACAACTTCATTAGTGGTATTCTTGGCAACAAATATCACCGTTTCAATTTGACCTGGATGCAACTTAATGCTTGCTTGCTTGGGATAGAAATTCCATCCTAAACCAGGCATTACACTCGACGTAAATTGAACTGTAAGCCACCGAGTATTATCCACTTTGGCCTTGGCAAGCAATGCAGATGAGTTCTGGGTCTTTCCGTTAAGTCCCGTCAAACTACATAACACGTCATACAAAGGCACTAAAGCAAATGCAAAGATTAAAGATCCCAACACTAACCACAACAGCTTACGAACTAACTTTTTATTCTTTAAATCTAGTTGCTGTTTAGAACTTAAAACCTCAACTTCGCTTATTGCTGCCATATTGTAAATATGGCAGCTACATACCAAACTATAGCTACACCACCTAAAATTAAAGCAATTTTCTTATTGCTACCTTTTTCATCTTTCAACTGATTGTCCATAAAACTCCAAATATTCTCGGCTTAAAAATAAGCCGAGATTTAAGCTTACTTAATTACAGGTTGCTCACTAAAACTATGGTATGGCGGAGGCGATGGTAACGTCCACTCTAAACCTTGAGCACCTTCCCACACTTGATCAGTCGCTTTCTTACCACCTTTAGCACAGGTCACAATATTGTAAACAAACAATAATTGTGAGAAGCCTAATGTGAAGGCAGCAATCGTTGAAATCATATTAAATTCAGCAAACTGAAGTGCATAGTCAGGAATACGACGTGGCATGCCTGCTAAACCTAAGAAGAACTGCGGAATGAAAGTTAGATTAAATGATATTGCAGTGAGCCAAAAATGTAACTTACCTAATTTTTCGTTGTACATATGACCAGTCATTTTTGGCAACCAATAATAGGTCCCCGCCATAATCCCCATAATTCCACCAGCAAACAGTGTGTAATGGAAATGAGCCACAATAAAGTAACTGTTATGGTACTGAGCATCAGCTGCAACGTCTGCTAGCACTAGTCCTGTTAAACCTCCAATACCAAATAAGATAATCCAACCCACTGTAAATAACATAGGGGTTTCAAAGCTCATTGAGCCTTTCCACATGGTTTTAATCCAACAGAAAAACATTACTGCTAGCGGCAATGAAATAGCCATAGTGCTATACATAAAATAAAGCAACGCTGGCACCGGCATACCCGCTGTAAAGAAATGGTGCGCCCAAACAACTACTGAAAGAGCACCAACAGCCCAGAATGAATATACTTGGGCTTTATAGCCATACATTGGTTTACGAGAAAATGTTTCTAGAATTTGTGGGATAAAGCCCCATACTGGCAACAGTAAAATATACACTTCTGGGTGACCAAAGAACCAGAATAAATGCTGAAACATGACAGGATCACCACCACCAGCAGCATCAAAGAAGTGTGTACCAAAGTGACGATCTGTCAACAACATAGTCACCGCGCCAGCTAAAACTGGGATAGTGGCAATAAGTAAAAACGCTGTAATTAACCAACCCCAAACAAACATTGGCATTTTCATCAATGTCATGCCAGGAGCACGCATATTAAACACAGTCACAATGATATTGATTGAGCCAAGCACAGAAGAAACACCAAGCAAGTGAACCGCAAAAATAGCAAAATCCACACCAATGCCGCCTTGAACAGATAATGGCGGGTAAAAAGTCCAGCCTGTTGCTAACGCCCCGTCACCAATACCAAATAACGCTAGAGTAAAAGGTAGAGTCAATAAAATAGCTGAAGGAGGTAGCAACCAAAAACCCCAGTTATTCAAACGTGGCAGCGCCATGTCAGGCGCACCGATTTGCAATGGAATCATCCAGTTTGCAAAACCAGTAGCTGCAGGCATTAACGCAGCAAAAATCATCACCAAGGCATGCACACCAATCAACTGATTGAAGAAGTCTGGATTGATTAATTGCAAACCTGGCTTAAACAATTCAGCGCGAATACCTAAAATCATTGCGCCGCCCACAAAAAACATAATCAACGCAAACGTCAAGTACATCGTTCCAATGTCTTTATGGTTGGTTGTTGTTAACCAGCGCATAATCCCCGTTGGGTGATCATGATGCACTTCATCATGGGCTACCGTTGTTGTACTCATTGCCTTCTCCTAATCACTCAATCTAAATAATTTCTTGTAAATTTAACTATGTTAATGCATTACTGACGCGCCGCTTTTACCTGCGCTGGCTGTAAAACATCACCAACGTTATTACCTAAGGCGTTTCTTTCATAAGTAATTACCGCTGCAATTTCAGTATCGTTTAATACTGCTTTCCAAGCTGGCATTACTCGAATACCGTTTAATACACGGTCTAAGTGCCCATCTTTAAGATATTTCCCGTCCGCATCAAAAATTGGCGCATTAGAAATTTTACTTCCAGTAATTGGCGGGAATGCTGGCGGCAAGCCTGCACCCGTAACCTGATGACATACAGCACAGTTCTTCTCATAAACAGCTTTACCTGTTGCCACTAACTCTTCTTTACTCCACTCTTTGTCTGCACCGGCAGACGCTTTAGCCATCTCTTCTTTTTTAGCGGCGACCCAAGCTTTGTATTCCTCCATCGGTACAGCATCTACCACTACAGGCATGTATCCATGACCTTTACCGCATAGCTCTTTACATTGCCCACGATAGGTACCAGCTTTATCAACTTGTACCCATGTTTCACGAATAAAACCAGGCACAGCTAGACGTGATGACCCAAATTGCGGAACCCACCAATTATGTAATACATCGGTCGCTGTCATTAAAATACGTACTTTTTCACCTACAGGCAATACCAAATGATTATCAACTTCTAGCAAGTAATTCTCGCCTTTTGCTTCTTCATTGTGCATTTGTTTGTCAGTTGTTGACAAATTACTAACGAACTTAATGCCCTGTGCATCACCATCCATATATTCATACTGCCAGCGCCATTGCGAACCCGTGACCTTGATTACCATATCAGCTTTATCGCGCGTATCCTCCATCATAATCACACTGTGATAGGCTGGAATACCCATTATGACAAAGTCTATAAGCAAAAGAATAGCAAATGGGATTAGCGTCCAAAAAATCTCTACTGCTGTAGATGGAGCCTTATCAGCAACCGCTTTAAAGCCTTTACTTTTACGATGTGCAAAAATAGAGTAAATCATGATGGCTAACACCACCACAAAAATTGCCATTGCAATCAGCATAAACTTGTTATGCACATGCAAGGTGTCTAACGCCATCGGCGTTACCGGCTCAGGGAAATTCCATGCATATTCAGAAAGCGCACTAAATGAAAGTAGCATTAACGCAACACCCAAGCCGATTTTTCTTAACACTTGCATAAACTACACTCCAAAACTAATTAATAAATACTTCTTAATTTTTGTTTTATTTCACGAGCCAACAAAACACGCTGCTCATCGTTAATATATTTTTTACCAAACTCAACCTCATTCCCATGGGAATTAATAAACAGGCCACTCACATCTGCACCACCAACCACTTTTCTAACATTCACTTGCGCCCAATACCTTTGGAACACCGTTGTAGAGATTTTTTTATCATCTTTTTTCTCAACAACTACCACATCATCAGAAATCGTAATACTTTCAAAATCAGCAGAATGCAGATGCATAAAATAAAAAGCATAAGCAATAGCCAACAATTCCAACCCAGCAAACGGCAATACCAACCAAGCCCCGATGCGAGTAAATCCAAACGCCACCAAAAAAATCATCACAGCCAAAGCAGCCAACACTCTCACGCCAGCCTCTGGCGAAATCGAGTTATTGGGCTTTAAAATAATTTGATTTCCCAAATTAGATATCGCCATAAAATTTAACCCTCAGCGACTAACCACCAATTTTATTTACACTGTATTTTGGTGTGACATTTTGACGCAGATCAAAAAATAGCATAAAAAAAAATCACTCTCAAGCAATTATTTACAGTCTGTTAACAATTAATTAACAATTTTATTGCCAAAATTGAGAATTGGCGCGCCCTGTAACCTCGTTTATGAGAGATAAAAATAATTAAATATCGCCTGAATAGTGAGGCAATTTCTGAAGTTTTTCTAAAACTAAAAGACAATAAAAAAGCACTTGATAGTCAAGTGCTTTTTTAAGGATTGGTGCCCAGGGCCGGAATCGAACCGGCACGCATTGCTGCGCGGGATTTTGAGTCCCGTGCGTCTACCAATTCCGCCACCTGGGCTTTTGGAATATACATTACTGTATAATTGCAACGGTCGCTATTATAGCAAGCTCTGCCATTTATGAGAACAGAAGATTTCGATTTTTATTTACCTGCGGAATTAATCGCCCAACACCCGACCCCAGATCGATCTGCTAGTCGAATGCTCTATGTTGACGGGATTACCCAAACAATAAGCGATAAAACTTTTTTAGATCTACCTAGTTTTTTGCAAGCAGGTGACTTATTGGTTTTTAATGACACTCGAGTGATTAAAGCACGTTTATTTGGACACAAACATAGCGGAGGAAGTGTCGAAGTACTCATTGAGCGCGTTATTAATCAGCACACTGCATATGCACACGTAAGAGCATCACGTTCACCAAAAATCGGTAGCCAATTACGACTTTCTGATTCATTTGACGTTGAAATCACCGCTCGTCATGACGATTTATTTGAATTGAAGTTTTCAAGCGAATCCTCTGTATTAGATTTACTCGAACAATATGGCGCACTACCTCTACCACCCTATATCACTCACACAGCAACGAGTGAGGATGAGGATCGCTATCAAACGGTTTTCAGCAAGCATTTGGGCGCCGTTGCTGCACCGACTGCGGGACTTCATTTTACAGATTCCATGTTGTCAGATTTGAAGCAAAAAGGAGTTGATATTGCCTATATCACACTACACGTTGGCGCGGGCACCTTTCAACCTGTACGCGTTGAAAACATTCATGAACACAAAATGCACAGTGAATGCTATAACGTTCCACAAACCACCGTAGATATGATTACACATGCAAAAAATCGCGGAAGAAAAATAACTGCGATTGGCACCACAGCAATGCGTGCTTTAGAGAGCGCCGCCCAAGATGGCTTATTAAAAGCAGGAAATAGCGAAACCAGCATATTCATCACACCCGGCTATCAGTTTAATGTGGTAGACCGTTTGTTTACCAACTTTCACTTACCCAAGAGCACCTTACTCATGTTAGTGTCTGCTTTTGGCGGTGTAACTAATATCAAGAATGCTTACGCTCATGCAATTGCTCAGCAATATCGTTTTTTTAGTTACGGTGATGCAATGTTGATTGAAAAACAATCTAATTAATAAACAAATTCTATTGAACGAATTTCTTCCGAATTTTGACTAAAGATAACCAAGCAATCAATTAACCTTTTTCCAAAGAAAAAAACATGACACGTATTTGCAAGCTATTAATCTCTATAACTTTATTTGTGACACTACAGCCGGTTCATGCAGAAATCCTCACGGAAGCACATGTTGGCATTAAAATTCCGCTCACTCAAAAACCTACCACACGCCCTATAACCGTTGCATATATTCCTGCATTCAAGAACTACTACATTGCTGACGGAGGATTAGCGCCGATGGGTAGTGAGTTCGAAGCTCCCGTTTCAAAGTCACAAATTCACGCCTATGACAGCACAGGTAAATACCTAAACTCATCCAAGCCTGGTTATGACAACCGCTCTATTTATTACAATCCAAACTCCAACAAACTAGAAACGATTACATACAATGTTTCTAGTGACGTTGGCTTTGCTCCAAATACTGGTATTTTCTCAATAGACCTCACTGAAACAGGTGAACTCAAGAACTCATCAGCAGACATAGCCGGCTTCAACCCCGCATTTGGCGATGCGGCCACTATACCCAGCTATGACGCTAAAACTAACCTATACTTCGCCAAACAAAAGCGAAGCAATAAAGTGTGGGTAGTTGATTTAAAGTCACGCGAAAAAATGAATGAAATTGCGCTCGATTTTACAAAAGCAGGTGTAGTGCACGATGAAGTCAGCGATAATTTTGTGGCTTATAGCGGGACTAAAGGAGAAGAACTTGTGTTACTAGATGTAGATCACAAGTGTGTATTAATTTTTGATTTAACTGGCCAATATGTAGGAAAAAGCGAATTACCAAAAAACATGAAACTACGCGCACAGAATCACTTCAATGGCACGGGGTACGCCAACAACATGCTATTCGTTTATCATGAAAATGAAGGTGAATTTGGCACTTATTACGGCTTTAATGTTTTAAAAGATTGATCGTTAGCGGTGTAATCGCTAAATATTTTTAGGTGCATCAGACCAAGATTTTGAGCTGTAACTCCAGTTCTTACGCCATGCGCCGAGCACCAAATTGGGATACTGCGGTTGACCTAAACTTCCGTTATAGCGACCTAAAGCGCGGTAAAGATCACCACGTTCAATATCTATGTAATGCCTTAGAATCGTGCATCCATAGCGCAAATTCGTACGTAATAGAAATAAATTATGGTCAGCTGCGCCAATACTGCGCGTCCAAAATGGCATAACTTGCATAAAACCACGCGCACCCACTGAAGATAATGCGTATTTTTTAAAGCCACTTTCCACCTGAATTAAACCTAATACCATTTGCGGATCCAGCCCAGCACGGCTTGCCTCATAATGTACTGTACGCAAAAAGTCTTCACGATACGCTGCATCCGGCATACGCTTTTGCAGACGCTGAGACATTTCAGCCATCCATGCCGCACCTTCTTCCTGCGTTGCAAAAGTGAGTATAGGAACAGCCCTGTCACTAATGCTGCGCTGCATCAATGCTTTCACACTATTTGATAACGGCTCTTCTAACTGCGAGCCGGCAAAGCAATACCCTGAAACCAAAGTTCCGATAAAAACAAACAAACCAATTTGAATGATTTTGAACATAATTAATTGAACAAAATTAAAGTAAACGCCACGTTAATTATAAAGCTACATCTTTTATAAATTCAACCAAGCTAGCCAATGGCACAGACTGCGCCTCAGACACTGTTCTCGCCTTATATTCAACCACGCCTTCTGCCAAACCTCTATCACCAATCACCAGTCGATGTGGAATACCCATTAAATCAGCCTCGGCAAACATCACGCCTGGACGCTCACCTCTATCGTCCAACAACACATCAACCCCTGCCGCCAATAAATCATCATGCAGTTGATTAGCTGCCAATTTAACCGCCTCTGACTTCTCATACCCAATCGCACAAATCACCACTGCAAATGGCGCCATGCTGGCTGGGAAAATAATACCTCGCTCATCATTACCTTGCTCAATTGCCGCACCTACGATACGCGAAACACCTATGCCGTAACAACCCATCTCCATCACTTGCGTTTGGCCATTTTCATCCAAATAAGTTGCACTCATTGCTTCTGAATACTTGGTACGCAATTGGAAAATATGCCCAACTTCAATGCCGCGGCACAATGAGAGTGTGCCTTTACCGTCTGGACTAGCATCACCTGTAACCACATTACGAATATCTGCCACTAGACTTGGTTCAGGCAAATCACGTCCGAAATTTACGCCACTTAAGTGATATTTCGGCTTATTTGCACCACAAACAAAATCACTCATTAGCGCTACAGTTCTATCTGCAACCACTGTGACATTTGCACCAACGTTCACTGGCCCGATAAAACCTGGCGGGCAATTTAGATTTGCGCGAATTTCTTCTTCAGTGGCAAATCTAAAATCGGCCATACCTGGCAACTTACCCACTTTCACTTCATTCAAATTGTGATCGCCACGCAATAAAGCCAAATAGAATTGACCATTGACCATTAAAGCAATCGCTTTCACCGTTCGCTCTACGCTAATATTCAGAAGCTTCGCCACATCTTCACAAGCAGTTTGTTTAGGCGTATCAACTTCTTGCATAGCATCGCTGGGAGCCGCTCTGGTATTGCCTACTGGCAATGCCTCTGCAAGCTCTACATTAGCTGCAAAATCTGAGCTATCGCAATACGCCAAACCATCTTCACCTGAATCAGCTAGCACATGAAATTCATGCGACCCATCACCACCAATAGCACCTGTATCCGCCTTTACAGCGCGAAATTTCAAACCTAGGCGGGTAAATACATTGCTATACGCCTGATACATAGTTTGGTAGGTTTGCTCTAAAGAGGCAAAATCGGTATGGAAAGAATATGCATCTTTCATCATAAATTCACGCGCACGCATCACGCCAAAACGCGGACGGATTTCATCTCTAAATTTAGTTTGAATTTGATAAAAGTTAAGCGGCAGTTGTTTGTAGCTTCGAATCTCTTTACGCGCAATATCGGTAATCACTTCTTCATGCGTAGGACCAAAACAGAATTCACGCTCGTGTCGATCTTGAATTTTTAGCATTTGCGGACCAAACACTGCCCAACGGCCGGTTTCTTCCCACAGCTCTTTAGGTTGTACTGCTGGCATCAACAACTCTAATGCACCTGCCTTATTCATCTCATCACGTACAATCGCTTCAACTTTACGTAATATACGCAAGCCTAATGGCATCCAGCTGTACAAGCCAGAACCCAAACGTTTAATCAAGCCTGCTCGCACCATTAAAATATGGCTTTGCAGTTCAGCTTCGTTAGGGGCTTCTTTTTGAGTATTGAAAAAAAATTGTGAGGCGCGCATGGTTAGGACCAGATCATGACTAAATTAAAGGGCGAATTTTACAGGGCATCGGCGTTTAAACCAACTTGAACAAGTTATTCGTTGGAATGATGTGCTGAGCGCACATGACTCAATGGGCTATCTTCAGGAATATAGCCAGACTTCCAAACATCAAATGGCACAATAGTTGCTGGCTCACCATTATCATAAAACCAGCTATCCACAGCATACCGATTACCAGAGATTTGCTCATGAATAACTGCCGTGCTATGTGGCCAGCCTGTAAAAAAGAAATTACGAGTACGCATATCTTCAACCGCATGGTGCTTTATTAAGCCGTTTTGCACCATTAAGCGCAAATAAGTCGTGGTGTTGATTGCTTCATCATTACAATCAAGCTGACCAAAGTAATTTGAATTATCGAAGGTACCCGCACGGTCTTCCGCGGTGCCGGTCTTGGCGCCAACTATCGCTTCCAGCGCCCCAATGGCTAAGGCAATCAGCTTGCGCTCTTGCTCTTCGCTTGCAGAATCAACGTCATCAGCAAAAATCTCTTCGATGACATACCACTCATCAGAATCAAGCGAAACCTGCTGAATTTCCGCACAACCACCGCCCATACAAAAATTAAAAGACTCCAAACTCGGTGTTTTTTGATAAATGGTCGTAATATCTGAAACAGCCGCTTTTGAGTTAGAGGCTGTAAAAATCAAAATTAAAATAAGTAGTAAACGCATCACAATATTAGATTTTAGTTAATCAGCTTTTAAGTCATTTCTTAACGACTGTAATTTTTGCATAGCCAGGCAGAGATCTTCCCAAGCTTTTGGCTTATCACTAAGCTCTGTCAATAAATGCTTAACATCAAAAGTCACCACCATTGGCATACCTTTAAGCTCATGAACTATTCCACGTAAACTGACTAAAGGCTCAGTAGATTGCAACAGATCTTGCGTAACCGCCTCACCCATCGCCACTAATAATTTTGATGTAGCAGCTAACAAAACATCAGTCATTAACATGGGGGAACTTACAGTCTTAACTTTAAGCCTCATTGCATTAAAAATATTACGCAACAGGAGTTTTTCATCAGCGCCAGCATCGGGCCATGCGGAAGACAGCACAAACATGTAACTGCCATCTTCGCTTTCAATGGTGCAATATAAAGGTGCTTGCACTATATCAGTTGCTGGCAAATCGGTTGCCAGTAACGCGGGAGTTTCTGCCTGCAATAAATTCGCTACTGGTTGAGTTAATGGAGCACGCAACTTCCAAACTGGAAGCAACTCCAGTTCGCGCATCATATCCTCTCGTGTCATCATAGCGCCAAGCCCATCAACACAGCATCTTCACGGCCATTTGTTGCAGGATAATACCCTCTACGAATAGCCATTTCATTAAAGCCAATATTTTCGTATAAGGCTAATGCAGAAACATTGCTCGCGCGCACCTCAAGAAACATATTCGCCGCTTGCTTACTTTTAGCAATATCAATCATATACTCTAGTAAAAATCGCCCCAAACCCTGCTTTTGATACTGCTTGGCAATGCTGAGATTGAGCAAATGCGCTTCATCCAACACCATCATCATTAATGCATAGCCAATAATCTTTGCATCCTGCAACAACACCCATGCGCTATAACCTGAATTCAACGAGTCTACAAAATTACCACGTGTCCATGGATGAGAGTAGATATAAGGCTCTATGGTCATCACCACATCAACATCACTCATTTGCATAGAGCGCAGACTGAGTTCTTTTTTTAGCACTGCACTCATAAACGCAAACCTTGCTCTCGCTCAGCCGTTTTAAGCGCCACACGATTTCGAATATATATCGGCATAGCTTCACCGGCAGGTTTCGCACCACCACTAGCAAAAACTGCCTTTGATAAATTTAATATTGCCATAGCCGTTGGCAATAACTGTGGCAGGGTTGAATGCAGTTGTTCAGCATAAACTACACCTAACTGCTCAGGATATGTTTGCCAACCGCTACCCGCACCCACCCAACCAGAGTCCTCGACTGCTGGGACTGCATCAGGTTTATACAATGCAGGCTCAATCACCACTTGCCACTCGCCTGAGACTTTTTCGTAAGCTGCGTGATACACCTCTCCCATGTGGGCATCTAAGCAAGCCACAACTTTATCTGCACCACTAGCTTCAGCCAAAGCCTGTAAAGTACAGACTCCTACCACCGACAAATTGGATCCAAACCCCAATCCTTGCGCAACCCCTGCTGCAATGCGCACGCCAGTAAAAGACCCTGGCCCTGCACCGAAAGCAATGCCCTGCAAATCACTCAGCTGCAAACCCGCTTGATTCAACAATGCATTTATTTCCGGCAGAATAATCTGTGAATGCGTTTGCCCAGCATTGATATCAAACGTAAAAAACTCATCGCCTTTCATTAAGGCGAGTGAAAGGTATTCGGTGGAAGTGTCGAAAGCAAGTAAGTTCATGATGTACTAAAGTCTATTCAGACGCTATTTTGCCACGCATCTGCTTAATTTGCCCGCGTTGAATTTTAGTTTCTAACCTACGTTTTCGAGAACCAAAAGTCGGCTTGGTTGCATAGCGCGTTGGTTTAACCTGATTGGCTGCATTCACAATCTCATGCAAACGTTTAACCGCATCTTTCCTGTTCGCTTCCTGTGTACGGTATTGTTGCGCTTTTATCACTAACACGCCCTCATCACTAATGCGGCTATCTTTCAAATGCAGCAATCGCTGCTTTAACCACTCACTCAATGATGAAGCCAAAATATCAAAACGCAAATGAATCGCACTAGAAACTTTATTCACATTTTGCCCACCTGCACCCTGTGCACGAATGGCTGTGAGTTCGTATTCTGTTTCTGGAATTAAAAGCATTAACCCTCAAGCAACTTCAAAAAATGCCTGAACTTCAGCTAGCTCGCGCGTTCTCTTAAACGGGGGCAAACTCTGCCAGATTTTTTTTCCATAAGACTTGCTAATCAATCGAGGGTCGCAAATCATCAATACCCCCCTATCATTTTCATCGCGAATCAAGCGACCTGCGCCTTGCTTGAGGGTAATCACCGAATAAGGCAGTTGATATTCCATAAAAGCATTTTTACCTTCTGCATTGAGCTTATCTACTCGAGCTGAAAGAACCGGATCATCAGGTGGGGCAAAAGGAAGTTTATCGATAATCACCACGCTAAGCGCCTCACCACGCACATCCACGCCCTCCCAAAAACTTTGAGAGCCAACTAATACGGCATTGCCTAGCTTGCGGAATCTGTCTAACAATTCCGTACGAGAGCTGTCACCCTGTAATAACAACGGGCTTTCTATGCCATTCTCTGCAAAAGCTTCTTTTAACAACGCATGAATTTCACGCATGGCTCGCAAGCTGGTAGATAGAAAAAAAGCCCTGCCGCCACTAGCTTGCAATACAGGCAATGCAGCAGCAACCACACATGCCGTATATGAAAGGCTATTTGGGTCAGGCATATCAGGTGGCACATAAAAAAGTGCTTGTTGCTGGTAATTAAACGGGCTATCCCAAAATCCCGTTGTAGCGTCCTGCAAGCCCATTTGTGCTTTATAGTGACTGAAGTCGCTTTTAACAGCCAAGGTTGCTGAAGTGAATATCCAAGCGCGTGGCTGGGCGTTAAGCTGTTTACCAAAGCCTTCTGCCACACTTAGGGGCGTAGCATGTAACTGCACAGAATGAGTAAACACTTCCACCCAGCGCACCAAGTTTGTATTTTCTGCGGTTTGCCAGCGACCAAACAAATCACACAAGACTTCGCTGCGTTGCCAACACTTTTCTAACAATGGATCTCGTGCGGCCTGTGTTTCCAAGACTTTTGCCAAATCTTTTAATTGACTTTGCATGTGAGAAAAAGCCTCTTCAAAACCTTTAAGCGCCAAGGCCTTTTGTACCGGCAAGCGTGAGCCCTCATAAGCAAAAATCAACCTGAAATCTCTAGCTGACTTTTCAAGTGCAGCAATCGCTAGACCCAAATCAACACAGTCTTTTGCGAGGGTGAGATGCGCAGCCGTGCAATCTCGCGCAAGCTCCATTAATTGACTTGTAGAAACATCCTCACCAAAGAATAAACCGGCCACTTCTGGCAATTGGTGCGCCTCGTCAAATATCACCGTATTTGCACTTGGCAACAACTCAGCCACACCTTCATCACGCAACATCACATCAGCAAAAAATAAATGGTGATTCACCACGACCACATCAGCCGCCAAAGCTTGTTTGCGAGCTTCCATCACAAAACACTCTTTGTAGAAATTGCAATCACCGCCCAAACAATTATCACGCGTAGAGGTCACATTCGCCCAAATCGTTGCGTTTTCTGGCACGGTATTCAGTTCACCTTTATCGCCAGTTTTCGTATTTTCAGCAAAAGTTTTAATAATGTGGACATATTTAGCATCTTCACGCGAGGCAAATCGTCCCTCATTCTCAGCACGTGCAAGATGATAATGACACACATAATTCGCGCGCCCTTTCAGCATAGCAACGGTCACAGGAACCTTTAACGCATCGCGCACATTGGGTAAATCACGATTAAATAATTGGTCTTGGAGGTTTTTTGTACCCGTGGAAATGATAACCTTTCCACCAGAAAGCAAAGCCGGCACTAAGTAGGCAAAAGTTTTACCCGTTCCAGTCCCCGCTTCAGCAACCAGTTGCGTGTTATGCTCAATCGCATCCGCAATTGCCAATGCCATTTCAAGTTGCTGAGTACGTTCGCTATAGCCGTCAATATGACGCGCCAATAGGCCGTCTTTTTCAAAAACTTGGCGAATGTGATGTGTAGTCATAGGGAGGGCGATTATCCCATGACTTGCTGGATTGCAGTATAATTCAGCCCGTGAAAAAACTTTTTAATCCACACAATTTCCTCTGCTTACTGCTCATATTAACCAGCACTTCTTGCGCTGCGATTGAGCCTATGCCTGCGCCTACTGAAGCAGAATCTCAAGTCGAAGTCACAAAAATCAATGAAGCTGACTGGTCAGATAGAGCACGCGAAGTACTCATGAATGCCCTTAGCTTGACTGGCACCCAATATAAATATGGCGGCAACTCACCTGAAACAGGTTTTGATTGTAGTGGTTTTGTACGCTACGTTTTTAAGCAGGCCGTCAGCATGACATTGCCTCACAGCGCACTCGCCATTAGTCAGGTTGGCAAAACTGTCTCTAAAAATGAATTACAGCCAGGCGATTTGGTCTTCTTTAATACGCTCAGAAAAACTTTTTCTCACGTCGGCATTTATTTGGGCAACAACCGCTTTATTCACTCACCAAGCAAAGGCGGCAAAGTTCGTGTAGATAGCATGCAAGATGGCTATTGGTCTAAAAACTTTAATGGCGCCCAACGAATAGAACACGCCAACACAGCCATACAGGAATTAGCGCTTCCCTAATCAACTTACTGGCTTATCACTGTGGCCTAAATTACGCTCAGGATCGATTCTATCTCGCACGAGTTGCTTTAGCTCTTTAGCCTCAGGAAAACGTCCCGCATCTTTACGCGAAAAAATGAGCTGCTGATTTAAAGTCACTTCAAAAATACCACTAGTTCCTGGCTTCAATGCAACGCTCGCTAAATCCTGCTCAAAAGTCGTTAATAACTCCTGCGCCAACCATGCTGCGCGCAAAAGCCAGCGACATTGAGTGCAATAACTGATTTCAATCACATGTTTACTCACAAAATATCCTTTATACTTGCGTCTGAAACTTTTAAATCATTAGTTGTCATAAGCATTACTAGGTTAAATCACTATATAAGTTGGAAATCATAATCCATGCAAGCTAAAAATAAATACCCATTTTTCACAAAAGCAGGGCTAGTAAGCTCCGGCTTGGTACTTGGCTTTATGTTAAGCCTGACATACTCAGCTGTGGCAGAAAAAATGGTCAAACCACAATTGCCCATTGACGACCTGCGTGCTTTCGCTGAAGTTTTTGGCAAAATTAAAAGTGATTATGTAGAACCTGTAGAAGACAAAAAGCTCATTTCAGAAGCCATCAGCGGCATGCTCACGGGTTTAGATCCACATTCTACTTATATGGACGTTGACGCATTTAAAGATATGCAAGCCTCCACACAAGGTGAGTTTGGTGGTCTAGGCATTGAAGTTGGCATGGAAGATGGCTTGGTAAAGGTCGTATCACCTATTGAAGATACACCAGCTCAAAAGGCCGGCATTAAAAGTGGCGACCTTATTTTTAAATTAGATGAAACTCTAGTCAAAGGCATGAGCTTAAACGATGCGGTAAAGCGCATGCGTGGCAAACCAGACACTTCCATTGTGCTGACTGTGTTACGCAAAAACGAAAGCCAGCCTCTAAAATTCAACCTCACACGCGCCATCATTAAAAACAAAAGCGTGAAATTCAAAATGACTGAACCAGGCTATGCTTATGTGCGCATCACCCAGTTCCAAGAACATACAGGTGAAGATTTAGCAAAAGCGATTCAGTCCATGCATGATGAAAACAAAGGTCCGTTTAAAGGCTTTGTTTTAGACTTACGCAACGACCCAGGTGGATTGCTTAACGCCGCCGTCGGCGTGTCAGCTGCATTCCTTCCTAAAGATGAGCTAGTGGTTTACACAGAAGGGCGTGCGCCAGACTCTAGAATGCAACTAACTGCCAACCCTGAAAATTATGTGCGTGGTGGTGCCGCGAATGACTATATTCGCAATCTACCAAAGGATCTTAAAACCGTGCCTATGGCTGTGTTGATTAACAGCGGCTCAGCCTCTGCTTCAGAAATTGTTGCTGGCGCATTGCAAGACCATAAACGTGCAACCGTTCTGGGCACACAAAGTTTTGGTAAAGGCTCAGTGCAAACCATTATGCCTATGAATAACGGGGCGGCAATTAAACTCACAACCGCTCGCTACTTCACACCTAAAGGCCGCTCTATTCAAGCCAAGGGCATTGTGCCTGACTACATTGTTGAAGATGGTAGCGACCAGTCCGACAACATTCACGAGGCAGATTTAAATGGACATTTATCCAACCCTAAAGATGCAAAAACTGGTGAACCTGCAAAGAAAAATACAGAATCTCCAGCAAAAGAAACTGCTAAAGATAAATTAAAAGATAAAAAGTTTGCTGAACCTGCCGCTCCAATTGAACCAGCAAGTAAAGACGACATTCAATTTACGCAAGCGATGAATTTCCTTAAGGGATTACCCGTAATTCAATCTAAACCGCAAAAAGAAGAACCTAAAACAAATTAACCTTATGAAGTTTAACTAAATCAAATCCGCCCCAAAGGCGGATTTTTTTATGGCCTAAAGCATGCGCAAAGTTAACAAGGTTTATAATGACTTCATGACAAACTCAATTAAAGAACTCATCGTCGAAGCTGATCGATGCGTCGCTTGTGGCCTGTGTTTACCTCACTGCCCCACATATAGAAAAACTGGCTCAGAAGCTGATTCGCCGCGTGGCCGCATTCAGTTAATGCGTGCAGTTGCACAAGATATTTTGCCAAACAATGACCGCTTCAAAGAGCACATCGACTTATGCCTCAGTTGCCGTAGTTGTGAATCTGCATGCCCAAACAATGTTAACTACGGTGCGCTGGCAGACACCACTCGTGCGCTATTTGTGCAGAAAAAAAATATCTGGTTTGCAATAGCAAAACCTTTCATTCGATACCGCATTCTGACTAGCCTAATCACTTGGCCACTTTGGTTGTTGCAAAAGTGCAAACTACAAACTGTATTGCAAAGCGCCATCCCTGCAGCCAAACTGTTACCCAGTATTGAACAACCTACATCATGGAAATCCCTTTATCCAGCGGGCTCGAATAATAAAGGTGCCGTCAGCTTATTTTTAGGCTGCACAAGTAGTGCACTCGATAGCCAAACGCTCAAAGCCAGTATTTATGTGCTCAATCAATTGGGTTTTGATGTGCATATCCCACCACAACAAACCTGTTGCGGCAGTATTGCTAGACAAATGGGCGACGCACAAGAAGCAAACAAACTCGTTGCAATCAATCAATCTAGCTTTACTGAAAACATGCCATTATTAACGACTGCCAGCGGCTGTGGTGCTGGGCTAAATGACCACCTGCCACAACACAAAATTCAAGATATCAGCGCATTTCTGCTAAATTGCGACTGGGATAAATTAACAATAGAGCCACTTAATGAGCGCATTCACGTACAAGACCCTTGTACATTGCGTAATGTGCAAAAAAGTCATCAAGCCGTTTACGGTTTACTGAAAAAAATCCCTCAAGCTGAAGTCATACCGCTTACAGGTAATAGCCAGTGTTGTGGTGGTGCAGGCGCCTATGTGCTCACACAAAGTGACATGGCGAATAATTTACGCAATGACAAATTATCCGCCATTAAATCAAGCAACGTAGTGATGCTCGCTACATCTAATATTGGTTGTAGCATGCACATAGCCAAAGGTTTGCGCGAGCAAAATTTAAATGTAAAAGTGTTACACCCCATACAAATTATTGCCCAACAAATAGGGTGGAATGGCGTTATTTAAGCGTAAGATATGAATATGGAAAACAAACTCACTTTAGACAAAATGATTGTAGCTTTTGACACTGGATTACGCACACTGATGGCTAAGCCACGCAGTGTACGCGCTCATCCGGATGCCAACATTGCCGAAGCCACATTAAGTGATGATGAAAAGAAATATGCAGCAGCTTTAATGCGCGTCAATCACACCGGTGAGGTTTGTGCGCAAGCGTTATACAGCGGTCAGGCCCTCACTGCTAGACGCACTGAAACAGCTGAAGCTTTAAAGCAGGCTGCCATCGAAGAAACTGAACACTTGGCTTGGTGCGAAACGCGCATTCAACAATTGGGAGGACGCACTAGCGTACTCAATCCCTTGTTTTATGCTGGCTCACTGACTATGGGCGTAGTCGCAGGCGTTTTAGGTGACCGCTGGAATTTAGGTTTTTTAGCTGAAACAGAACATCAGGTTGGCGCACACCTCAATAGCCATCTAGATAAGCTTCCAGAAGCCGACAAAAAAACACGTGCGATTGTTGAACAAATGCGCATTGATGAAGCCGACCATGCAAACCAAGCCATCCATCACGGTGCGGCAGAACTTCCTGCGCCAGTAAAATTTCTGATGAAACACGCGTCAAAACTCATGACCAATTCAGTTCACCATTTATAACATTGAAACTACCCAAGATTGAGGCTATAAATTTATGCAAATATTTAGCGATGTACTACAAACTCTTGATGATGCTTCGCATGTAAAGCGCATTCAACTTTTCAATAAAGACGGTAGTCTAGCAGGTACTATTGAAAACAAACCCGGTAGCCAAGGGTCGTTAAAAGTGTATTACCACTTGTTCCGCATGTATGGTGAAATTTCACTAGATGCAGCAGTCGAAGGCTTAAGCTTATTTGCAGAACATACTGCAGATGCGGAAAACTGCCCCGGAAAGCACCCCAATGTGGACAGGCTGTTAAATATTTTAGAAGATGAGCAGCCGCTTAGTGTAAAAGTGACAGAGTAAGCTCTTAAAAAAAATCTCAAATAGACTAAATAAAAAAGCCAGTCCATTATCGGGCTGGCTTTTTTACATGAACAAGACATCAAAAACTACTGTTTTTGCGTTACTGGCTGCACTTCAAAGCTATGGGTAATTTCGACGCTTTTGCTCAACATAATGGATGCGGAGCAATATTTTTCAGCAGACAACTTCACCGCACGTTCTACCTGAGTTTCATTCAAGTTATCCCCTGTCACCACGAAGTGCACATGAATTTTAGTAAAAACCTTAGGCACTTCATCTGCACGCGTTGCATCAATCTCTGCAACGCAATCTACAATGGGCTGCCTCGCTTTTTTTAGAATGGCCACCACATCAAACGAGGTGCACCCCCCCATGCCAATCAACAGCATTTCCATAGGACGCATTCCAATGTTACGACCACCATTTTCTG
>CAYQZK010000013.1:0-28067 GCA_964422015.1 uncultured Methylotenera sp.
TTCTTCAGTTGTACCGATACGCTGTAAGGTTTGTGCCGCAAGCACTAAGCTACACGCTCCCACTTCTGGCACGACATCCGTAGCGCCAGCTTTTTTTATTCGCTCAGCTCTTTTAAACCTAAATATTTATGATTTTCGATGATTATTTTTTTAGCGCATCACGAATTTCACGTAACAACAAAATATCTTCTGCTGTTGGTGCAGGCGGAGGTGCAGGCTCTGCTTTTTTCAGGCGATTCATCTGTTTTACCAACATAAAAATGACAAAAGCCAAAATCATAAAATTAATGACTATGGTTAAAAAATTACCATAAGCCAACATAGGTACGCCTGCAGTTTTAAGTGCGGCGTAAGTGCCAATATTACCCGCTGGAATATCAGCCAATGGGATAAACATATTACTAAAATCTACATTGCCAATAATTCTGCCCACTAGAGGCATAATCACATCGCCCACCAATGAGTCTACGATTTTGCCAAAAGCCGCGCCGATAATAACGCCTACGGCCAAGTCCATCACATTGCCCTTTAATGCAAATGCTTTAAATTCTGATGCAATACTCATACTCTTCCCCCTAAAAATGATTTAAACCACACCTTGATATTAGATTCTATAGGTTTACCGTGTCAATCATAGCGCATCTCAGGCTACAATTCATGCCATGCGACTCTCACTCAACTACAAACTCACTCAGTCAGTAGCATTCTTTATATTAGGTGCTATTGGTGTACTGGGTTTTGCTCCGTTTTATTTTTACCCTGCAAGCATGCTTTCTGTTATCGGCCTATTTTATTACTGGCATCAATGTAGCACCTCTAAACAAGCCGCTTTTACTGGCTTTTTTTACGGACTAGGTTTATTCGTAACAGGTATTTATTGGATTTATATCAGCCTGCATGATTTTGGCGGCATGCCTGTTCTAATGGCGGCTCTTGCCACATTTACTCTTTGTGCTTTTTTATCTTTATTTCCTGCTATGGTTGGCGCACTGAGCTTGCGCATCACACCACAAAACCACTACAGAGTCTTGGCAATTTCCGTATTATGGGCGTTGCTCGAATGGATCAGAAGCTGGATTTTCACTGGCTTCCCTTGGCTGACTATAGGCTATACACAAGTACCTTTCAGCCCACTTACAGGTTACATGCCTATCATTGGCGTTTATGGCGTTTCATTCATCACGCTATTTATTGCGAGCGCCATTGGCTTTTGGCTTGCAAAAAAACCTGCAGCTTATGCATGGAAACGAAATACGCTCATATTGTTATCCTTCATTTGGATTACTGGTAGCGCTCTTAAACATATTGAGTGGACATTGCCAACCAACAAGCCTATTACAGCCGCATTACTTCAAGGCAACATTGAGCAAAACATGAAATGGGTGCCAGAAGTCGCCGAAAAAACTTTAGCCTTATATCTTGCCATGGCTGAAGCAAGTTCAGCTCAACTGATTTTAATGCCAGAAACAGCTCTACCTGTACTTTCCAGCGAACTGCCAACAGAAATCAAAACGCGCTTGCAACAACATGTCATTAAAAATAACGGCGATATTGTGGTTGGCATCGTAGAAAGTGAGAATGGCGAATACTTCAACAGCATGCTCAGCATAATGAGTATCAACGACGCCATGCCTACTAACTATCGCAAATCGCATTTGGTGCCTTTTGGAGAGTTCATCCCACTTAAAGCTGCATTGGGTTGGATTTATCGCGACTGGCTTAACATGCCATTAAGCGACTTATCACGTGGCGCTAAATATCAACAGCCTATGCAAATTGCAGGTGAAAAAGTAGCCATCAACATTTGCTATGAAGATGTTTTTGGTGAGGAAATTATTCGTCAGCTACCGGAAGCCACTTTGCTGGTGAATACTAGCAATGATGCCTGGTATGGAGAATCACTGGCAGCTTATCAACACATGCAATTCTCTCAAGCGCGCGCATTAGAAACTGGGCGCATGATGTTGCGCGCAACCAACACTGGCGCAACTGCAATGATCGACATTCACGGAAAAATACTAGCCCATGCACCACACTTCACAAAGACAACATTAGAAGTGGTTGCACAAGGTTATACAGGCAGCACGCCTTATGTACGCTTTGGCAATTGGCCTTTTATTCTATTTTGCCTAGGTGCGCTAGCACTCATCTGGCGACGTAATCGCGCAAGCACTACTGCTAGCCATTAAAACAAAGTAAAATTCACACTTTCGCCAATTACACCAGATACCAATCTACAAGAAAACCATGGCTTTGACATTTCAAGAGATTATTCTCACCCTGCAAAAATACTGGAGCGATAAAGGCTGCGCCCTTTTGCAATCCTACGATATGGAAGTTGGCGCAGGCACTTCACATACTGCCACGTTTTTACGTTCACTAGGCCCAGAGCCATGGAAAGCGGCGTACGTACAACCAAGCCGCCGCCCTAAAGATGGCCGTTATGGTGAGAATCCAAATCGCTTGCAGCATTACTACCAATTTCAGGTGGTACTCAAACCAGCTCCAGCAGATATTCTTGAGCTGTATTTAGGCTCTCTAGAAGCGCTGGGGTTTGACCTAAAAAAGAACGACATCCGCTTTGTTGAAGACGACTGGGAAAACCCCACACTAGGCGCATGGGGCTTAGGCTGGGAAGTTTGGCTCAATGGTATGGAGGTTACGCAATTTACTTACTTCCAACAGGTCGGTGGAATTGACTGCAAACCAATCACTGGCGAAATTACTTATGGTTTAGAGCGTTTGGCTATGTATCTACAAGGTGTAGATAACGTATACAACCTCACTTGGACTGAAGGTCTAAGTTACGGCGATGTGTATCTTCAAAATGAGCAGGAACAAAGCGCCTATAATTTTGAGCACTCTGATGCCGAGTTCTTGTTTACTGCCTTTAACGCACATGAAAAACAAGCCAAACATCTCATGGAAAGTAAACTCGCCTTACCCGCTTATGAGCAAGTATTAAAAGCGGCACACACCTTTAACTTACTGGATGCGCGTGGTTCGATCTCAGTAACAGAACGTGCTGGTTATATTGGTCGCATTCGTAATTTGGCAAGATCAGTGGCAGCAAGCTACTTGGATAGCCGCGCCAGACTTGGCTTTCCAATGGCACCTAAAGACTGGGCAGATGAAGTATTAGCAAAGATTGAGAAAGCAGCATGAGTAAAAATTTATTAGTTGAATTGTTCGTTGAAGAACTGCCACCAAAAGCATTAAAAAAGCTAGGCGAGTCATTTGCAAACACTCTTTTTGAAAGCTTGAAGTCACAAGGTTTAACTACTGAAAACTCAAGCCTGACTGATTTCGCATCACCGCGTCGTTTGGGCGTGCATGCCACTCAAATACTTACCGTAGCTCCAGATAACGCCATCACACAAAAACTCATGCCTGTCAGTGTGGGCTTAGATGCGAATGGTCATGCCACACCAGCTTTAATCAAGCGTCTGAATGGCATGGGTTTAAACGAATCAGCCGTTTCTCAACTCAGCAAACAAATGGACGGTAAAAATGAGGCGCTATTTTTAGAGGTTACTCAAAAAGGTGTGTCATTAAATGATGGCCTACAAAAAGCCATTGAAGAGGCTATCCAAAAACTGCCTATTCCTAAAGTGATGACTTACCAATTGGCCGATGGTTGGACTAGCGTAAACTTTGTACGCCCAGCACATGGTTTAGTAGCGTTACATGGAGAAAGCATTGTTGCCATCAACGCACTTGGTTTAACCGCAGGCAACACGACTCAAGGTCATCGCTTTGAGGCCAAAAATCCGGTTGTTACTCTAAAAAATGCCGACAGCTATGCAGAGCAACTTAGATCTGAAGGTGCTGTAATTGCTAGTTTTGCAGAACGCCGCACTGAAATCGTCAATCAGCTCAATGCAGCCGCAGCCAAGCAAAACCTAAAACCGATTGAAGATGAAGCACTACTGGATGAAGTGACTGCATTAGTTGAGCGTCCCAATGTGTTGCTTGGTCAATTTGAAGAAGCATTTTTAGAAGTGCCGCAGGAATGCTTGATTTTGACCATGAAAGCGAACCAAAAGTACTTCCCATTACTTGACGGCAATAACAAACTCACGAATAAATTCCTGATCGTTTCTAACATCAACCCTGACGACCCAAGCGCAGTGATTGGTGGTAACGAGCGCGTAGTGCGCCCTCGCCTTGCTGATGCAAAATTTTTCTTTGACCAAGATCGTAAAAAAACTCTAGCCAGCAGACTTCCAAGCTTAGGCAAAGTGGTGTACCACAACAAGTTAGGCTCACAAGGTGAGCGCACACAACGCGTGCAAGCAATTGCCAGAGCCATTGGTCAACAAATTGGTGGTAATAATTTAGCTGCCAAAGCAGACCAAGCAGCGCAACTTGCTAAAGCTGATTTAATAACAGATATGGTAGGTGAATTCCCTGAGTTACAAGGCATTATGGGGCGCTATTATGCGCAACATGAAAACTTAGATAATGAAGTAGCCTTTGCCATTGAAGACCATTACAAACCACGCTTTGCAGGTGATGAGTTGCCTCGCAACCAAGTCGGTATTGTGATTGCACTTGCAGATAAATTAGATACTCTAGTGGGCTTATTTAGCATAGGTGAAAAACCAACTGGTGATAAAGATCCTTTTGGTTTGCGCCGCCAAGCGCTAGGCATTATTCGCATGCTCATTGAATGCGAACTGCCTTTACAGTTTGGCGCACTCATTCATGATGTATTGGCGCAATTTAATACTGATGCCAGCTCACAAGCTGAGATCGTTCAATCTATTAAAGAATTTTGCTTTGACCGTTTAAGCGTCAGCTTGCGTGAGCAAGGTTCCAGTGCACAAGAAGTTGATGCCGTACTTTCACTTAACCCTGTACTTTTAAGCGAAATACCACAACGACTTGCCGCTGTACGTGCTTTTGCTGCACTGGAAGAAGCACCAGCACTTGCTGCAGCGAACAAACGCGTCAGCAACATCCTGAAAAAAGTTGAGGGCGTTGTTGAGGCAACCGTTGATACTGGGCTACTAAAAGAACCTGCGGAAATTGCACTAAATGCCGCATTAAACCAAGTGAGCCATGAGGCGCATAGCACCTTTGATAAGGGTGACTACACCGCCTCACTAAAAGCTCTCGCAGCCTTAAAAGCACCTGTCGATGCATTTTTTGACAACGTCATGGTGAATGCCGATGACCCTGCTTTAAAGGCCAACCGTTTAGGTTTACTCGCGATTCTGCATCAAGCCATGAATCGTGTTGCTGACTTATCTAAATTAGCAAGCTAATTATCGGAAAATTCTATTATGAAACTGGTTATCTTAGATCGCGACGGCGTCATCAACCAAGATAGCGCCAATTTCATTAAAAGCACAAGTGAGTGGATTCCGCTTCCTGGCAGCCTTGAAGCCATCGCGCTACTTAATCAATCAGGATTCAAAGTTGCAGTAGCCACTAATCAATCTGGTGTCAGCCGTGGGCTATTCGACATGGCAACACTTAACAGCATTAATGACAAAATGCACCGAGAACTAGCCCTCCTTGGTGGGCGTATCGAGGCTGTGTTTTACTGCCCACACTGCGCTGAAGATCATTGCGACTGTCGCAAACCAAAATCTGGAATGATTGAGGAAATTGGTAAAAGATTCTCTGTAGAATTAGACGGTTTGCCTGCCGTAGGTGACGCATTACGTGATCTACAAGCTTACGCTAAAGCAGGTTGCCAACCCATTTTAGTTCGGACAGGCAAAGGTGAAACAACCTTGGCTGCGGCAATGAGTAGTGCAGATCATGCTCTACCAGCAAACACTTGGATATGCGCCGATTTGAACGAAGCAGTACAACGCATTGTTGCGGTCGAAGTCCAGGATTAAAGTCGTTTAAATCATGTTTTTTCGCTCACTCATCTTTACTATAGGGCAATGGCTATTTACCCCTATATTTTCTGTATTTGCACTTTTTACCTTCCCTTTTTCACGCATCAATCGCAATAAAATCATTAGCTTATGGGCACGTAGCATGTTGTGGTGGTTGCGTATTACATGCAATATTCGTTATGAAATCAAAGGGGCAGAAAACATCCCTTCTACACCTTGTGTCATTCTGGCAAAACACCAATCGGCTTGGGAGACCTTAGCATTTCAATTGATCTTCCCTCCACAAGTCTACGTCATGAAACGTGAGTTATTGTGGATTCCTTTTTTTGGTTGGGGTTTGGCAATGACATCTCCTATTGCTATTAACCGTAGCGCTGGACGCGAAGCTCTGAAACAACTAGTCAAACTAGGTAAGCAACGCTTACTTAGCGGCTTGTGGGTTGTAGTTTTTCCAGAAGGCACGCGTATCGCTCCGAATCAGCATGGAAAATTTCATATCGGTGGCGCATGGCTTGCTAGTGGTGCCAAAGCCACTGTATTACCTGTAGCCCATAATGCAGGGCATTTTTGGGCAAAAAACTCTATGCTCAAGCACCCGGGCACCATTACCGTAAGCATAGGCC
This sequence comes from uncultured Methylotenera sp., assembly GCA_964422015.1. Classification (GTDB taxonomy): domain Bacteria; phylum Pseudomonadota; class Gammaproteobacteria; order Burkholderiales; family Methylophilaceae; genus Methylotenera. Next base: position 6,482 of record CAYQZK010000013.1, read on the forward strand.
AAGCGATTGATTGCAGTCATCTCAAACCGGATGCTGTAAATACACAAGTTGAAGCTTGGATTAAAGCTGAAATGGCTAATCTAGCCATTTCATAGCACAATGCACCACACATTAACTTTACCCTCCGGTGAACAGCTAGATTACCACTTAGAACGCAGGCAACGCCGCACAGTAGGCCTAAAAATAACGAGCTCTGGCCTAATCATTCACGCACCAAAGCGCATTTCGCAGCAGCAACTTGAAAGCTTGTTACTGCAGAAATCTGATTGGATAAGCAAAAAACTGGCCTCCATGAATGCCAAGCAAGTTCCTGCTGTGGAATGGCAAGACGGCGCACAATTGTTGTTTTTAGGCACCCCCCTCACTTTGGCCATCAAACATGATGTGCGCTCAAGAGCCGTTAGCTATGAGCCTGGCCTTTTGCAAGTTGCGATGCCTAACCATCAAGAGCCGAAAGCCATCGCACGCAAAGTAGTACAGTGGTATGGCAAGCAGGCTATTACAGATTTCGCTCGCCGTTTAGAGTTATTTGCAACACGCTTAGGCGTAGATACGCCTACTTTATTTTTATCCAATGCAAGAACTCGCTGGGGAAGCTGCAATTCAAAACAAGAGATTCGGCTAAGTTGGCGCTTACTACAAGCCCCACCGCATATTATCAATTATGTCATTTGTCACGAGCTGGCTCATTTAAAAGAAATGAACCACTCCGCTAAATTCTGGGCGGTAGTCGCTAGTCTTTACCCAGACTACAAAATGGCAGAAAAAGATTTAAAAACTTGGTCGCCTCAACTGCATCGCATCTAAGGCAAATTAAACACAAAGACACCTCTATAAAATCTGCTTAATATCACTCGCCATATCAGCTGGCTTCTGACCGTAACTGATATAAAGACGAACCTTACCTGTTTTATCAAACATATAAATGCCTGCGCTATGATCAATCGTGTAACCACCACGACTCTCGGATTTCACTTTACTGGCAAATATTTTAAATACTTTTGTCGTTGCTTCAATTTCAGCCACGGAGCCACGCAAGCCAATAAAACGCGAATCAAAGGATGGCACAAACTGCGCTAAAACTTCCTGCGTATCACGTTCTGGATCTAAAGTTACAAACAACACTTGAACCTCATCTGCACGAGGGCCTAACAATTTCATAGTTTGCTTCATATCCAGCATTGTGGTCGGACAAACATCAGGACAGTGCGTATAGCCAAAGAACAAAGCCACTGCCTTACCCTTAAAATCGGCCAAAGTACGTGGTTTACCCATATGATCTACCAAGCTAAAACCTTGTGAAAAATCTGCACCGGTAATATCTGTAGCCACCAAGGTGCTAGTCTCGCTCGCTGGTTTGCATGCCAGCAAACAACTCGCCAACAACATCATAAGAAAGTATCGCACCATAAGACCCCCGTTAATCCGCATAAATTATGTTGATTTGATTTTAACATGATGAAAGAAGTCCGCCCTTTAGTTTACAATAATGGTTTTACAAAACTCGTTCAAAAGGCAGTGACATGGCAATCCCAACTTCAATGGCAGACCGCGACGGCGTAATTTGGTACGACGGAAAAATGGTTAACTGGCGCGACGCCACCACCCACGTTCTTACTCATACACTACATTACGGCATGGGCGTTTTTGAAGGTGTGCGCGCTTACAAAACAGATAAAGGCACAGCTATTTTCCGCTTGCAGGAGCACACAGATAGATTATTCCGCAGTGCGCATATCTTAGGCATGAAAATGCCTTTCTCTAAAGAAGAGATGATTGAAGCACAAAAAGCTGCCGTTCGTGAGAACAATCTAGAATCAGCCTACATGCGTCCGATGGCATTTTACGGTGCGGAAGCCATGGGCATTTCTGCAAAAACACTCTCTACACACGTGATTGTTGCTGCTTGGAAATGGGGTGCTTACATGGGACAAGACGCTTTAGACAACGGTATTCGTGTAAAAACATCATCTTTCTCACGTCACCACGTGAATATCACCATGTGCAAAGCCAAAGCCAACGGTAATTACATGAACTCTATCTTGGCGCACCAAGAAGCGGCTCAAGATGGCTACGAAGAAGCTTTACTATTAGATGTGGATGGTTTTGTCGCTGAAGGCTCTGGCGAAAACATTTTTATCGTACGCAACGGCAAGCTTTACACACCAGACCTCACTAGCGCACTTGAAGGCATTACGCGCGACACAATCGTTCAGTTAGCCGCTGAAATTGGTTTAACCGTGATTGAAAAACGCATCACACGTGATGAAGTTTATTCTGCTGACGAAGCATTCTTTACAGGCACGGCGGCCGAGGTAACACCAATTCGTGAACTTGACCGTCGCAATATCGGCACAGGCACTGCTGGTCCAATCACCAAAAAATTACAAAAAATGTACTTTGATGTTGTAACAGGCAAATCTGAAAAGCATGCTAACTGGTTAACTTTGGTTTAACACTGACTCAGTCATTCACACTTATGCGCGAATGACTGAAAAAGGAACTCTTAAATATATGACTAACGCAAAAGAAATAGAAGTTTCGGCAAAAGACTTACCTCTTCACTGCCCCACTGCCGAAATGGCACTTTGGTCATCACACCCTCGCGTGTTTTTGGATGTTGCAAAAACAGGCCATGCAGCCTGTCCATACTGTGGCGCTAAATATACCTTAAAAGCCGGTGAAGTGATTGCAGGCCACCATTAAAACTCACTGCAGCTTTAAGTCACTCAAAAATTAGGAAGCGCTATGTTTACATTAACAGTTAGTCTAGACTCACTCTCGATGTACATCGTTGCAGCGGATGTGCTCATACTGCTTTCTTACATCCTTTTCATTTTTAACAAAAAAAGAACACTACAACGAGCCACCGACAGAATTACAGATTTCATTCGTGAGTATTTTTTAAACACAGGTGTAGAGGTTCAAGTAAATTGCTTTAAATTGCAAGATAGCCAACATTTTGTAGCTATTATTGAATCAGCCCCACTTAAAAGATTTAGGTTTTCTAACGTGTTGGAAAGTAACTTAATCACCCATATTCTAAGTATCACTGGCAATGTCGTTGAAAAAATATACTGGCGCTTTCCAGTGCAACTTCAAAAAAATCCATTACTTGAAGAAGGTAAACATGTTTTAGAAAGTGATGATGACTACTTTTCTGAGGTTCACACTTTAACTAAAGCGGAGTACTCAGTTGCAGAGGTTTCTTGGTCTGAATTTGACGCTCAGAAGAAAGTAGAATCTATTACTGAAGAAACTAGTCAAACCTAAAACCAACTCTCAATTTGACTAATACGCATTAATTTCAACGCTCTCACCCCACAACTGCTTAATCACCTGTTTGGCATTTTCCGCTTCACTATTCGTCCAAATAGTGACATTTGCAGAATTATCCGCTATTGAGAGCGAAGAACTCTCCACCAAACGAGTCTTTAACTGATTAGCAACAGCAGCACCCGTATCAATCAGTATCACTTGCGGCCCCACAATTTTTTCAATGAGCGACCGCACGAAAGGATAGTGTGTACAACCAAGCACAATCGTATCAGCACCCTCATCTAATAATGGCTGGCAATATTTTCGCAGTAATTGCAATGTAATCTCAGAGTCCAAATCTCCCTGTTCGATGCGCTCCACTAATCCTACACAAGCCTGTGTCACCACTTTGACATTACGCCCATAGCTTTCAAGCAAACCTGCAAATTGTGCGCTTTTGAGCGTTCCTGTAGTAGCAAGTACGCCAATTGTGCCATTTTTACTAGCTTCTGCTGCAGGCTTCACCGCAGGCTCCATACCAATGATAGGCAAACTGTACCTTGCACGCATTTCATCAATCGCCGCAGCAGTGGCTGTATTACAAGCCACTACTAAAGCTTTAACATTTTTTTCAATCAAAAAATCGGCTATTTCAAAGCAGCGGGCTTGAATTTCAATAGCGGTTTTATTGCCGTAAGGCGCATATTTGCTATCTGCAACATAAAACAATGATTCATTAGGTAGCAAAGCATGAATATGCTGCAAAACAGAAATACCGCCTACGCCAGAATCAAATACACCGATAGCTTGGCTTGGTGACTGAATGTTCATCATAGAGGTTAGGTTGTCATCAGTTACAATGCTTGAATTATAAAGTAATCGGCATACTAGTGATGGCAAATAGACTAAGCAAAATTTACACCCGTACTGGCGACAACGGCACTACTGGATTGGGCGATGGCAGTCGCATCAATAAAGATAGCTTGCGTGTGGAGGCTATGGGTGACGTAGATGAATTAAACTCCGTCATCGGAATAATGCTCACAGAAGCAGTTCCTAATGATTTAATTTTAGCGCTCACCAAAATTCAGCACGATTTGTTTAATGTTGGCGCGGAAATATGCATTCCAGGCTATATCATTTTGCAACAATCTAGGATTGCAGATTTAGAGCACATCATTGATACGCTTAATGAACACTTACCTCCGCTCAAAGAGTTTATTTTACCCGGTGGAACTAAGGCAGCAGCTTATTGCCACCTTGCACGCACCGTGTGCCGGCGTGCTGAACGCAAGCTAGTTGAACTGCATCGCAATGAAAAAGTTACCGACATTTCATTGCAATATCTCAATCGTTTATCTGATCTATTATTTGTTATGTGCCGCACCATCAATAAAGAAGCTGGTGTCAGCGATGTATTATGGAAAAATGAAAGCGCCTAACAGCGCACCGATTAAATGTGCCATCGCCTTAAGCTATAATTCACAAATGATTAGAAAATTATTAGATAAAATCTTTAAGCCCAAACATGCAAAGGCAAAGGCAGAGCAAGACCATACTAGCCGCCCAATACTGAGCACAAAAAGAACAAGAAACACCAAATCAAGCGCTAATCATCATGAACATCATGCACGGGTGATTCCTCATCAAAAACACCATATCAATCGTACTTTACTGAGTAGCGCTGCACAAAAAACCATTGAAGGCTTGCAAAAAGCAGGCTTTGAGGCCTATATAGTCGGTGGTGCAGTGCGTGATTTGCTTTTAAACCGAATCCCTAAAGATTTTGACGTAGCCACCGACGCTACGCCTGAAGAAGTCAACCGTGTATTCAGACGCTCACGCATTATTGGTCGTCGTTTTAGGTTGGTGCATGTGCTATTTGGCAGTGAGACCATTGAGGTTTCAACTTTTCGCGGCAGCCATCTTGAAACCAACGGCGACTCAAAGGTTACCGACACTGGCCGCATTATCCGCGACAACGTATTTGGCTCTATTACCGATGACGCAGTAAGGCGCGACTTTACCGCCAATGCACTTTATTACAATCCAACTAGCCAAGAAGTGCTGGATTTTCACAATGGTTTTGCTGACATTCAGTCAGGTATCTTACGTATGATTGGCAAACCTGAAACACGTTATGCAGAAGATCCTGTGCGCATGCTTCGCGTGGTTCGCTTATCGGCAAAATTAGGTTTAAAAATAGATGCAGCAACAATGGCTCCTATAGCCAAAATGGCCGATTTATTACAGGACGTACCCCCAAGCCGCTTGTTTGATGAAATGTTAAAACTGTTTTTATCTGGCCACGCTATTGAAAGCGTATCAGCACTGCGTAAACAGCACCTGCACCACGGATTACTACCCATGCTAGATGTTGTTCTGGAACAGCCTATGGGAGAGCGTTTTGTCATGCTGGCGTTACAGAATACGGATGACCGCATACTGGCCGGAAAATCTGCCAATCCTAGCTTTTTATTTGCCACCCTACTTTGGCATGAAGTTCTCTCTGCTTGGGAAGGCTATAAAGTCGACACCCCCCCTATCCCCGCGTTACACATGGCAATGAGTGAAGTCATTGCCACTCAAGCGGAAAAACTAGCGATTCATAACCGCTATACCGCTACCATGAAAGAAATATGGGGCTTACAACCTCGTTTTGAACAACGTGCAGGCAAACGCCCTTTTGGTTTACTCATCCATCCACGCTACAGAGCAGCCTATGACTTCTTACTGCTACGCTGCGAATCAGGAGAACTACCAATGGAACTGGCTGAGTGGTGGACCAAATTTGCAGAGGCCGAAGGCGAAGATCGCACAGCCATGCTGCAAGTGGATACTGCTCCTAAAAAACGAAAAAAAAGAAGTCGTAAAAAACCTGCAAACACCACCCATACCGAAGCATCATGAGTACTGCCTTTATCGCCTTAGGCAGTAATTTAGCCAATCCTATCGAACAGGTAATAAGCGCATTTACTGCACTGGCACAAATACCCAATACACAGGTAGTGAAGAAATCCTCTCTATACCAAACAGCCCCGATTGACTGCCTTGTAGACCCATTAAACCCTGTACCTGATTTTATCAATGCAGTCGCTGAAGTTAAAACAGACTTAGCCCCGCAAGCATTACTCAATGCATTACATGACATTGAATCTAAAGCGGGTCGAGAGCGCCCTTACGTCAATGCACCTCGTGTGCTGGACTGCGACTTGCTCTTATATGAAAATATCGAAGTCAACACAGAAACTCTAATATTGCCCCACCCTCGCATGCATACAAGGGGATTTGTTTTATTGCCCTTATCTGAAATTGCACCTGACATTAGCATTCCAAATCATGGCAAAATTTCACATCTACTAAATCCAAGCCTGTCTATAGGCATTACAAAACTAAACTCATGAGTATTTTCAATAAATATCCTTACATTGTAGTTGAAGGCCCAATCGGCAGTGGAAAAACCACACTAGCTCGCATGCTGGCTGACCGATTTCCCGTGGACTATTTAACAGAAAAAGCTGAAGCCAATCCATTTTTGCCTCGTTTTTATCAAGATGCTCAACGTTACGGCTTGCCTACCCAATTATTCTTCTTGTTTCAGCGCGCTACGCAAATTAAAGATATTAGTCAGCGGGACATGTTTGCCAACCCAATTGTGGCCGACTTCTTCTTAGAAAAAGACCCGCTATTTGCGCGCTTGAATTTAGACGATGAAGAATATGCGCTGTACCATCAGATTTACCAACATTTACAATTAAAAGCCCCCAAACCAGACTTGGTTATTTATCTGCAAACGCCAATCGACGCGTTGCTAGAGCGCATCGAAACACGTAATGTTAGTTACGAACAGGAAATTCCGCGCGAATATATCGAGCGTCTAGCCAATGCCTATAGTGAATTTTTCCACAATTACAACGCATCACCTTTGCTTATCATCAATAATGAAAAATTGAATATTCTAAAAAATGAAAGCGCACTCGACCTACTCATCAATCATATTATGCAGATTAAAGGCCAAAGAGAGTTCTTTAATCCCAACTTAGAATAAGCACCACGCTTACGCGCTTCAGCTACTTTTATGAGTTCAATCAAATCCCCATCAACAATAAATTTCAAGCAATTTAAGCAATCAGGCGAAAAAATAGCCATGCTGACTTGTTACGATGCAAGCTTTGCCAAATTGGCTGAAGCTGCAGGCGTTGATGTTTTACTCGTAGGTGATTCCCTCGGCATGGTTCTACAAGGTGCAGAAAATACCCTAAATGTCAGCATGCAAGATATGGCTTACCACACCAAATGCGTTGCAGCCGGCGCCCCCAATACGATCATTATTACCGACATGCCCGCAGGTAGTTATGAAAGTGATATGGAAGCAGCTTATCAGAATGGACTGCAACTCATTCAGGCTGGCGCTCACATAGTCAAACTGGAAGGTGGTGGCGACATGGTAAGCACCGTCCGCTATTTAGTCGAACGTGGCATTGTCGTTTGTGCACACCTAGGCTTTACACCTCAATCAGTTCTGCAAATTGGCGGCTATAAAATTCAAGGTAAAACAGAAGATAGCGCCAATCAAATTCTACAAGACGCTGAAGCCATGAGTGACGCTGGGGCAGCACTTGTATTACTTGAAATGGTGCCTGCCAGTTTAGCCAAACGTATAACCGAAAGTATTAAAACTCCTACTATCGGCATTGGCGCTGGAGTTGATTGCGATGGCCAAGTTTTAGTGTTACAAGATTTACTCGGCATATACACAGGCGTTGCCAGCAAACCACCTGAAGCTTATAAAGCACCTAGATTCACTAAAAACTTTTTGTGCGAAACGCATAGTATTCAGCAAGCCGTTGCCAATTACGTACAGGCTGTGAAAAACAAAACCTTTCCCGCAATTGAACACAGCTACTAAAACATGCAGATTATCAGCACCATCACTGAATTAAGAAATATATTACAGAATCAGGAAAGCGTCGCTTTCGTGCCTACTATGGGCAATCTGCATGCAGGACATCTTCATTTAGTTGAAATCGCCAAACAACATGCAACATGTGTGGTCGTCAGTATTTTTGTTAATCCACTTCAATTTGGTGCTAATGAAGATTTAGCTAATTACCCGCGTACACTAGAAGCTGACTGTGAAAAATTAGAATCTGCTGGTGCGCACATTGTGTTTACACCTGAAGTGCTCGAAATGTATCCTGATTTTGATGGCTCGAGTTTAGGTCAAACCATGAGAATTAACGCACCGCCCATCGCTAATGAACTTTGCGGCGCATCTCGTCATGGTCACTTTGATGGCGTAGCTACTGTAGTGATGAAACTATTCAATATCGTGCAACCACAAGTAGCGATATTTGGTAAAAAAGACTTTCAGCAATTATTAATCATTCGTGAATTAGTTAAACAATTTAACTTACCCATTGAAATTATTGCAGGTGAAACCATACGCGAAGAAAGTGGTTTGGCCATGAGTTCACGTAACGGTTATTTAACGCCAACCCAAAAATCTGCTGCTGCCGAATTACAACGGCAACTTAAACAAGTGGTATCGCTTATTCAACAAGGTGACACTCACTTTGTAGCACTTGAAGCTTCAGCAACTCATGCACTTAATCAACAAGGCTGGCTAGTGGACTACGTTTCTATACGTTCAGCACTAACCTTGGCGCCAGCCCACCCGCAAGATCAGCAATTAGTCGTTTTAGCTGCAGCCAAACTTGGCAACACTCGACTCATTGATAATATTGATTTTTGCGCTAAGTAGTTGAAAAGACTATAATGCACTCCCTTTTTAAAAACGGTTAAGCACATGCAAAGAACCATGCTTAAATCCAAGTTACACCGCGTGCATGTTACGCATTCAGAATTGCACTACGAAGGTAGTTGTGCAATCGATGAAGAGTTGCTTGAAGCTGCCAACATTAATGAATACGAGCAAATTAGCATTTACAACGTGACTAATGGCGAGCGTTTTAGCACCTATGCCATTCGTGCAGAACGCCACTCAGGCATTATTTCCGTCAATGGTGCTGCAGCGCACAAAGCGCACCCAAAAGACATCATTATCATTGCTAGCTATGCAGGCTATGATGAAGAAGAGTTAAAAAACTACAGCCCACAACTTGTGTATGTTGACCAGCAAAACCGCATACAATCGCAACGTAACGCCATTCCAGTACAGGCCGCTTAAATGACACTAGACTTAAATTCCACTAATTTGGAAGCAATGAAACTCGCAGTAGTTGATGCGATTGAAGATATTAAAGGCTTTGATATTACTGTTATGGATGTACGTAAGCTGACATCGATGACCAACTACATGATAGTCGCTAGTGCCAACTCAAGCCGTCAGGCCAAAGCTGTTGCAGATAATGTACGTGAGAAGCTCAAAGAAAAAGGCTTTGCCATCCGCGGTACAGAAGGCGAGAAAGAAGGCGAATGGGTCTTAGTCGATTTGGACGACATCGTTGTACACATCATGGTACCAACCACACGCGCTTACTACAACCTTGAGCAATTATGGGGCGAGGCTGAATCCCGCCGCGGCCACATCAAGGCTGAGTAATTTAACCTAGGCACTGCGCCTAAATCGAAGCTTGCTTTGAAACTCCGCATTGTTTCAGTTGGTCACAAAATGCCCACTTGGGTAGAAACAGCTTGCGCTGAATACTTGAAACGTATGCCACGCGAAGCGACTGTTGAAATCATCGATATAAAGCCCGAAAAACGCGCTGCAGGCAACAGCACAGAAAACATTCAACTCATTGAAGCTAAAAGAATTTTAGAAGCTATTGGCAAAGATTACTGCATTGCTCTAGACGAACGTGGCAACGAAGTTACCACATTGCAACTCGCAGAAAAATTTAAAAGCTGGTTGGATGGATCCAGCACTAGCGGTCGTGATGTAGCACTAGTCATTGGAGGTGCTGATGGACTACATTCTTCAGTTAAACAAAAAGCAGATTGGCTGTGGAGTCTATCTAAGCTCACATTGCCACATGGAATGGTGCGTGTCATGCTCACAGAACAGCTTTATCGTGCTCACTCCGTCATCTGCAACCATCCATACCATCGTGAATAATCAATAATATAGACAGTGAGTTTTACTAGACAAAACTAGCAATGGTCGGTGATAATGCGACTGAGTAACCTAGATTAGGTTAGCTGCTTTAATTTGGCATTAAAATCAAATATATAAGTGAACCAAACAATGCAATCAAAATTCATTACATTCTTTTTAAGCTGTGTGCTTGCATTACTCATTTCTGGATGCGCATCACAAACCAATAAAGACCCGCTTGAAGGTATGAATCGCGGTATTTATAAATTTAACGATGTTACAGATAAGGCCGTTTTCAAACCAGTAGCTTCGGCATACAAAACGATAACACCTTCTCCTATTCGCACTGGTTTTAGCAATTTTTTCAACAATCTCAGCTCAATTACTAGTGTATTGAATAACTTATTGCAATTTAAGTTTTCAAATGCCTTTAGTGAAGCAGGTCGTTTTGTAATTAACTCTACTTTTGGTTTGGCTGGCTTCATTGACGTAGCAGGTATGGACAAAGTACCTGTACATAAAGAAGATTTCGGTCAAACCCTTGGTCATTGGGGTATGGGTACTGGTGCATATTTGGTATTACCGTTTATTGGTCCATCTGACGTGCGTGACGCAACAGGTTTGGTAGTTGATACAGTAACAACAGATCCAATCACATACACGCACAATATTGGTGAAATTAGACTGCACAACCAATTACGCGCAGGACAGTTTGTTGACACACGCGCTCAACTATTAGATGCTACCGATTTAGTTGATGACGCATCGCTTGACCCGTACGCTTTCATGCGCGACGCATACTTACAAAGACGCGCCAGCTTAGTACAAGACGGCTTAGTGCCAAAAGAACTTATTAAAGATGAGTTTTTTGAAGAAGACTCTGAACCAACGGCCAAGTAACTAGCATTTAACAACAGATAAAACAAAGCCCACTTAAAAGTGGGCTTTGTTTTTTATAGCTATAAATCACATTATTCACACGCCACGGTCATACGCTCAATCAAAATCGAACCAACTTGCTTAGAACCTTGTATCAGCACATCATTACCAATACCCACAATCATTTTCAACATATCGGCCATATTGCTCGCAATCGTAATTTCTTCTACAGGATGCACAATCACGCCATTTTCAACCCAAAAACCTGCTGCACCTCTCGAATAATCACCCGTCACCATATTTAAACCGTGACCCAGCAACTCTGTCACCAACAAACCGGTACCCATTTGCTTTAACAAGCCCGAAAAATCCTGAGGACCAGATTGCACAATTAAATTATGATTACCGCCAGCATTACCTGTAGTTTGCATGCCGAGTTTTCTTGCTGAATAACTACCCAGCACGTAACCTTGTAACACACCATCTTTAACCAATTGGCGTGAGTGGGTTGCCACACCCTCATTATCAAATGGGCTGCTTGCCAAGCCTTTTTTAACATGAGGCTCTTCAACAATATTGAGCAACGGTGAAGCTATCTGCTTACCTAAGCTATCTAACAGGAATGATGATTTTCGATATAAATTACCACCAGAAATAGCACTCACTAGACTAGAAATCAACCCACTGGCAAGCGGCGACTCAAAAAGCACTGGCACTTGGCAAGTTTTAATTTTTTGCGCGTTTAAGCGACGCACAGTCCGTTCGCCAGCTATACGTCCAACCGTTTTAGCTGTTAGCAAATCAACAGCATCGCGCGCTGTACTATACCAGTAATCACGCTGCATATTGACTTCTGATTCCGCAATCACTGAGCAGCTAACACCATGGCGAGAGCTTGAATACCCTCCCGTAAAACCATGTGTATTACTATAAACAAAATAGCCTTCACCCGTTGAAATGCTAGCACCTTCAGAGTTAGTAATGCGAGAATCAACATTAAGCGCTGCGGCTTCACACTCTTTTGCAATGGCAATAGCATCATCAACAGAAATAGACCAAGGGTGATATAAATCTAAATCATGAATATCCTTTGCCATTAAAGTTGCATCAGCCAAACCACAAAATTCATCTTTAGCTGTATATTTAGCAATATTACAAGCAGCAGCCACCGTATCTTTTAATGCTTGTGGGGTTAAGTCTGAGGTGCTGGCATGACCTTTTTGTTGCCCAAAATATACCGTTACCGACATACCTTTATCACGGTTATATTCTATATTTTCAACTTCACCCAAACGCACAGATACATTTTGTCCAATACTTAAGCTTAGTTCAGCCTCTGCCGAACTTGCGCCGTGTGCTTTCGCCACCTTAAGCACATCTTCCGACATCTGCTTAATTTCATCTAAGGAATAACTAAACCGCGAATCTGCCATTATTTTCCATCTCAAATAAATACTGTCGAACTTCAACTAAAATCTACGCTAAAAACTCCAGCGCCAGACTGTTATAATACCGCAGTATGAAACCTAAAAAGACAAGCAAAGACACTGAATTAAGCAATGTCGCTAATTTAGAAGCGGATTTACCTCCGAGTAAAACCAAGTTAAAAGCAGAGGCAGACGCACAACAGGCGCTAGGTGTTAGATTGTCTGAGCTATCTAAAGAAAAACTCAACAAGCTCAACCTATCTGAAGAATTGCTCACAGCCATTCTTGAAACCAAAAAAATTACTGCGAATGGCGCTATTCGACGTCATCGTCAATATTTGGGGCGACTCATGCGTGAGATAGACACCGCGCCGATTACCGAACAACTAGCCCGCTGGGATGGCAAGCATACCGCTGAAAACGCTTACTTTCACGGCTTGGAGCGCTGGCGTGACCGTATGATTGCAGATGTCAATGTAATCTCTGAATTTGTTTCGCAGCACCCACAAACAGACCCGCAAGACATACAGCAATTACGCACCTTGGTTCGCAATGCACAAAAAGAACAAACTACGAATAAACCACCAAAAAGCAGTCGAGAAATCTTTAAATTGTTACGTGAAATCACTAGTGCCGAAAAAAATGAAGCTCTAGCAGATTCGGACGCTGATGAAACTGAATAAAGTTTTTATCCGAAACCACTGCGCTCATGCCTACTGTGCTTTCCATGATGCCTAAAACATCTACAGGCCAATGGATGCCAATACCGCAGTTGATTTATCGATTAATTACCAAATGTTTTAATGTAAATACACAATGACCCTCCCCACCATTAAAATCGGGCTAGTCTCAATAAGCGACCGTGCCAGTAGCGGTGTTTATGAAGACCAAGGTATTCCTAGCTTAAAAAGCTGGTTAGATAACACACTCACCACTCCAGCACTATTTGCTGCTCGCTTAATCGCCGATGACCAAACCGAAATTGAATCTACTTTAATAGACTTAGTTGACAACGAGTGTTGCCATTTAATTTTAACCACCGGTGGCACAGGTCCTGCCCTACGTGATGTTACACCTGAAGCAACATTAGCCGTCGCTGACAAAACAATGCCGGGCTTTGGCGAGCAGATGCGTCAAATTAGCTTAAACTTTGTACCCACTGCAATTTTGTCGCGCCAAGTCGCAGTGATTCGCAAACAATGTTTAATCATTAATTTACCGGGTCAACCCAAAGCTATTGCACAAACACTTGAAGGATTAAAAGATGAGTCTGGCACCACTAAAGTACACGGTATATTTGCTGCCGTACCCTATTGCTTAGATTTATTGGCTACCCCTGAAAACCCTATGCCATACATTGAAACTAATGAAACCATAGTCAAAAGCTTTAGACCTAAATCTGCAATAAAACCGGCATAACTAAACTACCCATAACATGGCCTCGGAATTCGATTTAATTAAACAGCACTTCACTCGAACTACACGCCACACTAACTTAAGTGTAGGAGACGACGCTGCTCTGATTTCAGTTTTAGCCGGCATGGAACTAGCCATTTCAGCAGATATGCTGGTCGCTGGAACGCACTTTTTTCACGATGCAGATCCTTATAAATTAGGCTGGAAATCACTCGCAGTTAACCTATCCGACATGGCAGCCATGGGTGCCAATCCCAAATGGACAACTCTTGCGATTGCACTACCAAGCAACGACTCAGAATGGTTAACACAATTTTCTGCAGGTTTTTTTGCCTGTGCAGAAACCTTTAATGTTGATTTAATTGGTGGAGACACCACACATGGACCATTAACCATCAGCGTGCAGATTATGGGGGAAACGCCTACAGGATCTGCCATTCAACGAAACGGCGCTAAAGTTGGTGACGATATTTGGATTTCAGGCAATTTAGGGAACGCTGCGCTTGCCTTAGCTCATATGCAAGAAAAACTGACCTTATCTACAGAGGATTTTGAAAACTGTGCCAATGCACTGCATATGCCGCAACCAAGAGTAAGCTTGGGTTTAGCTTTGCGCGGACTAGCAACTAGCGCGATTGATATTTCCGATGGCTTACTGGCTGATTTAGGCCATATTTTAGAGCGATCAAATGTAGGAGCAAAACTGCAGCTCAGCCAGATTCCACATTCAACTGCGTTTGATGCCAAACTCAAAGAAAGCAAAGACAATCATTTCATCCTCAATTTACTCGTTGCTGGCGGTGACGACTATGAACTTTGCTTTACTGCGCCCGCAGAAAAACATGCGGAAATTACAAAGCTAGCTCAAAAACTAAACTTAAAACTCAGCCCCATCGGAAAAATTACTGCTAGCTTAGGGCTTATCGTACAGAACCTCAACAATGAGGTTTTAGCTTTTAACAAAACAGGGTTTGACCACTTTGGCTAAAACCCCTAATTTACAATTTCTGTTACAACACCCAGCCCATTTCTTTGGTTTAGGTTTTGGCAGTGGTTTGTCTAAAAAAGCACCAGGTACTTTTGGCACGCTAGTAGGTTTTCCACTATTCACATTGATTGCCACACTCAATTTGACGGCTCAACTAGGCATTATTTGCTTACTGTTTTTAATCGGCATTTATTTTTGCAATATCACTAGCAAAAATTTAGGTGTTGCTGATCATGGCAGTATTGTCTGGGATGAAATAGTCGCCATGATGTTAGTGCTAACTTTCACTATAAACCAATGGCAATGGTGGCTAGCTGCATTTATATTGTTTCGCCTATTTGATATTTGGAAGCCATTCCCTATTCGCCAATTTGATGCAAAACTCAAAAATGGTTTTGGCGTTATGTTTGATGACTTACTAGCTGCAATTTATGCCATCGTCAGTTTAAAAGGATTGCAATGGTTAATGATGAATTACACACTTTAGCTGCAAAACTAGCGGCACATCTGATTGAATATCAGCGGGTACTCACTTTGGCAGAATCTTGCACTGGGGGTTTAGTGAGCGCGTTACTCACAGAAATTTCAGGTAGCTCTGCTTGGTTTGATAGCGGTTTTGTCGTCTATAGCAACCAAGCTAAATTAGACATGCTTAATGTCAAAAATTACAACATTGAAACATTTGGCGCAGTAAGTGAAGAAGTCGCAGCCGATATGGCAGTAGGCGCACTGTTTCAAGGTCGTGCCAACATTGCCGCCAGCATCACGGGAATCGCTGGACCTACCGGTGGTACCGCATCAAAACCTGTGGGGACTGTATGCTTTGGCTGGGCTGGTGAAAACAGCCCGTTAATCACGTGCACCACGCACTTTTCAGGCAATCGTGCAGCCATACGTCAGCAAGCAACAAAAGCATGTTTAGAGGGGCTACTAAGCCTTACTATAAACAACGATTTATGAAATAATCATACGTTAATATAAGCACCTATTCATTTAAAGCATAAAAGGCAAAACACATGGATGACAACAAAAGCAAAGCACTTGCCGCCGCACTATCGCAGATTGAAAAACAATTCGGTAAGGGCTCTATCATGCGTATGGGTGATAGCAACATTGGCGAAGATATTCAAGCCGTTTCTACTGGCTCACTAGGCCTTGATATTGCACTTGGTATTGGTGGCTTGCCACGTGGTCGTATTGTTGAAATTTATGGTCCAGAATCATCAGGTAAAACAACACTCACCCTTTCAGTCATTGCGCAAATGCAAAAGACAGGTGGCGTTGCTGCATTTATTGATGCAGAACATGCTTTAGATCCACAGTACGCAGCAAAATTAGGCGTCAATGTGCCAGAGCTCCTGATTTCACAGCCAGATACAGGCGAACAAGCGCTTGAGATTGCAGACATGTTGGTTCGTTCAGGTAGCGTAGACATTGTGGTTGTGGACTCTGTAGCAGCGCTCACACCGCGTGCTGAGATTGAAGGTGAAATGGGTGATTCACACATGGGCCTGCAAGCAAGGCTGATGAGTCAGGCTTTACGTAAACTCACTGGCAATATCAAGCGTACAAACACATTAGTCATTTTTATTAACCAAATCCGTATGAAGATTGGCGTAATGTTCGGCAACCCAGAAACAACCACTGGCGGTAACGCACTGAAATTCTATGCTTCAGTCCGCTTAGATATTCGCCGCACTGGCGCTATCAAAAAAGGTGATGAAGTGATTGGTAGTGAAACTCGCGTAAAAGTCATTAAAAACAAAGTCGCACCGCCATTCAAACAAGCTGAATTTGACATCTTATATGGCGAAGGCATTTCTCTTGAGGGTGAAATGATTGAGCTCGGCGTTAATTTAAAATTAGTTGAAAAAGCTGGCTCATGGTACAGCTACAATGGTGAGAAAATTGGTCAAGGCAAAGATAATGCTCGTGAGTATTTGAAATCTCACCCAGAAGTTGCCAGTGAAATTGATGCAAAAATTCGTGCAAACATGAAAGCGTTAAGTGAGGCTATGCCTGCTATTCGCTCTGAGGATGATTAATAAAAGCCAACCTAAAAGCCTGCGACAGCGAGCTCTGGATTACCTTGCTAAACGTGAATATTCCTATGTTGAGTTAGGTAAGAAACTAGCCGCTTTCGCAGAAGAAACAGATAATGTTTCAGAAATTTTAGATGACTTTAAAACTCGTGGCTGGTTATCTGACGCACGTTTCACCGAGCAATTGATACATGCAAGAAAAGCAAAATTTGGCAGTGCGCGCCTAAAGCATGAGTTACGTGAAAAAGGTATTGCCGATCATCTGATCGAAGATGCAGTTGATAAGTTTAAAAAAACAGAACTCGATGGTGGCCGCGAAGTTTGGAGAAAGAAATTTAGAGAGTTGCCGTCTACACGTGAAGAATGGGCAAAACAAGCAAGATTTTTACAAAGCCGAGGATTTGGCTTTGATGTAATCAAGAAAATATTAAACGAACAGACTAACGATAATTAAATAATGACGATTAAATTAAGCGATACACCTTCTAATAACGAAATCAGACAGGCATTCTTAGACTTTTTTGCATCTAAAGGTCATGAGGTTGTTGCTTCCAGCTCTCTCGTTCCACACGGCGACCCAACGTTATTATTCACCAACGCTGGCATGAACCAATTCAAGGATGTATTTTTAGGCTTTGATAAGCGCCACTATACCCGAGCAACTTCTAGCCAGAAATGTGTACGCGCAGGCGGCAAACACAATGACCTTGAAAATGTAGGTTACACCGCACGCCACCATACTTTTTTTGAAATGCTAGGCAACTTCAGTTTTGGTGATTATTTTAAAGAAGATGCCATCAAATATGCATGGGAACTCCTGACCGACGTCTTCAAGCTACCTAAAGACAAACTCACCGTGACGGTGTATGCCGAAGATGATGAGGCTTACAACATTTGGCTGAACGACATCGGCGTTCCGGCTGAACGCATTATCCGCATTGGCGACAACAAAGGTGCCCGTTATGCTTCAGATAACTTCTGGATGATGGGAGACACAGGTCCTTGCGGCCCATGCACCGAAATTTTCTACGATCACGGCGCACACCATTTCGGCGGTCCTCCAGGTAGCCCAGATGAAGATGGTGACCGCTATATCGAAATTTGGAATAACGTATTTATGCAGTTTAACCGCGACGAGGCGGGTGTAATGCATAAACTCCCTAAACCAAGCGTAGATACTGGCATGGGATTAGAGCGTATATCAGCAGTGTTACAACACGTACACGCTAATTATGAAATCGATTTATTTCAAAGCTTGATTCAAGCCGCAGCACGTGAAACCAAAACCAGTGACATCAATAGTCCAAGTTTAAAAGTGCTAGCTGACCACATCCGCGCTTGCTCATTCTTGATCGCTGACGGTGTAATTCCAGGCAATGAGGGTCGTGGCTATGTACTACGCCGCATTATTCGTCGTGCAATTCGTCACGGCTATAAGCTGGGCAGTCGTGCTGCTTTCTTTCATAAAATCGTACCTGATTTGGTTGAAGCAATGGGAAGCGCCTACCCTGAACTCTTTGCGCAACAAACACGTATCAGTGACATGCTTAAGCTCGAAGAAGACCGTTTCTTTGAGACCATTGAAAACGGCATGACAATACTTGAAACTGAGCTTGCCGACACAAAAGATATTTTTAACGGCGAGACAGCTTTCAAATTGCACGACACCTATGGCTTTCCGCTCGACTTAACTGCGGACATCTGCCGCGAACGCAATGTAACGGTAGACACGGCAGCATTTGACGCTGCAATGGCACGCCAAAAAGAACAAGCTCGTTCCGCTGGCAAATTCAAAATGGCGGCAAATCTTGAATACACTGGCATAGCAACTACATTCCACGGTTACGACAAACTAGAAACAACAGGTCAAATTGTTGCGCTTTATAAAGACGGAATAGCCGTTCAGCAACTATGTGAAGGTGATCAAGGCGTTATCGTATTGGACAACACTCCGTTTTATGCTGAATCAGGTGGCCAGATTGGTGATAGCGGCCTCATCAAAGGTGGCAACGGTATTTTTGCTGTAGAAGATACGCAAAAAATTCAAGCCGCTGTGTTTGGCCATCACGGCATATTAAAAACAGGCACATTAAATGTAGGCAACGCAATTCAAGCCAACGTCAACCTAACTGCACGTGCTAACACCATGCGCAACCACTCAGCCACACACTTGATGCATAAAGCTCTGCGCGAAACATTGGGCGAACATGTTCAACAAAAAGGCTCATTGGTAGATAGTGATAAGACTCGTTTTGACTTTGTGCATAATGCGCCCATGACTGATGCAGAAATTGCAAAAGTCGAACAAATCGTCAATGCTGAAATTTTGGCTAATCAAGCGACTCAAGCACGTGTAATGGATATTGAATCTGCACAAAAAACTGGTGCCATGATGCTATTCGGTGAAAAATATGGTGACGAAGTACGTGTGTTAGACATTGGTAGTTCACGCGAGCTATGTGGCGGCACACACGTAAGCCGTACCGGCGATATTGGGCTATTCAAAATCACCTCTGAAAGCGGTGTCGCCGCTGGGGTACGCCGCGTTGAAGCAACTACGGGTGAAGGCGCACTTAAACTCATTAATACTCAACAATCATTAATATCAACATTAAGCAGCGAGCTCAAAGCCCCTGTTGGCGAATTAGTGAATAAAATAAATCAGCTTTCCGAACATGCAAAATCACTGGAGAAAGAGTTAGCGCGATTAAAATCTAAAATCGCATCTACGCAAGGTGATGACTTGGCTACGCAAGCAATTGAAATCAATGGCGTCAAAGTGTTGGCTGCAACGCTAGATGGTGCTGATGCCAATACTCTGCGTGAAACTATGGATAAACTAAAAGATAAATTAAAATCTGCAGTAATTGTCTTAGCTAGCGTAAGTGACGGAAAAGTCAGTTTAGCTGCTGGTGTAACCGCCGATTTAATCACTAAAGTTAAAGCTGGCGAACTTGTTAACTTTGTCGCTGGTCAAGTAGGTGGAAAAGGTGGCGGTAAACCCGATATGGCTATGGCAGGCGGTACAGATGCAAGCCAGTTACCTAAAGCACTTGCCAGTGTAAAAGACTGGGTGAGTAGCAAAATTAAGTAAACATATAGATTCAAAAAATTTAATTAAGATTGATAATAAAGAGTTAAAAATGGCACTCATTGTACAAAAATACGGCGGCACTTCAGTCGCTAATCCTGAGCGGATTCGAAACCTAGCACGTCGTGTAGCACGCTATAAAGCGATGGGGCACAAAATTGTTGTAGTTGTATCAGCAATGTCTGGTGAAACTAATCGACTCATTAGCCTAGCAAAAGAAATTATGCCAGAACCAGATCCACGTGAATTGGATATGATGGTCTCAACTGGTGAGCAAGTCACCATCGGCATGACAGCACTAGCCTTGATGGAACTTGGTATCAAAGCAAAAAGCTACACAGGTGCCCAAGTAAAAATTCTAACTGACGACGCTTACACTAAAGCACGCATTTTAAGCATCGATGAGCACAACATTAAACATGATCTTGATGATGGATATGTAGTCGTTGTCGCAGGGTTCCAAGGCGTTGACGCCAACGGCAACATCACAACATTAGGTCGTGGTGGCTCAGACACTACTGGCGTAGCTTTAGCTGCAGCATTAAAAGCCGATGAATGCCAAATCTATACCGACGTTGATGGCGTTTACACTACTGACCCGCGCATGGTCCCGGAAGCTCGCCGTTTAAGCAGAATTACCTTTGAAGAAATGCTTGAACTTGCCTCACAAGGCAGCAAAGTATTGCAAATTCGCTCTGTTGAATTTGCAGGTAAATACAAAGTTAAGTTACGCGTGTTATCCAGCTTTGAAGATGAAGGCGATGGCACACTGATTACATTTGAGGAAGAAAACGACATGGAACAACCCGTTATTTCAGGCATCGCCTTTAACCGCGACGAAGCCAAAATTACCGTACTAGGCGTACCAGATCGCCCAGGTATTGCCTACCAGATTCTTGGCCCGATTGCAGAAGCCAATGTTGACGTGGATATGATTATCCAAAACACAGGTGCAGACGGTACAACAGACTTCACTTTCACTGTTCACAAAAATGAAATGAACAAGGCATTAGGTATTTTGCGAGACAAAGTTCAAAGCCACATTGGCGCACGCGAAATCAACGGTGATGACAAAATTGCAAAAGTTTCAATCGTTGGGGTTGGCATGCGTTCTCACGTCGGCATTGCAAGTCAAATGTTCCGCACACTCGCTGAAGAAGGTATTAACATTCAAATGATTTCAACATCAGAAATCAAGATTGCTGTAGTTGTCGATGAAAAATACTTGGAACTGGCAGTGCGCATTTTACATAAAGCTTTTGAGTTAGAAGAAGCATAAATAGCACCTAATTTTGCTAGTCAATTTTATTATGTGATTGATTTCCGGCCGCGAATCGCGTAATATCGCGGCCTTGCAATAAAGCGTAATTAACGGAGAGCTGGCCGAGTGGTCGAAGGCACTTCCCTGCTAAGGAAGCATACGGG
>CAYQZK010000014.1:0-242 GCA_964422015.1 uncultured Methylotenera sp.
ATGAATTAGCAGGTGTTATTGCTACAAGCAATGCAGCTGATATCGAGGCTGTTGCAGCACTTGCTATGCGTGGCGCAACTGTTGAAGAAACACGCGCACAATTAGTTGGTAAAATTGGCGAAAACATTACGCCACGTCGTTTTGTGCGTCCTGTTGCACAGGGTAAATTGGCAAGTTATGTGCACGGTAGCAAAATTGGTGTGTTGGTTGATTTGGTTGGTGGTGACGATGCGTTGGCAAAA
>CAYQZK010000014.1:252-27618 GCA_964422015.1 uncultured Methylotenera sp.
CATTGGATGCTTCAGGCATTGATGCAAGCTTGATTGAAGCAGAACGTCGTGTTGCGATTGAAAAAGCAAAAGAAGCAGGCAAGCCAGAGGCAATGTTGGAAAAGATTGCGGATGGTACTGTGCAAAAATTCTTGAAAGAAGTGACATTACTTAGCCAAGTGTTCGTTAAAGATGACAAGTTAACAATTGAACAGTTACTTAAATCTAAAGGTGCATCAGTGGCTTCATTCACGATGTATACAGTGGGTGAGGGTATTGAAAAAGTCGTTGTTGATTACGCAGCAGAGGTTGCAGCAGCAGCTAAGGTTTAATATCAGTGAATTATTACATGATCGTATTTAGCCGATTTGGCTGATAAGGTTTAAAAATGGACTTGGCAGAGCTGCCCAGTCCATTTTTTTTATTGTAAATTTCACTGCTGTGATAGGTCTTTTACGCTTAAATTTATGCCTAAAAGCATGATTTTATGCTTAAATGATGAGAGTTAATAAAAGGGAGTTATTGTGTCCATACCAGCCTATAAACGCGTTTTACTTAAGCTTTCTGGTGAAGCACTCATGGGTGATGATGCCTACGGTATTAATCGCGCTACGATTACTAGAATTGTTAAAGAAGTTAAAGAAATTGTAGATTTAGGTGTGCAAGTTGCCGTGGTGATTGGTGGCGGTAATATATTCCGTGGTGTTGCGCCTGCTGCTGAGGGAATGGATAGGGCTACGGCTGACTACATGGGTATGTTGGCCACGGTAATGAATGCCATGGCACTACAAGATGCCATGAAAAATATTGGCCTTAATGCTCGCGTACAAAGTGCGTTGAATATCGAGCAGGTGGCAGAACCCTATATTCGCGGTAAGGCAATTCGCTATTTAGAAGAAGGGCGTGTAGTTATTTTTGGTGCAGGTACCGGTAATCCATTTTTTACAACGGATACAGCAGCAGCCTTGCGTGGTATGGAAATTTCCGCAGAGATTGTGATTAAAGCGACCAAGGTGGATGGTATTTATACTGATGATCCAAAAACTAATCCAGAAGCGATGCGTTATAAAACGATTAGTTTTGACGAGGCGATTGCTAAAAATCTTAAAGTGATGGATGCAACAGCCCTAACACTTTGTCGTGATCAAAAGTTACCTATCTCAGTATTTAGTATATTTAAACAGGGCGCTTTGAAGAAAGTCATTATGGGTGAAGATGAAGGGACGATGGTTCAACCATAGTTTATTGAGGTTTTATTCTAATTTGTTGAGTGTTGTAAGTTACTGTCTATAAAAAGATAAGATATTTGTTGGGGAAGTAAATGTTAGAAGATATTAAGAAAACTGCAGAGCAAAAAATGCAGAAATCGTTAGAGTCTCTTAAAAATGACTTAGCTAAAGTGCGCACAGGTCGTGCACACGTGGGTTTGCTGGATCATGTGATGGTTGAATACTACGGATCTATGGTATCTGTTAATCAAGTCGCAAACGTGAATTTGGGAGATGCCCGTACTATCAATGTGCAGCCTTACGAAAAGCCAATGATTAGTAAGGTTGAGAAAGCCATTCGTGATAGTGATTTAGGTCTAAATCCAGCCACAAATGGTGATTTGATTCGTGTACCTATGCCGATGTTGACTGAAGAGCGTCGTCGTGATTTGACTAAAATTGTGCGTACTGAGGGTGAAGGGGCTAAGGTTTCAATTCGCAATGTTCGCCGCGACGCTAACGATGCTCTGAAAAAATTAATTAAAGATAAAGAAATTTCTGAGGATGATGAGCGTCGTGCACAAGATGATATCCAGAAATTTACCGATAAAGCGGTGGCTGAAGTCGATAAGATGTTGCAGGTGAAAGAAGCTGAGTTAATGGCAGTTTAGTCTTACTGACTGTTGAAAGACTTTATAGTTAACTTTGATTGGAGCGTGTGTGGGTTTCTTTAGTAGCGCGACACAAAGCATTCCAGATGTAAGTGAAATTCCCCAACACATTGCCGTCATCATGGATGGCAATGGTCGTTGGGCTCGCAAGCGATTCTTGCCAAGAATAGCGGGTCACAAGCGTGGTGTAGAAACAGTTCGCGATCTGGTCAAGTATTGCGTCAGTCTTAAAGTCAGTTATCTAACATTATTTGCTTTTAGTAGTGAAAACTGGCGTAGACCTAGCGAAGAGGTTTCGTTCTTAATGGGTTTATTTATGGATGCATTGAAACGTGAGGTTTCTAAATTGCATCAAAATAATATCAAACTTGTTTTGATTGGTGACCGCAGTCGTTTTGATGCGGCATTAATTGCGCAAATTGAAGAGTCCGTTCAATTAACTGCAAACAATACAGGCTTAACATTAACAATTGCTGCCAATTATGGCGGACGTTGGGATATGTTGAATGCTATGAATCAAATGCAGTTAGCTTCACCTCATTTGGCTGGAAATTTTGAAGAGGCACACTTAACACCCTATTTGTCAATGAATTACGCTCCTGAACCTGATTTATTCATACGGACAGGTGGAGAGAAGCGCATTAGTAATTTTCTATTATGGCAGTTGGCTTATACGGAGCTTTATTTTACCGATACTCTTTGGCCTGATTTTAATGAAGAGGCTTTTAATTTAGCGATTGCCTCATATCAAAAGCGTGAGCGTCGCTTTGGCCGCACTAGTGAACAACTTTCTGAGCCAAAACTTTAGATTCTTAGCACTTAATTTAACTATAAAACCCAAAATACGACAAAGCTGAAAACTAAAAAATGCTTAAAACCAGAATCATTACAGCCATAGCACTTATTGTCGGTTTTTTAGGTGCTCTCTTTAATACTTCTGATTTAGCTTGGTCGCTACTGACATTGGGTATTACCTTGTTGGGCGTTTGGGAGTGGGCTAATTTAATTAAATTAAATAAGTTGCAGACGCTAAGTTTGCTTATGGTTGGATTGAGTTTTGGTTTAATTATAGTGTGGATGCCACATTCATCGTTTGTTCTATATCAGCACCAATTGACCTTAATACTCTTAGGCACTGCATCTGCCTTTTGGATGTTAGTTGCACCTGTGTGGCTCAAAACAAGAAAAGTGATGAATCAGCCCTTGCTGATGAGTGTTATTGGCTTAATTCTTTTGTTGGCAACGTGGGTCGGTCTTATTGGTCTGCATGATATTAGCCCTTGGTTGTTACTGGCGGTAATTGCTACGGTGAGTCTCGCTGATAGCTCCGCTTATTTTGCTGGGAAGAAATTTGGTCGTCATAAACTTGCACCAGAGATTAGCCCAGGCAAAACATGGGAAGGTGTTGCAGGTGCTCTGTTTGCATCAACGCTTTACGGTGTGGCAATTTGTTATTATCAGAATTTACCTTTTTGGTTGATTATAGGGTTGTGGTTAATTGTTGTGTTTAGCGTTATAGGTGACTTATTTGAGTCTCTATTAAAGCGGCAGGCCGGAATTAAGGATAGCAGCCAACTGTTGCCTGGTCATGGCGGCGTACTTGATAGAATTGACGGACTTATCCCTACATTGACAATGACATTTTTTTGCAGTTATAGCCCATTTTTTGCATCACTTCAAGCGCATGCATAGTGCTTCATTAAATAGTGATTTATTAGAAAGAAAGTGCTCAGTATGACGCATCAGAATGTCACCGTTTTGGGTGCTACGGGAACCATTGGCTTACAAACGCTTAATGTGATTGAACAACATTCGGAACGTTTTTCTGTATTTGCTTTAACTGCTAATTCTAATGCTCAAGGTTTATTTGAGTTATGTCAAAAATATTCACCACAGTATGCTGTGATGCTGAAAGCCGAAGCGGCAGATGCATTAAGTGCAAAGCTAAAAACCATTGGCTCTAATACCATTGTTTTGCAAGGTGCAGAGGCATTAAATGAGGTGTCGGCTCACCCGCAAGTAGATGTGGTAATGGCTGCAATTGTAGGTGCAGCAGGTTTGCATCCAGCGATGGCTGCAGCATTAGCTGGAAAACGCATTTTATTAGCTAATAAAGAAACCTTGGTGATGGCTGGTAATTTGTTTATGCAAGCTGTAGTGCAAGGTAAAGCTACGTTATTGCCGATTGATAGCGAACATAATGCGATATTCCAAGTTATGCCCAATGTGCGTAGTCAGCACTTGTCTGAAGTGGGGGTTAAGCGCGTATTGCTTACGGCCTCTGGAGGCCCATTCCGCAATGCGAGTTTAGAGGAGCTTAAATCGGTCACACGTGAGCAAGCTTTAAATCATCCCAATTGGGTGATGGGACCGAAAATCACTATTGATTCGGCCACCATGATGAATAAAGGTTTAGAAGTGATAGAGGCACATTGGTTGTTTAATGCACTTCCATCTCAAATTGATGTGATAGTGCATCCTCAAAGCGTGATTCACTCTATGGTGGAATATATTGATGGTAGCGTTCTGGCACAATTGGGTAACCCAGATATGCGAACGCCAATAGCTTATGGGTTAGGCTATCCAGACCGACTACATAGCGGTGTCAGTAGTCTAGATTTACTGAAAACAGCGCGTTTAGATTTTGTTGCTCCAGACATGACGCGCTTTCCTTGCTTAAAAATTGCGTATGACGCTTTAACTGCGGGTGGTACTGCACCTGCAATTTTAAATGCGGCTAATGAAGTTGCTGTAGAAGCATTTTTGTCTGAAAAAATTGGTTTTATGGCTATCCCTGAGCTTATTCAAGCGGTGTTGTCAGATTCTACAATTGAAGATGTTCGTACAATCGAACAGTTAGTAGAAGTTGATACGGTGGCAAGGACGCTTGCAAGCCAACGAATTTCGGCATTATGTTAACCTTTTTAGCCTTTCTTTTTACTCTGGGTTTAGTCATTACAGTCCACGAGTATGGACATTTTCAGATGGCAAAATGGTGTGGAGTTAAAGTACTTAAGTTCTCCATTGGTTTTGGAAAGCCTTTATTTTTAAAAAAAATTGGTCAAGATCAAACTGAGTTTATCCTAGCGGCAATTCCGTTAGGTGGATACGTAAAAATGCTCGATGAACGTGAGATTGAGCAAGAAACTAAAGAAGGACTTGAGCATCCTGTCTTTACAGAAAAAGACCTGCAGCGTGCCTTTAATCGCCAGTCTGTCTTCAAACGCATGGCTATTGTGCTCGCTGGCCCTTTTGCTAATTTATTGCTTGCGATTTTTTTGTATTGGCTTTTATTTATGACAGGTGTCGTAGGTTTAAAGCCTATTGTCGGTAATGTCTTAGAGAGAAGTCCAGCAGCCCTTGCGAGTATGGCTTCAGGTGAAACTATACAAAAAGTTTCTGGAAAAAAAGTGAGCACTTGGCAAGATGTGCGTTGGATGCTGCTTAATGAAGCATTAAAGAAAAAATCTGTAGAAATTCAGGCTGTTAGCCATAATCAACAAATTCATCTACATGTATTAGATCTGTCTGCTATTGATTTTGATGATGCTCAACAAGATATTTTGACGAAGGTGGGTTTAACCATTTATCAACCAGATATCCCAGCTCGTATTGGTGAGGTGGCAGAGGGGAGTGCTGCTGATATTGCTGGTTTTCAATCAGGTGATTTAGTGCTGTCAGCAAATCATAGTAAAGTGAATGTTTGGGAAGATTTTGTTCGTGAAATTAGAATGCACCCTAATGTAAATTTAAATATTGTGATTTTGCGTGATACGAATGAAATCAAGTTAACAGTTAAACCGGAAGCTATGATTGAAAATGGTAAAACAATAGGTCGCATTGGTGCAGCATTTCTTATAGATCAAAAGGAAGCTAATCAATATTTGGTGACTACGCATTATTCCGCAGGCGGGGCAATGCTAAAAGCCATAGTAAAGACGTGGGACACTGCTATTTTTAGCCTTAAAATGTTAGGCAACATGGTTGTAGGTCAGGTGTCATGGAAAGGCATGAGCGGACCTGTCACAATTGCGAGTTATGCTGGACAAAGTGCTAACATGGGTATTAAGGTCTTTATTAGTTTTCTTGCGTTAATCAGCATTAGTATTGGTGTACTAAATCTCTTGCCTATTCCCGTTTTAGATGGGGGGCATTTCATGTATCATATGGTTGAATTTTTCACAGGAAAACCTGTGTCTGAAAACGTAATGGTGATTGGGCAAAAAATTGGGTTTTCTTTGCTCGGATTGATGATGGTTTTGGCACTTTTTAACGACATTAACAGATTGATATCAGGCTAAATGAATGGCAATTAAAAATTTAACACACGCTAAACGAGTGAGCTCTGTATTTAAGCATTTAAAACTTAAATCGGTGTTCTTGTTGATTAGCGGCTTGTATGCTAGTTCTGTAATGGCGCTTCAGCCTTTTGTTATCAAAGATATCCGTGTAGAAGGTGTTCAGCGTACTGAAGCTGGTACTGTTTTTAGTCATCTTCCCGTTAAAGTAGGCGAAACCATAGATGAAGAACTTGCTTCGCAAGCGATTAAGTCTTTATACAATACTGGATTCTTTAAAGATGTGCGTATTGAAGCTGAAGATGGTGTATTGGTCGTTACAGTACAAGAGCGCTCAGCTATTGCTCAAATTGATTTCAGTGGCAATAAATCATTCCCTACAGATAAGATGAAAGAGGGATTGAAGCAGATTGGTATTGCTGAAGGTCAAATTTTTGACAAGTCTCAGCTAGATCGTGCTGAGCAAGAAGTTAAACGTCAGTATCTGTCGCAGGGTAAGTATGGTGCTACGGTTAAAGCCGTTGTGTCGCCGCTAGAACGCAATCGAGTCGCAGTGCGTTTTGACATTGAAGAAGGTGCCGTTTCAAAAATTCGTGATATTAATATTGTAGGTAACCAAGCATTTACGATTGATGATATTCGTGCGCAGTTCTTACTTACGACGCCAAATTGGATGAGCTGGTGGAATAAAGATGATCAATATTCCAAACAAAAGTTAAATGCCGACCTTGAGGCTTTGCGGTCTTTTTACATGAATCAAGGTTACTTAGAGTTCAATATTGATTCCACGCAAGTTTCAATTACTCCAGATAAAAAAGATATCTACATCACAGTGAACGTGACTGAGGGTGAGAAATATAGTATTTCTGAGGTGAAGTTGGCTGGAGAAACCTTAGTGCCTGAAGATGAAATTAAGGCACTATTTCAGATTCAAGCGGGTGATACTTTTAGTCGTGAAAAAGTGACTCAAACCAGTAAGGCGATAAGCGACAGATTAAGTAACGATGGATATGCATTTTCTAACGTTAATGCTGTGCCAGAGCTTAACAAGGAGCAGCATACCGCAGCGTTTACATTCTTCGTTGACCCAGGAAAACGTGTTTATGTGCGTCGGATTAATATCGTAGGCAATACACGTACGCGTGATGAAGTGGTGCGTCGTGAAGTGCGTCAGTTAGAGTCTGCATGGTATGCGGCTAATAAGATTAATCGGTCTAAAGAGCGTATTACACGTACAGATTTTTTCTCTGATGTAAACGTGGAAACTCCAGCAGTAGCAGGTACAGCAGATCAGGTTGACTTAAATATTAGTGTGACTGAAAAATCTACTGGTAGCGTTCAATTTGGTGCGGGGTTGTCAAGCAATGAGGGTGTGGTGTTCGGTATTACTGTGAACCAAAATAATTTTTTGGGAACCGGTAATCGTGTCAGTGCGCAGATGAACACGGGTAGAATCAATACCGTCTATTCCCTTTCATTTACAGACCCTTACTTCACACCTGATGGGGTAAGTCGCGGCATTGACTTGTATCGGCGTGATGTGAATACAAGTTCATTGAATAGTCTTGCCACCTACAGTACAGCATCTTATGGTGGTGGTGTGCGGTTCGGCATCCCACTTAATGAACGTGATGGTTTTAATTTTGGTATGTCGGTCGATTTCACAGAGGTTAGTGATCTAACGGCTGTAAGCCCACAGCAATACCGAGATTTTTGTAATCAGAGCCAAAGTTGTACAGCTAACTCGTTAGTTGCTACAGCTGGATGGTCACATGATTCACGCGACAGTATCATGTTTACGACTAATGGCGTTTTGCAAAGGCTCACAGGTGAAGTTTCTTTACCAGTGCTGGATTTAGAGTATTACAAGATTGACTACAAACACTCTTGGTATAATGAGTTTTACAAAGGATTTACTTTAATGCTTAATGGTGAAATTGGCTATGCAGAAGCTTATGGTAGTAAAGAATATCCTTTCTTTAAAAACTTCTTCATTGGTGGTGTAAATTCTGTGCGCGGTTTTGAGAATGGATCACTTGGGCCTAGATCGATCATTAACGGTCAGGATTTTTCAACTGGAGGTACTAAGCGCTTACTGGGTAACGCTGAGTTGTATCTGCCAATCCCGGGTTTGAAAGAATCTAAACAATTCAGACTCAGTGCCTTTGTTGATGGTGGTAATGTGTTTGGTAAGAATGACTCATATGATTTTGGCGACTTACGCTACTCAACAGGTTTGGGATTAAGCTGGCTCTCACCATTTGGTCCTTTGAAGTTGGTATATGCTAAGCCTTTGAATGCAGAAGAAGGTGAAAGAACACAAACCATTCAGTTCCAGATGGGGCAGCAGTTCTAAATCTTTGGATAGATCGTTAGTTAGTGCTTCGCTAGCCTTATGACATAATGTTAATATTAAGTAGCTGTTTGTATTTTGGAGAATTTAATTGAGTAAAATTTTAAAAAGTTTGATTTCGGCAAGTTGCTTAGTGTTTGCTATTGGTGCACAGTCTGCTGAGTTAAAGGTCGGTTACGTGCAAGTAGACAAAATCTTGCAAGAAGCGCCACAAACTTCAGAAAGTGGTAAAAAATTAGAGCGTGAATTTAGTCCACGGTCACAAGAATTAGATCGCATGGCCAAGCAAATTAAAGAATTAGAGTCTGCACTAGATAAAGATGGCTTAACTATTTCAGAAACAGAGCGTCGCAATAAAGAGCGTGATGTACAAAACATTAAAATAGAATTTCAGCGTAAACAGCGTGAACTCCGTGAAGATATCAATTTGCGTAAAAATGAAGAGTTAGGTAGTTTGCAGGATCGTATCAATAAGGCTGTGCAATCAGTATCTGAAGCTGAGGGCTATGATTTAGTGGTTTATAGTGGCGTTGCTTACGCAAGTAAAAAAATTGATATTACTGATAAAGTTTTAAAGTTGTTAGGTAAAAAATAATTTATCTCTGATTGAATTTCAATGAGTCAGTCATACACACTTGGCGAGATTGTTAAGGCGCTAGGTGGGCATGTGCAAGGGGACGAATCAACGCTTATTCAGCGTGTTTCGTCTATGAGCAATGCTCAAGTAGGTGATATAAGCTTTATTAGCGGTGCTAAATACCATAAATCAATGGCTACTTGTAATGCTAGTGCTTATGTCCTAAGAGAAAAAGATGCACACCTTACTCCATTAGCTAAGATTATTGTTGATAATCCATATGCTTATTTCGCAAAAATTTCTGCTTTATTAAATCCACAAGTCATACCTAATTCTGGTATTGATCAGAGTGCCATTGTTTCTCAACACGCGAATATACCAAGCTCTTGTAGCATAGGGCCGTTTGTGGTCATTGGTGATCATGTAACTCTTGGCGAGAATGTCGTTGTTGGTGCAGGTTGCGTGATTGAACACAATGTTACTATTGCCAATAATGTGCGTTTAGAACCTCATGTGACCATTAAACATCATTGTGAAATCGGCGAGAATTGCCATTTATTTTCTGGGGCAGTCATTGGTTCAGATGGTTTTGGTTATGCTGAAGAGGCTGGTGTTTGGTTAAAGATTCCACAAGTAGGGCGTGTGCTAATTCATGCCAATGTAGATATTGGAGCCAACACCACTGTTGACCGTGGGGCATTGGACGATACCATTATTGAAGAAGGCGTCAAGTTGGATAATCTGATTCAAATTGGGCACAATTGTGTCATAGGCGCGCATACAGTGATAGCGGGATGTGTAGGCATTGCAGGTAGCGCTAAAATTGGCAAGCACTGCAAAATTGGTGGTGCAGCCATGGTATTGGGTCATTTAGAAGTTGCCGATCATGTCACTATTTCTCCAGGCAGTATGATTACACGCTCTCTACTTACTGCAGACACCTATACAGCATTAATGCCTTTCCAAGTACATAAAGAATGGTTGAATACAGCAGCAAAAATTCGCCATCTAGATGACTTAAGCGACAAAATTAAAAAGCTTGAAAAAGAGCTCGCTTTATTAAAATCCAAGCAGTAATTGCTATAAAATATAGCGATATTCAAAAGAAGTAACTGAGATAAAAATGACTAATCAAATTGACCCTACCAGCATGAATATTCATGAAATTCTTGAACATTTGCCACATCGTTATCCGTTTGTTTTAATTGACCGTGTGTTGTCTATGGAGTTGGGAAAAGAAATTACTGCAATTAAAAATGTGAGCGTGAACGAGCCCTATTTTCCAGGGCATTTTCCATATCACCCAGTAATGCCAGGTGTTTTAATTGTAGAGGCTATGGCGCAAGCCGCAGCAATTTTGTCCTTTAAAACAATGGATACTAAACCTAGTGATGACTCTGTTTATTACTTTGCAGGCATCGATAGCGCACGCTTCAAAAAGCCTGTTTCTCCAGGTGATCAGATTGTGCTTAATGTAAAGATTGATCGCATTTTAAAAGGAATTTGGAAGTACTCTGGTGTTGCAAGTGTAGACGGCACTGTGGTTGCTGAAGCACAGATGATGTGCATTTTAAAAGCTATCGATAAATCTGAGAAGTAAATCATGCAGGCTGCAAAAATTCATGCAACGGCAATTATAGATGCCTCTGCTGAGCTTGATTCGAGTGTTGAGGTCGGTGCTTATTCTGTAATCGGTCCAAATGTTAAGATTGGTGCAGGCACTCGTGTTGCAAGCCATGTGACAATTAACGGTCCGTCCATAATTGGAGAAAATAACCAAATCTTTCAGTTCTCATCTTTAGGTGAGGTGCCACAAGATAAAAAGTATAAAGGTGAGCCAACCTTACTTGAAATTGGTAATAACAATACCATTCGAGAGTTCTGCACATTTAATCGCGGTACCATTCAGGATAAAGGCACTACAAAAATTGGTGACGATAACTGGATTATGGCCTATGTGCATATCGCGCATGACTGTCAGATTGGTAACCATACGATTTTTGCTAACAACTCATCTCTTGCGGGTCATGTGGATGTGCATGACCATGCCATCCTTGGCGGATTCACTTTAATTCATCAGTTCTGCAAAATTGGCTCTCATGTCATTACAGCTGTGGGTTCTGTTGTCTTTAAGGATATTCCACCCTATGTTACAGCTGCTGGATATGATGCTAAGCCTCATGGTATTAATGCAGAGGGCTTAAAGCGTAGAGGATTTTCTGCCGAAAGCATTTTGCAGATTAAACGCGCATATAAAACTTTGTATCGTAAGAGTCTAACATTGGAAGAAGCTAAAGTTGAATTAGGGATTATGCAGCAGACAACTCCAGAAATTGCTTTACTTACAGACTTCTTAAACTCTTCAACACGCGGCATCGTTCGCTAAAAATTTCAATTAGTTATGGTTAGAATTGGTATTGTGGCTGGAGAAGCCTCCGGTGACTTGCTTGGCAGTCATTTGATTCAAGCATTAAAGAAAAAACGCTCAGATTTAGAGTTTGTGGGCATTGCAGGTC
The DNA here is from genome assembly GCA_964422015.1 of uncultured Methylotenera sp. GTDB lineage: Bacteria > Pseudomonadota > Gammaproteobacteria > Burkholderiales > Methylophilaceae > Methylotenera. Next base: position 11,855 of record CAYQZK010000014.1, read on the forward strand.
CAAAAATGATAGGAGAGGGCGCGCAATCTTTTTTTCCGATTGAACGTCTATCAGTACGAGGTTACATTGAAGTTATTAGACACTTGTGGGGCTTATTGAAGCTTCGCCGCCAATTACTTAAAAACTTACTCAATCATCCTATAGATCTTTTTATTGGTGTAGATGCGCCAGACTTTAATTTTTGGCTAGAAAAAAAACTGAAAAATAAAGGGATTAAAACCATACACTATGTCAGTCCATCTATTTGGGCATGGCGTATGGGGCGCATAGCAAAAATTAAAAAAGCCGTAAGCCATATTTTGGCATTGTTTCCCTTTGAACCTGTTCTTTACAAACACGCCAAAATACCAGTTACTTATGTTGGCCATCCTTTGGCTGATATGCTCCCGATTGAACCTAATGTATCTGCTGCCCGTGAGGCTTTGAGACTTAGTTCATCCGCAACTGTAGTTGCGATGCTGCCAGGTAGTCGGCAAAGTGAGGTACAACAACATGCTGAATTGTTTGTAAAAACTGCCAAGCTTATCTATGCTGAAAACCCTAATGCATTGTTTCTAGTGCCATTGATTACTAGAGAAACACGTCAAATTTTTGAATTAGCTATATTTCATGAAACTGAAAGTCTGCCTATTCAAATCCTCTTTGGTCATGCCCATGATGCAATGGAGGCCGCTGATATCGTAATTGTGGCATCTGGAACGGCTACATTAGAGGCTGCGTTACTCAAAAAACCGATGGTCATTACCTATAAAATGTCAAAGCTAAGCTGGCAATTACTTAAGCGCATGCGCCTACAACCTTATGTAGGATTACCTAATATCTTGGCAGGCAAGTTTGTTGTACCTGAACTCCTACAAGATGAAGCTACGCCAGAGAAGCTTGCAGAAACCACATTAAAGATGCTTGCCGACTCAACTAAACTGGAAGAAGTAAAGTCAGAGTTTACAAAAATCCATTTAAATTTACGACAGAATACGGCAGAAAAAGCAGCTTCAGCTATTTTGGCGTATCTTAAATAAGTCCGATACTATGACTACACAGCTCATTTGTGGCGTAGATGAAGCTGGTAGGGGTCCACTTGCGGGTGCTGTATATGCCGCTGCGGTAATTTTAAACCCAGATCAACCAATATTAGGCTTGGCAGACTCTAAAAAACTCTCTGAAAAAAAACGAGATCTACTTAGCGTTGAGATTAAACAACATGCATTGGCCTGGTCAATTGCTAGTAGTAGTGTTGAGGAAATTGACCGAATTAATATTTTACAAGCCAGTTTATTAGCAATGAAACGTGCGATCGAGAGTCTAGCAATAAAAGCCGATTTGGTTTTGGTGGACGGTAATAAATGCCCTAACATTCAAATTGCTTGTGAAGCGATTGTTAAGGGGGATAGTAAAGTAGCCGCAATCTCTGCAGCATCAATTTTGGCTAAAACTGCACGTGATGCAGAATTGTATGAGCTTGATGCAATCTATCCTCAATATGGTTTTGCTAAGCATAAAGGTTACCCTACAGAGGAGCATTTAAGCATGCTGGCATTACACGGTGTCAGCCCAATTCATCGATTAAGTTATGCACCTGTTAAAAATGTGCTTAACTTAATTAGCTCCTAAATCATCAACAATCGCTTAAGCAAGCAATAAAAATACCGTCGGTTTTTTGTGTAAATCAGGTAGGGAGTTCTTTTTCCAATCAGCAATTGATTTGCTAACAATCATTTCATCTTCTAAGCTGACATTGCAAGCCACACACAATCTGGTGCTAGGCAGGCAATGTGCCAAAATATCCTCTAATAAATGTTGGTTGCGATAAGGTGTTTCAATCAAAATTTGAGTTTCATGATGTTTGTTCGAATCTTTTTCGATTTCTTTTAATCGTTGTATTCGAGCTGCTTTGTCGGTGGGAATGTATCCCAAAAATGTAAAACGCTGACCGTTAAAACCGGATGCCATCAGGCTAAGTAAAATTGAGCTTGGTCCAACTAACGGCATCACTCTAATGCCTTTGCGATGTGCTAACTCTGCTAGTTTTGCACCAGGGTCAGCAACGCCGGGGCAACCAGCATCACTCATTAACCCTACATTAATGCCTGCAAGCAAAGGCTTTAGTAGGTTAGGTAATTCTTGTTCAGTTGTATGTTCATTTAATGTGTGCAGGTGAAGTTCACGGACTGGTTTAAGGGTTTTGATGGTGCTTAGAAAATGTCTTGCTGTTTTCTCATTTTCAACCACAAAGGTGTCAAGTTGCTGAGTTAGGTTGATAACATCTCGTGGTAAAACTTTAGAGACGTTGTCATCGCCTAGTGTGACAGGTATTAAATAAAGTGTACCTAATGGCATATCTATCCTAGAGTGTTAGCAATATATAGCGCTCACTTTAAATAACGTGAACGTTTTCATTAGCCAACATATTGATGAGTTTTATTAAGGGTAATCCGATGAGTGCATTGGGGTCTTCACCAGTCATTTTTTCTATAATGGCAATCCCTAATCCCTCTGACTTCGCACTACCAGCACAATGATAGGGTTGTTCTTTGTTGAGGTAACTCTCTATTTGAGCATCAGTTAAATTTCTAAAATGAACAATATAAGGAACTACTTCTCTCTGCATATTGAGTGTCATTGAGTTGTATAGACACAAGGCGCTATGAAAAGTCACCTCACGGCCTCGCATTATACGTAGTTGCTGAGTAGCATTTTGATGAGTAAGAGGTTTACCTATTTGTAAGCCATCAAGTGTAGCTACTTGGTCGCAGCCTATAATCAAGGCATTTGGATGAGATTCGCCAATTTTTTTGGCTTTTTCTTGTGCCAATCTTAGCGCTGTATCTTGGGGTTGTTCATCTGCTAACGCAGTCTCATCAATCTCTGGCGAAAAGCAACTAAACGGTAGTTTCAGCCGATCTAGTAATTCTTTTCTATAAATAGAGGACGACGCCAATATTATTTTTTTATCCATATACTTTTAATTCATCCAACTTTTAATTAAATGCTAATAAAAAAGCCGACAGATATATACTGTCGGCTTTTAAAGAGTGCTTATCAATAATTATTCAGACTGAATTTCAACAAGCGCTTCATCAGGCGTTACCGCATCGCCTTTGTTTACGTAAACAGCAACAACGATACCCGAAGTTGTCGCCTGAATCTCATTTTCCATCTTCATCGCTTCAATAACCAACACACCATCGCCTGCATTGACTTTGTCACCGACTTTAACTTTAACAGCAACAACAGTGCCTGGCATAGAGGTTGTCACATGACCGGGGTGTGAAGGACGTGGTCTTTCTCCAGCTTTATTGTTTGAGGCTGCTTTCTTTTTACCTCCAGTAGATCCGCCTGAAACTTGTATTTCACTCAAGGTTTCAACGACAACCTCTTCTGCAATGCCATCAATAGAAACATAGAAAGGGCGTCTTTCTTCGCCAGCGTGACCACTGCCGGTTAAATTAATATGGAAAGTTTCTCCATGCAAAGTTACTTTAAACTCACTTGGAGCAAATCGAGGTGAGGCGGCATTTGCAGCAGCTTTATCTAATAACGCCTCAGGCATTAATGAGCCCGCATTGCGTTCTTGCAAGAACGTTTGGCCAAGATCAGGGAACATCGCATAAGTCAACACATCCTCTTCAGATTGAGCAAACCGTTCTGATTCTGTAGTGAGTTTGGCCATTTCTGCAGCAAGTAAATCAGCAGGACGACAAGTAATGGGTTCTGCATCGCCAATAGCTAGTTTCTTAATATCTGTATTGACTGGACTTGGGGATTTTCCATATTGGCCCAAAAAGTAATTTTTAACTTCATTAGTAATTGATTTGTAACGTTGACCAGTCATTACGTTGAGGACGGCTTGAGTACCTACAATTTGTGAAGTTGGCGTTACCAATGGAATGTAACCTAAGTCTTTGCGCACCATTGGAATTTCGGCCAACACAGCATCCATTTTGTCTAACGCGCCTTGTTCTTTAAGCTGATTACTTAGGTTTGAAATCATGCCTCCAGGCACTTGATTGACTAACACACGTGTGTCTACGCCAGTAAAATCACTTTCAAATTGCCAGTACTTTTTACGTACTTCACGGAAATATGCACCAACTTCTTGTACGGCAGCAATATCTAATCCAGTATCAAATTCTGTACCTTGCAAGGCGGCAATCATACTTTCAGTCGTTGGATGGCTTGCTCCTTCAGAAAATGCAGAGTTGCAAGTGTCAATCATCACAGCACCATTTTCTAAAGCGCGAAGCAAGTTCATGCTTGCCAATCCGCTTGTGGCGTGGCTATGAATATGAATGGGTAAGTTTACATTAGCACGTAAAGCTTTAACTAGTTCTGATGTTGCCTGTGGCGTTAACAGACCCGCCATATCTTTAATCGCGATAGTATCAGAACCCATTGCTTCAAGCTCTTTAGCAATACCTACAAAGTGTTCTACATCATGTACAGGGCTTGTGGTGTAGCTAATAGTACCTTCGGCATGCTTGCCTGCCTTTTTAACTGCCTCAATGGAGACCTGAAGGTTGCGAGTATCGTTTAAAGCGTCAAAAATACGGAATACATCTACACCGTTATCAGCAGATTTTTTTACAAAAGCACGCACAACATCGTCTGAGTAATGGCGATAGCCAAGCAGATTTTGTCCACGCAACAACATTTGAATGCGTGAGTTAGGAAGTGCTTTACGTAAAGTTTTTAGGCGTGCCCAAGGGTCTTCCTTCAAATAACGTACGCACGCATCGAAGGTTGCACCACCCCAAGCTTCCAATGACCAAAAACCTATCGAATCTAGTTTTGAGCATATTGGTAACATATCTTCAGTGCGCATACGTGTGGCAATGTGACATTGGTGTCCATCTCGTAAAACTAGCTCTGTAACTTGTATTTTTGCCATAATTTAACTCTTTACTTTAATTTGACTTATTCAATTAATTATTAAGGGACACTTTTTAAACTCAAATACCTTCATGTGCAGCAATTGCAGCGGAAATTGCTGCAGCAATAAGTTCTGGAGGAACTTTATTGGCATACTCTGTGAGTTCTGGATGTGACTCAACAAAACTGGTATTAAATTCTGCATTTCTAAAGTCTTCATGCTTCAATATTTCTTGATAATACGGGATTGTTGTTTTCACGCCATAAATCAACATGTCATCTAGTGCACGGCGACCACGTTCAATTACGCCCTCCCAATTCAGGGCCCAAACGGTCAACTTTGCACACATGGAGTCATAATAGGGAGGAATAACATAGCCGCTAAAAATTGCCGCATCCATGCGTACACCTGGTCCTCCAGGGGCATAGTAGCGAGTAATTTTACCAAAGCTAGGCAAAAATCCATTTTTTGGATCTTCCGCGTTAATACGGAATTCCATAGCATAACCCCTAAATTGCACATCCTTTTGTTCGTACTGTAATGGCAAGCCATAAGCAACGCGAATTTGTTCTTGCACAATATCGATGCCTGTAATGGTTTCAGTCACAGTATGTTCAACTTGTAAGCGTGTGTTCATTTCCATAAAGTAGAACGTATTATCAGAGTCAAGTAAAAACTCTACTGTGCCTGCATTCTCATATCCAACGGCCTTTGCCGCTTTAACGGCTAGGCCGCCAATGTATTCCCGCTGCGCTTGGCTTAATTGAGGTGAGGGTGCAATTTCAATTAATTTTTGGTTGCGGCGCTGTATTGAGCAATCACGTTCAAACAAATGAATAGTATTACCTTCTGAATCAGCTAAAACTTGCACCTCAATATGACGTGGTTTAACGACACATTTTTCCAGAAAAACTTCTGGTTTTCCAAACGCTTTACTGGCTTCTGAAATTACACGGTCATAATTGCTCAGCAATTCTTTCTCGTTGTCGCATCGACGAATACCACGACCACCACCACCATTGGTAGCTTTCAACATGACGGGATAGCCAATTTTAGATGCAAGAGCAATTGCGTCTTCAAGACTATCTAAATTGCCATTGCTACCAGGTGTGCAAGGAATTCCAGCGTTAGTCATAGCGTTGCGAGCTTGAATTTTATCGCCCATTTGACGGATGACATCTGCATTAGGGCCAATAAATTTAACACCACGGCGCTCACAAATTTCAGCTAATTCAGGGTTTTCAGATAAAAATCCATAGCCAGGATGTAATGCATCGCAACCTGAAGCTACCGCTAAATTAACAATTTTGTGTGCATTTAAATAGCCAGCAACTGGGTCGGAGCCAATACTGTAGGCTTCATCAGCTTTTTTAACGTGCAAAGCTTGACGGTCTGCATCAGTGTAAATTGCCACAGACTTAATGCCCATTTCTGAGCAAGCGCGTACAATACGCACTGCGATTTCACCGCGATTAGCTACAAGAATTTTTTTGAACACGTTACAACCCTTAATTTCATACTCAAACCCACCTATTATAACATGCTCAGGTCCGGCTCTAAAAGAGCTGAAACCAAAAGTGTTGTAGATAAAATTAACATACTTGCCTGAATAACATTGAGCCTAAGACATGAAAATGAACTCTCTTATTATTGATAATTTAGCTTTTGCTAAGAAGCATGAACGTGCAGAAGGGGATATTTCCGCTTTAACCTTATCAAGATTGTCTGAAATGTTGAACGTAAATTCAAATGATGTTCAATCTGAATCAACAATTCACTATCTTCTAAAAGGTAGTGTTGATGCTGCGGGTAGGCATTATCTGCATTTGGAGATTACCGCATCATTGTTTGTTGATTGTCAGCGCTGTTTAAATGAAATGCCTATAAATCTTTCTTTAGCTTTTAATTATTTAATTGGCGAGCAATGTGTGGGTGAGGTGGATATAAATGAACTGGATGAGAACGATGATTTTGACTTGCAGCCAGCCAGCTCTTCAATGAATGTAGCTGAGCTAATTGAAGACGAGTTACTTATGGCGATGCCAATCGCTCCCACGCATTTAGAAAACTGTGTCGTAGAGAAAATGCAAAGCGGAGAAAAGCCAAACCCTTTTGCGGTACTTAAAGGATTAATAAAACCTGAATAGGTGCTGACAAAAATCTTGTTTTATATTATAGTGATGGATTAGTTATTTAACGTAGTCTTTAATTAGTGATGAATTGCTGGTATAAATTCATCGGTTTGTATGTAATTGAGATGATGTTTTAATCATTTTATTCGGAGTTTATTATGGCAGTTCAGCAAAATAAAAAGTCACCTTCTAAACGTGGCATGCATCGTTCACACGATTTTCTAACAAACCCAGCATTGGCTGTTGAGCCAACAACTGGTGAAGCACATTTGCGTCATCACGTTAGCCCAAACGGCTATTACCGTGGTCGTAAAGTGTTATCAACAAAAGGCGAATAATCCCTCTAGATTTAATCTGACTAGATTAAATCTAGGATGCATATGAGAAATATGTATATCTTGTTGAGTAGTTTTTGACCAAACATTTAGCGCCGCCCTGAAGTTTAGGGCGGCGTTACTATTTATACTGCCAATATAATCAAGCTCATGTTTTAATGATGCTACGTTTAACTTTGATGTGATCAAATAATGGATATAACAGTCGCGATTGACGCAATGGGTGGTGATCATGGTCCACATGTCACCATTCCTGCTGCACTAAAGGCTCTTGAGTCAGATAATCAACTTAATATTGTTTTAGTTGGTTTGACTGATGTGATTGAGGCTGAGTTAAAAGCACAAAAAGCTGTGATTAACTCTCGATTACGTATTCACCATGCGAGTGAAGTGGTGATGATGGATGAGTCGCCTCAAATGGCACTTAAGAATAAAAAAGATTCTTCCATGCGTGTAGCAATTAACTTGGTTAAAAGTGGTGAAGCTAATGCCTGCGTTAGCGCAGGCAATACCGGCGCATTGATGGCAACAGCTCGATATGTATTAAAAACATTGCCAGGTATTGATCGGCCAGCTATTGCAGGTGTATTCCCTAGTCAAAAAGGTCTTACACATATTTTAGACTTAGGTGCAAACTCAGACTGTACACCAGAACAATTGTTGCAATTTGCAATCATGGGTAGCATGCTTGTTTCATGTGTTGAGCAAAAAGAAAGTCCAACGATAGGCTTACTTAATATTGGCAGTGAAGACATTAAAGGTAATGAAGTAGTTAAAAAAGCAGGTGAGTTATTGCAGGCCAGTCACTTGAATTTTTACGGTAACGTTGAGGGTAATGATATCTTCAAAGGTACAACGGATGTTGTGGTCTGTGACGGTTTTGTGGGCAATATTACACTTAAAGCCTCTGAAGGTTTGGCGCAGATGATGGGGCGTTTTCTCGCAGAGGAGTTTAAACGTAATTGGCTCACCAAATTGATGGCGCTGACTAGCATGCCTGTTTTAAAAGCTTTTAAGAAACGAATGGACCCAAGACGTTATAATGGCGCCAGTTTTTTAGGTTTACGTGGCATTGTGGTAAAAAGTCATGGTGGGGCAGATAGTTTTGCGTTTTTACATGCTATACATACTGCAACAAGCGAGTCTCGTAGTGGTGTATTGCGCCGCATTACTGAACAATTAGAAATAGAACATATGCAATCAAAACCTTCGGTTGCAACTCACACGGATCATGTATGACATATTCTCGTATAGCAGGCACAGGTAGCTATCTTCCTCAAAAAATATTGACCAATGCCGATTTGGAATGCATGGTAGATACCACTGATGAATGGATATTTACACGCACGGGTATTCGTGAACGCCACATTGCGGCAGACAATGAATTTACAAGCGATTTAGCAGTGCATGCAGCTAGAAATGCGATTGAAGCTGCTGGCATACAAGCATCAGACATTGATTTAATCATTGTTGCAACAACAACGCCGGATAAAATATTTCCAAGTACAGCCTGTATTCTGCAGCAGAAGCTAGGTATTGCTGGATGCCCAGCATTTGATTTGCAGGCTGTTTGTAGTGGTTTTGTTTATGCACTTTCTACAGCAGATAACTTTATTAAGGCTGGCTCAGCCAAATGCGCTTTAGTTATAGGTGCTGAAACTTTCTCGCGTATCACTGACTGGACCGATCGTGGTAACTGTATTTTGTGGGGAGATGGAGCGGGCGCGATTATTTTGCAAGCCAGTGAAGAGCAAGGGGTTATTTCCACGCATTTACATGCTGATGGTAGCTATGAAAACATGTTGCATGCACCACATAAGACTAACGCGGATACACGCGGCACTATCGTCATGGAAGGCAATGGTGTGTTTAAAATGGCGGTAAATACATTAGATGCTATTGTTGATGAAACGTTAGCCGCCAATGGATTGCAAAAATCAGACATTGACTGGTTAGTACCACATCAAGCTAATATTAGAATATTGCAAGCCACAGCTAAAAAACTGAATATGAGTATGGATCATGTCGTTGTTACCGTTGATAAGCATGGCAATACTTCTGCAGCATCAATTCCGTTAGCACTCGACACTGCAGTACGTGATGGACGTATTCAACGTGGGGAAATATTACTAATGGAAGCTTTTGGTGGCGGTTTTACTTGGGGTTCAGCTCTGGTTAAATACTAGATTGGTAAATGTTTTTTCACTAAAACCCAATTATTTTTTTACATCTTAATATATTTTAAACTATGACTAAATTTGCATTTTTATTTCCAGGCCAGGGATCACAATCTGTTGGAATGATGGCTGGCTTTGGCGACTCTGCAATTATTAAACAAACTTTTATTGAAGCCTCAGATATTCTTGGTGTAGACCTTTGGGCGATGGCTACAGAAGCTAATGATTCAATCAATGAAACAACGCATACACAACCAATTATGCTTACTGCTGGTATTGCGACTTGGCGTGCATGGCAAGCTACTACGGATAAGTTACCAAGCGTTCTGGCAGGGCATAGCTTAGGTGAGTATAGTGCGCTTGTTGCTTCTGGCGCTCTGTCATTTAAGGATGCGCTGCCTCTAGTACGCTATCGCGCAACCGTGATGCAAAACGCCGTTCCTGCAGGCGTGGGTGCGATGGCTGCAATCTTGGGTTTAGATGATGAAGCGGTAAGCCAGGTATGTCAGGAAGCGGCTCAAGGTGAAGTGCTTGAAGCTGTTAATTTAAACTCACCTGGCCAAGTAGTCATTGCGGGTAATAAATCAGCAGTAGAGCGAGGAATGGAGTTGGCAAAGGCAAAAGGTGCTAAGCGTGCATTGGCGCTTCCAGTAAGCGTGCCGTCGCATTGTGCTCTCATGAAACCTGCAGCTCAAGAGTTGGCGGCTTATTTAAAAAATGTCAGCATTGGTAATCAGAAGATTCCTGTTATTCATAATGCTGATGTTGCATCTTATCAAAACGTAGAGCAAGTGAAAGATGCGCTTGTGCGTCAGTTATATAGTCCAGTGCGCTGGGTTGAAACTATTCAAGCAATTAGTGCACAAGGTGTTACCCAAGCGGCTGAATGCGGACCAGGCAAAGTCTTGACTGGTTTAACCAAGCGTATTGTGGCCGAGTTGCCTTGCTCTGCATTGGTGAATAATGATTCATTTACAGAGTTTCAATGCAATATTTAATTTCATTAATATTAAATAAATTCAAAGGGTTAAGATGTTAACTGGACAAATTGCTTTAATTACAGGTGCGAGTCGAGGTATCGGTGCGGCGATTGCTTTGGCATTAGGTGAGCAGGGTGCTACGGTGATAGGCACTGCAACTTCTGACAGCGGTGCAGCTTCAATCAGCGAAGCTTTTGGCGCAGCTAAAATTAAAGGCGAAGGTATTGCATTAAATGTCAACGACACAGCGCAAATTGAAGCGACTTTAAATGCTATTAGCGAAAAATATGGTGACGTAAGTATTTTGGTTAACAACGCGGGTATTACTCGAGATACGTTGTTAATGCGAATGAAAGAAGAGGATTGGGATGCGGTTATTAGCACTAATTTGACTTCAGTCTTTCGTATGAGCCAAGCGGTTTTAAGGCCCATGATGAAAGCGCGTACGGGACGCATTATCAGCATCTCATCTGTAGTAGGTCACATGGGGAATGCTGGCCAAACAAACTATGCTGCGGCTAAAGCTGGGATGACGGGGTTCACCAAATCACTTGCAGCAGAAGTGGGTAGCCGAGGCATTACTGTGAACTGTGTTGCGCCTGGTTTTATCGATACTGATATGACGGCAGAGCTTTCAGAAGATATTACCAATAAAATGTTGGCACGCATTCCTGTGGGGCGCTTAGGTAACGTTAAAGAAATTGCGGCTACAGTTGCATTTTTAGCCTCACCTAGCGCAGCTTATATTACTGGTGAAACTATCCACGTAAATGGTGGAATGTTGATGATTTAAGTTTTCGATTAAGCCTAAATAATTAGGTTTTATCGACGAATGAAGTTTTTGGAATTATTCTTGAGTTTTGGTAGAATGTCTCATTAGCTGAATAAAGCTATTTTTTAATAAAAGGGGTAATTAGATGTCTGACATCGAAAAACGCGTTAAGAAAATTGTTGCTGAGCAATTAGGTGCAAATGAAGATGATGTTAAAAATGCATCATCATTTGTAGATGACTTAGGTGCTGACTCACTCGATACAGTTGAGTTGGTAATGGCGCTTGAAGAAGAGTTTGACTGCGAAATTCCTGATGAAGAAGCGGAAAAAATTACAACAGTTCAATTAGCGATTGATTACATCAATACGAACCTTAAGTAAGTCAAAAAAATAATTCAAATGTGGGTAGCAAGTCTCTGAATTAAGAAGCTTGCTACCCACAATCACTTGTTTCTTAAGAAAATCTTTATTTTGATTTTCTGATGTTTTAATAAGCAATATTACTAATCAATAATAAATATCCCGAGGTTAAATCCTATGAATAAACGCAGAGTAGTTGTTACTGGACTAGGTGTAGTTTCTCCTGTAGGTATAGGTGTAAAAACTGCATGGGATAATATTGTTGCAGGTAAATCTGGTATTACTCAAATTACCAAATTTGATGCAAGTGCCTTTGCTTCGACTATAGCTGGTGAGGTTAAAGACTTTAACGTTGAGGATTTCCTTTCAGCAAAAGATGCAAGACGTATGGATACATTCATCCAATATGGACTGGCTGCTGGTATTGAGGCATTTAAGGATTCTGGCATTGTAGTAACAGAAGACAATGCAGAGCGCATCGGTGTATCAATTGGTTCTGGTATTGGCGGTATGCAAACGATTGAGGATACAGACTCACTGTACCAAGCTTCTGGTCCACGTAAAATCTCACCATTTTTCGTGCCTGGGACCATTATTAATATGATTTCAGGCAACTTATCTATCATGTTTGGGCTAAAAGGGCCGAATGTTGCGATCGTGACTGCGTGTACTACAGGCACACACTCGATTGGTGACGCCTCTCGTATGATTGAATACGGTGATGCTGATGTCATGATTGCTGGCGGTGCGGAAGCTGCAATTACTCGTTTATGTGTAGGAGGTTTTGCGGCATCACGTGCGCTATCTAGTCGTAATGACGATCCTGCGACTGCAAGTCGCCCTTGGGATAAAGATCGTGATGGGTTTGTGATTGGTGAAGGTGCTGGTGTATTGGTACTTGAAGAATACGAGCATGCTAAAAAACGTGGTGCGAAAATCTATGCTGAACTCAGTGGTTATGGTATGAGTGCCGATGCTTACCACATGACCGCTCCTAACATGGACGGTCCACGTCGTTCTATGCGTAATGCTCTAAATAATGCTGGCATTAACCCTGACGCAGTGCAATTTATTAACGCACATGGCACATCAACACCGTTGGGTGATGCAAACGAAACCAACGCGATCAAAGCCGCGTTTGGCGATCATGCTAAAAACTTAGTGGTAAATTCCACCAAGTCAATGACGGGTCATTTACTTGGCGGTGCTGGCGGCTTGGAATCTGTGTTTACAGTGCTTTCTATTTACAACCAAGTGTCGCCACCAACCATTAATATTTTCAATCAAGATCCTGAGTGTGATTTGGACTATTGTGCGAACACAGCTCGTGATATGCGTATTGAGTACGCATTAAAAAATAACTTTGGATTTGGTGGCACTAACGGTAGTTTAGTGTTTAAAAAGATTTAGATTGATGCTACTTAAGGTGATGAGTGCTTAGCTGTTACTGTAGCTAATTCTGCATGAAGAATAAACGTGTTCATCACTTTCCCCGATAGTAAATATCAGTTATACCAACCATTTCCTCCTGCGGGAGATCAGCCTCAGGCGATTGATAAGCTCACACAAGGCATTAATGACGGTTTAAAGTTTCAAACCTTGCTGGGTGTCACTGGCTCTGGCAAAACCTACACTATGGCCAACGTCATTGCGCGAACTGGCCGCCCAGCCATTGTGATGGCACCCAATAAAACTCTTGCCGCTCAGTTGTATAGCGAATTCCGCGAGTTTTTTCCCAATAATTCGGTTGAGTATTTCGTGAGCTATTACGATTATTACCAACCAGAAGCATATGTGCCTTCGCGCGATTTGTTTATTGAAAAAGATTCCAGTATCAATGAGCACATTGAACAAATGCGTCTGTCAGCCACCAAAGCTTTGTTAGAACGCGAAGACAGTATTATTGTTGCTACGGTTTCTGCCATTTATGGCATTGGCGACCCTGTGGACTATCACGGCATGGTCTTGCATGTACAGCAGGGCGAGAAGATTGCGCAGCGTGACATGATTGCACGTCTAGTGGGCATGCAATATGACCGTAACGAATTTGATTTTGCACGGGGTACATTCAGGGTGCGTGGTGATGTGATTGATGTATTCCCCGCTGAAAATAACGAAACCGCAGTGCGCATTTCAATGTTTGATGATGAAATTGAGTCTATTACGCTATTTGATCCGCTGACGGGGCAGGTGTTCAATAAAATTCCACGCTATACCGTTTATCCGTCAAGTCACTATGTAACGCCTCGAGAAACCACGATTCGCGCCATGGAAAAGATCAAACACGAGTTGAAAGATCGTGTGGATTTTTATATCAAAACTAGCAAATTAGTTGAGGCCGCGCGCATAGAACAGCGCACGCGCTTTGATCTTGAAATGCTCAATGAGATTGGTTTCTGTAAAGGCATTGAAAATTATTCCCGTCATTTATCTGGACGCAATCCAGGTGATCCTCCACCCACGCTTATTGATTATCTGCCAAATAATGCATTGATGATTATTGATGAAAGTCATGTCACTGTGCCGCAGGTGGGCGCCATGTATAAGGGTGACCGTTCACGTAAAGAAAATTTGGTGGATTACGGTTGGCGTCTGCCTTCGGCCTTAGATAATCGCCCGCTCAAGTTTGAAGAGTTTGAAAAAATCATGCGGCAATGTGTGTTCGTTTCTGCCACACCAGCAGAATATGAAAAATCGCATCAACAACAAGTCGTTGAAATGATTGCTCGCCCAACAGGCTTGGTTGACCCGGAAATTATTGTAAAACCTGCAGACACGCAGGTAGATGACTTATTGGGTGAGATTAAAAAACGTGTTGAAGTTGGCGAGCGAGTTTTGGCTACAACTTTGACCAAACGCATGGCAGAAGACCTGACAGACTACCTGAGTGAGCATGGTGTGAAAGTGCGCTATTTACACAGTGATATTGATACGGTTGAGCGCGTTGAAATTATTAGAGATTTAAGGCTTGGCGAGTTTGATGTGCTGGTTGGCATTAACTTGCTGCGAGAAGGTTTGGATATTCCTGAAGTATCCCTAGTGGCCGTGCTAGATGCAGATAAAGAGGGATTTTTACGCTCTGAGCGCTCGCTTATTCAAACGTCAGGTCGTGCTGCACGTAACCTAAACGGCAAGGTGATTTTTTATGCTAATAAAATCACGCGTAGCATGAAGTTAGCCATGGATGAAACTGAGCGCAGGCGCAATGTGCAACTGGCATTCAATGCCGCTCACGGTATCGTGCCTAAAGGTGTGAGCAAGCGAATTAAAGATATTATCGATGGCGTTTATGATAAAGATGAAGCTCAACGTGAGCGTAAGGTGCTGCAAGACCAAGCTAATTATGAATCGTTGAGTGAAAAACAAATCGCCAAAGAAATTAAACGCTTAGAAAAAGCGATGCACGACAGTGCGAAGAATCTTGAGTTTGAAAAAGCCGCTGACTTTAGAGACCAACTTAAAAAACTAAGAGTGAAGTTCTTTGGTGCAGAAGCACCGGATTTTGTGTGATGCGTTTTTTATATCTTATTCCGCTTCTTTAATTTCACTATGGAAAATTCATATTTTTTTGTTATGATGCGCACATGATTCAATGTTTATACTTCCCGCCTGAATGGCACGCATTTGTTTAATTTAAAATCTTTATTACATCATAATGTTTCTCTTTAAAAATCAATACATGTTGCAACGTTTAGTCGTTCATGTGACGTTGATTTTTTTATTTTTTTTCACACAAATAGGTCTTGCAACACATGAAATAAGCCATATTGTTTTGGCTGATAAGCATACACAGCAAGACAAAAACACAACGTCAGAACAGTGTGAGCAGTGTATTAGTTATGCCAAAGTTGCGAATGGCTTGCAATTATCAGCTTTTGATATTCTTGAGTTTGCTCCTGATTTATCTGAGGCGGTTGATTTTTACGCCAACTTTTATTCACCCATCACAACAGCATATGCTGCCCGTGCACCTCCAGAAATAACAAGCATCTAAATTCAACCCTCAGCAGATTTTTAATTGGTCTGCTGGATGCTCGTTTTTATTTTTGAGGTTATTCACATGAATTACAAATCAACTCCGCATATGCTAAATGCATTTGCGGTAAAACCTATTTTAATAACACTTGCCGCTATGTT
>CAYQZK010000015.1:0-25314 GCA_964422015.1 uncultured Methylotenera sp.
CTATCACCCAAAGTACCCGGTAACTGGCGTATGATCGCATCCATCAACACCATAGCAGGCAACTCACCGCCACTTAACACATAATCACCAATCGACAATTCTTCATCGACTTCTGCATCAATCAGGCGCTGATCCACACCCTCATAACGACTAGCAAGTAATATCAAACCTTGCTTTTTACTTAACTGCATCACCTTCTCATGCGTCAGCGGCTTGCCAGCCGGGGAGAGATGAACTACCCAACCCTCAACATTCTTTTCCGACTGCTCAGCTTTGACAGCATTGATGGCTTTTTCTAGAGGCTCAATCAGCATCACCATGCCGGGGCCACCACCATAAGGCCTATCATCTACAGTTTTATGATTATCAGCAGTGAAATCACGCGGATTCCAACACTTCAGATCATAAATACCTTGCTGTAATGCCCTGCTAGTAATGCCATGTTGAGTGATGGCACTAAACATTTCAGGGAAAAGCGTCACCACATCAAACTTAAACGACATGGTTAGAAATCTTCATCCCAATCGACCAACATGGTCTTGGCTTTCAAATCCACTTCCAACACCACTGAAGCAATAAAAGGCAGCAAACGCTCCTGCGGCTTATCTTTATTAGTTTCCGACTTAATCACTTCAGGTTTCACAACAAGCACATCATTTGCACCCGTTTCGAAAACATCTTCAATTAAACCAAAATCAACACCCTGCTGATTTTTAACGCGTAAACCAATCAGATCTGACCAGTAATACTCATTAGGTTCAGGTTCAGGTAACTGGTCTCTTGGCACCGCGATTTGTTTACCCTTACAGGCAAACGCAGCATCACGATCGTCAATACCTTCAAGCTTCACAACAATCACATCGTTATGTAACTTGGCGGTTTCAACCACCATTTCGCGCCAATCATCGCCTTTACCCAACCACCATGTGTCGTAGTCAAATAAACCGTCAATCGCTTCAGTATCCGGAATGACTTTCAGCCAACCGTAAACGCCATAGGGCGCAACAACGCGCCCCATTACCACCATACTATTCACTGCCAATTAATTAACTGCTTAGGCAATAAGCCTAAACAAATTAAATTAAGCGTCAGCAGCTGGAGTTTCAGCAGCAGCTTCTGCCTCAGCAGCTTTAGCTGCGGCTGCAGCCTCGGCGGCCTGAGCAGCTTCTGCAGCGGCTTTAGCATCTGCTTCAGCTTTAGCAGCATCTGCTGCTGCTTTTACTTTAGCAGCTTCAAGCGCAGCGGCTTTAGCTTTAACAGCTTCAGCCTTAGCAGCGTCTTTAGCTTTTGCAGCGATTGCAGCTTCAGGACCTTTAGCGTGGAACTTAACCAAACGAGCAACAGTGTCAGACAACTGAGCACCATTGTTTTGCCAGTGAGTTACACGTGCAAGATCGATACGTAAGCCTTCAGCACCTGCTTTTGCAGATGGGTTGTAAAAACCAACACGCTCAATGAAGCGGCCATCACGACGGTTACGTGAATCAGCAACTACCACGTTGTAGAAAGGAGTTTTTTTCGCGCCACCACGAGCTAAACGAATAATAACCATAATCTTTGTTCTCTTTATTGAAAAATTTATCGCAGAAAGGCGCGGATTTTACGTTATCCGCGTAGGGTTTGGCAAGTAGTTTATACAATTATCCGCTACTGAATAAATAAAATTCAGCGAGCTTGCTAGCTGGAGCTGCTTTTATAATGCGTAGGGTCAGCCAAACCAGCTGCTAGAAAGCCATCACGTCTAAGTCGGCAAGAGTCACACACACCACAAGCCTCACCCTGAGGATTAGCCTGATAACAAGAAACTGTCCTCGCATAATCAACACCTAACCGAGTACCTAGCTGAACAATTTGCGCTTTTGTCATATCAATCAGCGGCGCATGCACGGTAATCGTTTTACCTTCTACCGCGCTTTTTGTTGCCAGATTAGCCATCGCTTGAAATGCCTTAACATACTCGGCACGACAGTCGGGATAACCTGAATAATCCAACGCATTAACACCAATAAAAATGTCTTGCGCACCCAAGACCTCTGCCCACGCCAGCGAAAGAGAAAGCATAATCGTATTACGCGCAGGCACATAAGTGACTGGTATGCCTACCGTCTCATTTTCTGGCACGGCAATCGCATCATCCGTTAACGCTGAACCACCAAACAAAGATAGATCAAGCTGAGCGGTTTTATGCGCTTTCGCCCCCATTGTCAGCGCGATCTTTTTAGCCGCTTCCAACTCAGCAATGTGGCGCTGATGGTAATCTAAACTCAAACAGTAACACTCAAAACCTTGCTCACAGGCATAAGCCAATACTGTTGCTGAATCTAAGCCGCCTGATAGCAGGACAACGGCTTTAGCACCGATGCCACCTGCGGGCACTTCCACTTGTCTACTCATTATCAAACCCCTGGCTTTTCACCCCAAAGAATCTTATGTAACTGCACTTGCATACGCACAGGCAACCTATCCGCCAACACCCACTCAGCTAAATCCGTTGGGTTAACTTGACTGTAAACGGGTGAAAATAATACTGGGCATTTTTCAGCAATTTTATATTGCACTAATATGTCTTTAGCCCACTCATAATCCGGGCGACTACACAGCACAAACTTGACTTCATCACTACTTTTTAGCAACGACAAATTACCCCATTGGTTATTTTTAACTTCACCAGAATCAGGCGTTTTAACATCCAAAATTATCGAAACACGTGGGTCAACAAACCCAATATCCATCGCACCACCAGTCTCCAATGACACGCTATAACCCGCATCACATAAAGCTTTTAATAAAGCATGACTGTCTTTTTGCGCAAGCGGTTCACCGCCTGTTACTGTTACATAATGTGCGCCGTACTCTGCAACTTTTAATAAAATGTCACTAATTTCCATATTGTTGCCACCACTAAACGCGTAAGCGGTATCGCAATACACACATCGCATAGGGCAACCAGTCAGGCGCACAAACACTGTAGGCAACCCAACCCGCGATGATTCCCCTTGTAGGGAATAGAAAATTTCATGAACTTTGAGTTTCATTGAATACTTGCTCGCCATAAAAAATGGCGCCGATAATTAATGGGCGCCATTTTAACTGAAATTCAACTAAGCTGATGTTTTACTTGGAAATATTATTTAATAGCCTCAAGCGCTTTTAAACGTTTTTGCGCTGTAGGCGTCACCTCACTGGTTGGAAATTTAGCGATTAAGTCACGCAACGTCTTCTTCGCACCAGGCACCAATCCCAATTGAATTTGGCTATTTGCCATATTAAACATTGCATCTGGCACCTGAGGGCTATCTGGATGCATATCAATCACTTTTTGCTGAGTTGCGATTGCAGATTTATAGTTCTTTAATGCAAATTGAGAATAACCTAATCCATACTTAGCCTCTGCGACCGATGCGCTATCAGGGTATTCTTTAAGAAACTTGTCATAAGCATTAAAAGCATCTTTATGCTTAGATTCCTTAGACAATCCATTCGCCAACTCTAGCAACTGCTGCTCCTGCGAGTTCTTAGCTGCTACCACTGGTGCAACGGCCTGAGGAGCCGCGTTAGCAGCTTCTGCTGGCGGCGCCACCGCACTACTCTCTAGCTTACGCAAACGCGCATCCGTATCACCATACAAATCTTTCTGTCTCTGTTGTGTAGCATCAACATTATGCGATGCCACTTCCAACTCACCCTTAAGGCGTGCAACTTCTTGCTTAAGCTCATCTATTTGATTCTGCATATCACCAAGCACTCGCCCCTTGGTAATTGCCTCAATAGCCAACACTCGTTGCTCAAGCGCCTGTTGACTTTTCTTTAAGTCAGCCAGTGCTGCTTGCGTTGCCTGATTCTGACTTTGCATCACAGCTTCAACTTCCAGAATTTTTTTACGCGCTTCTGTATCGTCGAACAGCGCCGCACTGCTACTTACTGAATAAAATTGCGTTGCAAGTAGCAGGCCAGCCAGAATCAGTTTTTTCATCATTACAACCTTTAAATTACTCGTTTTCGTAAGCCACATCTACACGACGATTAGCTTGATGACATGCTTCATCAGCACAGTTAGCACTCGCTTTTTCTTCGCCAAAGCTCACTGTTTCAATTTGCTTGTCTTGCACACCAAGTAAGTTAAATGATTTTTTCACTGCTACTGAACGACGTTGCCCCAATGACAAGTTGTACTCACGTGTACCACGCTCATCCGTATTGCCTTGCAAAATCATTTTTGCGCTGCTATTGGCTAGTAGGTATTTAGCATGCGCCTCGATTAGCGGCTGATATTCGGCTTTAACCGTATCTTTATCAAAATCAAAATAGATATTACGTTTTGATAGGATATTGTTTGGGTCTTTTAATGGATTGTTACCATTAGTCGCATTACCATCGATTGCCACTTCCTTAACGCCTGACGTATCCGCACTTGGTGCAGGTGCCGCTGTTTTTGGCGCTGTTTGTGTAGCTGGGCTTTTATCTTCCACTGCTGCAGGTTTATCCACCATAGGTGTGCTTTTACATGCTGTAAGCACCAATGCAATCACTAAACTACTCAATAGTTTTTTATTCAAAATCACGTTTTTCATATACCTCTCCTTAAATAACTCTAAAAAAAAACAAAAAATTCATTTATACCAATTCTAACTCAACCACTAATTTAATAGCGGCCCCCATGCGGGCTCACGTATATCGCCACCAGATTCACTCAAACGCTGTTTCACACGGCCATCTGCTGACACAGCAGCCAAAGCCCCTCGCCCACCAACACGCGTTGCATATAAAATAACACGGCCATTAGGTGCAAAACTAGGCGATTCATCTTGTCCACCTTCACTCAGTAGCTGACCTTGTCCAGTTGCTAAATCCTGCAATGCAACACGGTATCTACCTCCGTCATTACGTATCATTGCCAGCGATTTTCCATCAGGTGAAAAACGTGGACTTAAATTATAAGCACCTTCAAAAGTTACACGCTGCGCTTCACCACCAAGCGATGATACTTTGTAAATCTGTGGCCTGCCACCACGATCTGAACTAAAGTAAACCCATTTTGCATCTGGCGACCATGTAGGCTCAGTATCAATAGCACTGCTTTTAGTCAGCTGCTTTAAGCCTGTGCCATCAGCATTAATGGTATACAACTGTGAGTTAGCCCCGTATGTCAGCACAATCGCCAACTTGCTACCATCAGGCGACCAAGCTGGCGCACTGTTATTACCTTTAAAATTTGCCAACACCTGTCTCTGTCCAGTCATCAACGATTGCACAAAAACAATCGGTTTTTTCTTTTCAAAAGACACATAGGCAAGCTTAGTCCCATCGGGTGACCATGCGGGTGAAATAATTGGCTCATTGGATGAAACCACGGTTTGCGGATTTTCGCCGTCGGCATCAGCCACCTGCAAGGCATAGCGCCCTTTTGCTTTATTAATATAAGCAATACGGCTCGCAAAAATACCAGATTCACCTGTAAGCTTTTGATAAATAATATCGGCAATCTTGTGCGCAGTCGTTCTAAATTGATGAGGCGCAATATTAAATTCCATGCCAGCCAACTGCGTTTGTTTCAACACATCCGCCAGCTTAAAAGAAACTTTTAGGCGATTTCCTGGCAAAGATTCTACGCTACCAACAGCCATTGCTTGAGCTTGCAAAGCAGCCCACTCAGCGTATTTAATTTGTGCAATATCCGTTGGTCGACTTGCCACACCTGCAGTTTCTAAAACTCGAAACAATCCACTACGACGCAAATCAGCAGCAATAATCATGGCCATATTTTCTTGATTGTTAGACGCCTGACCAAAAGGCACTATTGCAATAGGCACTTGCTGTGCACTACCGCCACTAATTTCAATTTCCAAAGCGGCATTGGCCACTGGCACACCTAAAACAGATGCACTCAATAAAACCGCACAAAGAACTATTTTTCTGAATAAATTCATAAACTATTGAACATCTCTAATCATTTTAAAATCCTAATCCTTAGGACTGAATTTTAACTTTAAGTTTCTAAATTGCGAAAAAAGTGATGCATCGCTTGGTAAAGGCAAAGGTTCGGACGCGATAATCGCGCGCTCTACAGCATCGTCACAAGCGGTACTACCGCTAGACTTAACAAGTTTTGGACTGCCACTTAATTGTCCTGTTGGCATCAATCCTATATCAAAGACCAACTGAGGATTACCTTCACCACACAAGCTTTTATTCACATTAGAGCGAATTTTAGCCTGTATCTTACTTTTGTACTCATTCACCACGCCCGCACTAGCTGCGGATTTAGCTGCCATAACCTGCTGATCACCTGAAGCCTGATCATCTGCCAACGATTCCTGCTGCAATTTCTTAAGCGCATCATTTTGACTCGTTTTTTTAGAGACTGCCTTATTGGCGTTTAAATCATCATTCAACAATGCAGCTTGAATTTCTGCTAATTTTTTCTTTTGCTCCAACTCTTTTTCTTTTTTAAGCTGCTCAGTTACTTTTTTCTGCTCGAGCTCTTTTTGTTTTTTTTCGAGCGCAATATCCACCTCAGGTTCAGGCTCAGATGCTTTCTCAACAACGGGCTCTGATACTGGCGGCAACTCCTTTATTATGGGCACAGGCTCTAATACTGGCTGCGGCAAAGAAACCACTGGCGCAGGAATGCTATCCCACAGCTCAACTTCGGCTACAGCAATGGGATGTGTCGCCTTCCAATTAAATGAAATCAACAACGCAACCAGCAACCCAGCATGCACCGCGACCGAAAGCATGCCTGCCTTAAATGAAACTGAATTTTCACGCTGACGTAACATTTAGTTTATGTTGCAGGCTTTAACAACAACCCGACTTTATCAACTTTATTTTGTTTCAGTAAGTCCATCACACCAATCACATCGTCGTACTTCACGTTCTTGTCTGCAGCAATCACCACCGAACGTTCTGGCGACTTAATTAAAGCCTCGCGCACAGCTAACAATAGCTCGTCTCGTGCCATCGGCTTATTATCCAGCTCAATTTTATTACCCATCTTAACTGTCAGCACCACGGGTGGCACTGTTGCCTGCTTTAAAGTTTGCCCTACCTTAGGTAAATCAACGACACCAGGATTGGTCATTGGCGCCGTGACCATAAAAATCACCAGTAACACCAAAGTCACATCGATATAAGGAACGACGTTAATTTGATTCATCATGCGGCGTTTACGAGTGCGCGCCATGACCTAGCTCTTTCTTTGTAAGATGTTAGTGAACTCTTCCATAAAACTTTCATAGCGCACTGACAGCCTATCCACGCTAGACGCAAAACGGTTATAGGCAATCACCGCTGGAATGGCAGCAAACAAGCCAATAGCTGTTGCTACCAACGCTTCAGCAATACCTGGTGCCACCTGACTTAATGTCGCTTGTGCCACGTTAGATAATCCTCTAAAAGCATTCATAATGCCCCATACAGTACCAAACAAGCCAATATAAGGACTGACTGAGCCCACTGAGGCCAGAAATGGCAAGTGCGCATCAAGATCATCTAACTCACGGTTGTACGCAGCACGCATAGCACGGCGAGAGCCTTCCATCACATCAGAAACCTCCATGCGAGGCTGCTGTTTATGTCGGGCATATTCTTTAAAACCTGCTTCAAATATGCTTGCCATACCTTGTGCCTTTCGGCGACTTGCCGCCAAGCTTTCATACAGTTTATTTAAATCACCACCTGTCCAAAAAGCATTTTCAAAATCGTCAGCATCTTTTTCTGCACGCTTAATTGTGGCCACTTTGATAAAGATATACCACCAAGAGAATAGTGATGTCAGCAACAGAATCACCATCACCAATTGCACAGGCAAACTAGCGCCAGCAATCAGCGTAAAGAATGACATATCGTTAGCAACACCTACATTCATAATGACTCCACAAGTTAACTCTAAATTAGTTTCTCTTTAATAACCGTTGGGATCCCCAACGGCTTAAAACTTGCAACATCTACACAAGCTAATTTCACGTTCGCCTCTAAAAGCACTTGGTCATCGCGCAAGATAGTTTGTATAAACTCAATACTGCCATGCCCCTTTTTAACAAGATGACTTTTTACTTGCAAAAGATCATTAAAACAGGCTGGCTTCTTGAACGTAATATTCATGCTATGCACCACAAATATAACGCCTAACTCATCTTTAAGAACCGTTTGCTCAAAACCAAGCGCTCGCAACCACTCAGTTCTAGCGCGCTCCATAAAGTTCAAATAATTAGAGTGATAAACCACCCCACCGCTATCGGTATCTTCGTAATAAACGCGAATCGGCCAGATGAAATTATCTTGATTATGCATCGGTAAATTTTAACACAGGTAAATTTGCTTACTTGGAAATGATATTGTCAAACAGTAGCGCTCAACAGCACCGCGCTAAGTGATAAGTTGAGTAGTTATTATGCTAGGAACTTAATAACTGAAAAATGATGTTTGATGTTTAAATAGACAAACAGTCAATTACGTATCTTGATGACAAGATATTTTAGTAGACCAAGCCAATGCGGTATTTTGACATGTCATGATTAAATCAGAGCTAAATTCAAGCGCATTTGCAGACTGTTCTGCCATAACGAAATCGCCAACTTCTAGTGCTTCCGTTAATAAAAGCATGCTACCTAATGGGCCTTTATGATGTAAAAGCGCTTCCTGAATGGTATCTGAAAGCTTCATCTTACTGACAACCTCTTCCATTGGCTCACCCAGTAAAACATCAGCCAGTGAAATAATGCCCGTGATAAATGCCATATCTTCTAAGGTGTGAGAAACTTTGTGCTTATAGTAGGCACTGAGCACTTCCATAAATTTTGCTCGCCACAACGCTGACTGCATCAGCGCACTTGGGCGAACATTTCCATCTAGGGTGTAAAGAATGGTTTGTAGCCAACGAATCATCTGCGAACGCCCAAGAATGAAAATAGCTTGTCTGATTGTGCTGATGCTTAAGCCAGACCCCGCAGAGTTCACCATGTGAAATAACTGTAGACTCAGTTCTGGATTTTCTTTGTAAAACTTTTCTAAGCGCATATCAGGGCCATCTGAATTAAGCTCAGCGATCAACTCCACTATAGTCTGCATAGTGACAGAATGTTTTTTACTCGCTAATTGTTTGCGAATTTTGTAAAAACGGCCTTGCAAGAAAGTTGCATTGAGTTCGTGGGCTAATGCCAAATCTTGTTCATTATTAACGCGTGACGCTAGTACACTTATACGACTTCCCGCCATTTGCTTTATCGCTAAGCGGGCATTATCTTTATTATCCATACGCACTCTAGCGAAAGCGGAATGCGCTAATAATGGCTTACGCGCATCATCTGGCCCCCAATTATCTAGAGCTAAAGCATAACCCTCTTCAGCTAATTGGTTGAACTGCGTAATCAGTGCGTCTGAAACTTCGGCGCATGGTGCCAGTTCGAGCACAATACGTTCCTTCGGTATATATCGCACCATTTCACTCATGAGGAACTCTTCTGCGACCTTAATAAACACTAGGCGGTCACGGAATAATTCATCTATTCCAGTGTAGATAAAAGCATTAAGTATGGCATTCACACTTTGTGCTGCGGGCAGTGTAAACCCACTTCCTAGACTGGTTTGTAAGTTACGACTCACCATTTCGACACCAACAATATTCAACTGTGTATCACAAATGGGTTGATATGATAGTAAGTCTCTGCGAATACTGGGTTGTTCGTTTGCGTTAATCATGGCGATTTCTCTAAAAAGTCATTACGGTTTTCATAGCAGAGCAAAACCAATTGCAAAACTTATAAGAAGACCCTTCTTGCAATCAATAGTTCACCTACTCCTGCCACAACTCACCAGTAGCTAACGTTTTAGGTACTGACAAACCAAAATGCTGATAAGACTGACTAGTAGCCACACGCCCACGTGGAGTGCGCATTAAAAAACCTTGCTGAATCAAATACGGCTCCAGCACATCTTCAATCGTATCTCGCTCTTCGCCAATGGCTGCAGCCAGATTATCCAAACCCACTGGGCCGCCACCAAATTTTTCTAACACAGCAAGCAACAGTTTTCTATCCATCACATCAAAACCTAGCTTATCGACGTCTAGCATTTTGAGCGCCGCATCTGCAATATCTGCAGAAACCTTACCATCCGCTTTTACTTGCGCATAATCTCGCACACGGCGAAGCAAGCGATTGGCAATACGCGGTGTGCCTCGCGAACGCTTAGCGATTTCCAGTGCGCCTGTATCGACCATTTCCACATCTAGCAAACCCGCACTGCGCTGTACGATGCGACCTAGCTCTTCAGAAGTATAAAACTCCAAGCGAGACACAATGCCAAAGCGATCACGCAATGGGTTAGTCAACATACCGGCACGAGTTGTTGCCCCCACTAGCGTAAATGGCGGCAAATCAAGTCTTACACTTCGTGCCGCAGGCCCCTCACCAATCATAATATCCAATCGGTAATCTTCCATCGCAGGATACAAAATCTCTTCTACAACAGGGGAAAGACGATGAATCTCATCAATAAACAACACATCATTGGGTTCAAGGTTGGTAAGCAGTGCAGCCAAATCACCTGCTCGTTCTAGCACTGGACCGGAAGTCTGACGCATGTTCACGCCCATTTCTTTGGCAATAATATGTGCCAAAGTAGTCTTACCTAAGCCCGGTGGGCCAAATAATAGAACGTGATCTAAAGCCTCACTACGACCACGCGCCGCATTGATAAAAATCTCTAACTGCGCACGTGCTTTTTCTTGACCGATATATTCATCCAGTATTTTGGGACGCAATGCGCGCTCTAACGCCTCTTCTTGAGGACTAACACTATCAGGCGCAATTAAACGATCTGTTTCTATCATAACTATTCGTAAGCTCTCTTATTTTTTAATGCAACCCAATGTGCCAAGAGCGTTAATCCAACAGCCAGTAATGTTGGCCCAAGAAAAATACCGACAAAACCAAACGCCAGTGCCCCTCCCAACACTCCAAGTAAAACTAACAACAATGGCAAATGTGCAGAGTGGCTAATGAGTATAGGCTTTATCACATTATCCACTGTGCTAATGGCCAATAGTCCATACAAAGCCAGAAAAATAGCCCAACCATGATCCCCGTGATTATAGAGCCACACCGCAGCTCCACCCCATACCAATGGCGGGCCTACGGGAACGACAGAAAGAAAAAACGTTGCAAAAGCAAGTAACAAAGGCATGGGTGCGCCTGCCATTAAGAACCCTACCATCGCAACGGCTGACTGCGCCAGAGCAGTGCCAAAAATACCCAACATGACGCCCTTCACTGTCCGACAAGATAATGTCAACATTTCTTCACCAAGCTCACCACCAAGTTTACGCACCATCGTAATGATCGTCTGCGCCAAACGTGCGCCATCTCGATAGAAAAAGAATGCAACAAAGGCCACTAACAATAACTGTAAGAACCCTTCTATCATCAACTTTATCGCCTCAAGCCCCAAGTTCCGCATAGGTTCTTGATACTGCTGCAACAGTTTCATCAACTCTTCCTGACTAACTGCAGCACTCGCCCATACCGCAGCAACTTGCTTACCAACGATAGGAAGATTTTGTAGCCAAGCTGGGGCATTCGGTTGCAATGTTTGTAAAGTCGACAACACTTCGTCCAACATAATCGTTGAGGCATCTGCCAAATTTGCAACCAAGTAAGCCATAGGTACAATCAAAGAGGCCAACAAAAGCAAAGTCATAGTCACGGCGGCCAATATATCGCGCTTACCTAAGCGCAACCAAATGTGATGATAAATAGGCCAAGTAAACACACAGACCACGGCAGCAAACAAAACAGCTGCCATAAATGGGCGTAGAACTAAGAAACAGCCCATAATCAGTAAAGTGATAATCACAATACGCGTAAGCTGATTCGTGTTAATCATGCCTATCATCTTGCTTTAACCTTGAGCCAGAATTTACGTAACAAAAAGCCCGCCACAATACCAAGCAGTACCCATGGCAATGTACCGACAACAAAAGTAATCACCGCCGCAAAACTCTCAATTAACACGTGCCCTGCATTTTTTAAAGCGCTCACCACTGGCGCAAAAAAGCCTTGCTCTGTAATCCCCTGCTTCGCAACAAAATTAATATTCATAGCCACCAAATCGGTTTCTTGCGCCAATATTTTACGCATACTATTAAAGCTATCTAACTGACTTTGCGTATTAGCTAACTCCCGCTCTACATCAATAATATCTTTAAACTTCGCTGACTTATCAGCTAGCATTCCGCGCAATCTATCACGTAATTCAGTTAAATTTTTAATACGTGCATCAGTATCTACCACCTGATTTGTTTTGTCTTCAGCATCACGTCCGTGCTGCATAATTTCGCCACTTTTAGCGAGGCCTGTTAGAAATACTTCAACACTTCTAGGTGGCACACGCACGCTTAAACTTGCAGATGGTGGACTATACGGCGTTTCACGCTGATATTGCGCACTAAGCATTTGGCAATTCAATGCCTCGCAATGCTTAACCGTAGCATCAAAAGCAGTTTGCATTTCTGTTGCAGGTGTTTCAATTTGCAAGTGATGTCGCAAAGCAATATATTTTCTTGGGGTAACCTCAACACCACGAGGCTCAGACATTTCGGTGATACTTTGTTCTGCGGCAAAACTTCGTTCAACATTAGCCATTTTCATACGAGAAAAACCAGATGCAACAGGCGCTGCCGCAGGCACTCCATCCGTTGCAGTGCTTGTTGCATCTTGTTGCTGACACGCTGTACTAATCAACAGTATTAATAAAAACAAACTAAATTTTTTCATCGTCAGCCCTCCAGCCTCAGAATTACTTTGAAAGCAACTTTAATGCTTGCTTAATACCATCTGCAACCGCCACATCAGTTGGTAAAACTTTCACTGCAGCCAAGGCTTCACGCTCATTGTATCCTAGAGAAATCAGCGCATTGAGCACATCGCCAGTCGCTGATTTAGGCTGATTAGCACTACTTGCAGTTAAGCCTGATACGCTGAATTTATCTTTAAGTTCTAGCAACAACCGCTCTGCCGTTTTTTTGCCAACACCGGGCACCCGTGTCAGCATGGCCGTTTCTTGCAGGGCCACTGCCTGCACCAACTCATCAATCGACAACCCACTCAAAATAGACAATGCCGACTTCGCACCGATACCATTAACTTTGAGTAGTTGCCTGAAAGTGGCACGCTCTTGATCACTACCAAAACCATATAACAACTGTGCATCTTCACGCACTACAAAATGCGTCAGCATCACTACTTTATCACCGATAGCAGGTAAGTTATAAAAGGTGCTCATAGGCACTTCGCACTCATAACCCACGCCATTACAATCGATTAAGACCAAAGGCGGCGTTTTTTCCAACAAAACTCCATTCAAACGACCAATCATGGCATCTCCCACAACAACATAATGATTAACAACAGAGCATGACTCAACATCGCCGCAATTGTCCACTTAATCGCTGGCAATAAATATACAGATGTTGCAGCAAACTTTCTAAGCACTAAGGACGCACGAGCTGAAAGTAATAAAGGTAATGCGGACATCATTGCTAGCAAAGGCAGCAAACCATGCAGCACCATGACCATAAGCCAAAGAAATGCCAGCATTGCTAGCATAGGATAAATCAACACCGCCTTATTTAATGGCAACCGTGCAACTAGATGATATTTCCCTGCGGCAGTATCTGCCTTACGGTCAGGAAATTGATTGATGTAAAGTAAATTGGTCACCAACAAGGCATAAGGCATAGCAACTATGAGTGGTTGCAGAGAAAATGTCTGACGCTGCACAAAATCCGCCCCCACCACAATGCCAAGAAAGCCCACCAATACACACAACTCACCAAAACCACGACTATTCAAACGCAATGGTGTGGCAGAATATGCCCAACCAACCAACACACCAACAAGTCCAATGAACAACAAACCTAAACCCACCTGCGCTACGAGCCACAAACCACCCAATATCGAGATAAGCAATAAACCATATCCAAAATAGGCAGTTTGCTTGAGTGTTAACACCCCATTTTGAATAAAGCGGCTACCCCCAGTAAATGGATATAGCCGCTCAGTGTTAATAGCATCCGTGCCACTCATAGCATCAAAGTAATCATTAATAACATTCACAGCCGCATGTAAAAGCAAAGCAAGCAACAAGGTAACCGCAACTAATACGGGCTTTACAATAACACCTGAAAAGCTAGATCCAACAACACCTAACAAGCATGCGCCTAAAGTAGCAGAGAAAAACGCAGGGCGAGTTGCAGCAAAATAGCGAAAGATAGGATTTGAAAGATTTGCCAGCGATGGCTCATCAGGTGTAGACGATTTAATCATCCAATTAAGCGCCCACCACGCACACGAAAACCTGCTGTTGCCAACTTACCTAAGCCTTGTCCACCGTGCGCATGGCAAACTGCACAAGCCAAAGCATCTGCCGAATCTGGGCTAGGGATGGCAGGTAAATTCAATAAACGCTTAATCATTTCTTGCACCTGCTCTTTTTGGGCATGACCATTACCAACTACCGCCTGCTTCACCTGCAAAGCAGTATATTCAGCCACGGTTAAATTTCGAATCACCGCTGCACTTATTGCAGCACCTCGCGCTTGTCCTAGCAATAAGGTCGATTGCGGATTAACGTTCACAAACACTTTTTCAATCGCCACTTGGTGCGGTTGATAGGTATCTATCACCTCAAACAGCCCGTCGATAATAATTTTCAAGCGGGCAGGTAACTCCTCTTTTTCCGCCTCGCCGTCTACCTTACTTTTTTTACCACTGGCCGTTTTAATCGTGCCACTAGCAATGTAAGTGATTTTTTCACCTATCTTCTCAATAACCCCGAAGCCTGTGATTCGCAGGCCGGGGTCAATACCTAAGATACGTATGCTCACTAGTCCTCAATAACGGCAGTAGTGTAGACATCCTGCACATCATCTAAATCTTCTAACGCATCGAGGATTTTCTGCATTTTCACTGCATCATCACCCGTAAACACCGTTTCATTATCAGGCTTCATGGTGACTTCAGCTAAGACTGCTTTCAAACCTGCGGCTTCCATAGCTTCTTTGATAGCTAAGAAATCAGCAGGTGGTGTAATAACTTCAATACTACCGTCATCATTAGTGACTACATCTTCTGCACCAGCTTCAAGAGCAACTTCCATCACCTGATCTTCAGATGTGCCTGGTTCATAAATCAATGTACCGCAATGTTTAAACATAAACACCACACTGCCATCTGTACCTAAGTTACCGCCGTGCTTACTCAGCGCATGACGCACATCCATCACGGCACGTTGCTTATTGTCTGTGAGGCAGTCGATAATAATAGCTGCACCATTAATACCGTAGCCTTCATAACGAATCTCTTCGTAATTTACACCCTCAAGCTCACCCGTACCTTTTTTAATCGCACGCGTAATATTGTCAGAAGGCATATTTTCTTCTTTTGCCAACGCCACAGCTGCGCGCAAACGCGGATTCATATTGGTATCACCACCACCTAAACGCGCTGCAACCGTAATTTCTTTAATAATTTTAGTGAAAACTTTACCGCGCTTTGCGTCTTGACGACCTTTACGGTGCTGAATATTTGCCCATTTACTATGACCTGCCATACCATTTCCCTTGAAGTTTTTTTACATATTTGCGCATTTTATCATAGGCAAGCAGCCCATAATCCGCGCTTATTCCTGACCCATAGCCGGGTCGACTGGAGTGTGTTTCTTAATACTTAATGCAGAAATAATCACCAGTGCCATAGCAATTAACAACATACCAATCAACTCCATAGTGTCTGGCACTTCATTAAGCTGAATCCACGCAGCCATCACACCTATCACAGGAGCTAACATACTCGCCATGCTTGCCACACCGGCCTGTAATCGCTGCAAAGCATATAACCATAATAGCCAAGCTAAAGCGTTACAAAAAATAGCGTTATATATCACTGCCCCAATAAAATAACTCGTCCATTGAATCACTGGTGCCGGAATCAAAAATGCAGCAATCAGAATAGGCACACTACCAAACAACATTTGCCATGCTGTTAAAGTAAGTAAATCTAGTCCTGGTGCGGCTTTATGTAACTTTTTAGCCACAATTACCGCAAGCGCCCAACTCACGCCAGAAAGCACAGCAAGCAACATGCTGAACTTATCTGCGCCTAAATGTAAAGGATCAAGAATAAGCAACATCCCCATCGCTGAAAGAATTGCCGCCAACCATTGCAAGCCCTGTAATTTCTCGCCTAATAGCGGCCAAGCTAACAACATGACCCAAAAAGGCATGGTGTAAGTCAGCACTGCAGTTTTACCCGCTCCACCCTCTACCAATGCCCACATCAGCAACCCTGTAAATCCACTAGTTTGTAGCAGCCCAAGTAAAATCAGCGTGGGGATATGACTAATACCAATCGGCTTACGTAGCGCAATTACAATTAAAAACAGACTTAATGCACCAATCACAGTACGCAAAGCAATAAACTGAAAAACGCCTGCATATTGCAGCGCGCTTTTCATCACAACCCAGTTATACCCCCAAAATAGAGTAAGAATAAACAGGGCAATAAAGGCTTTTATCGTAATATTTTTGTTCATGATAGATTTTAATTATTTGCGATAAGCATTATAAGGTGTATATTTTTGTGTAATAACGGTTTTTGAGACAAACCGCTTAAACTTCCTAAAAACCTTTACAAAATAGCCAACAAAAGAGGTCCTCAATGAAAACATTACAGCAAGTTTTAGACGGTAAAAAAATTCACGATATCATCTCAATTTCACCAGATCATTTGGTATTTGATGCGCTGGTTGTACTCGCAGAACATAGAATCGGCGCAATATTGGTACTCGATGGCGAAAAACTCGCCGGCATTTTTTCTGAGCGTGATTACGCACGTGAAGTGATGCTTAAAGGTAGAAAATCAACCGATACTAAAATTCGTGATGTTATGACCACCAAAGTTCTGACAGCAACACCTCACGACACGGTAGACTACGCCATGTCATTACTGTCAGAAAAACGTATTCGTCACTTACCTATCGTAGAAAATGAGAAGGTAATCGGTATTCTTTCTATTGGTGACTTGGTAAAAGAAACCATTGAATATCAACAATTTCTGATTAAACAATTAGAAAGTTACATTCAGGGATAGGCGCAAAATAATTGCCCTGATAGCCAATAGGGACGGGTTTATCAGGGCTGTTTCTTACAGAAGATCATCAACAAACTTAGCGTCAATTACTTAATGTTTTTATAAATACTTAGTCACCATCGCATTACTTAAATCTGTTGCCTTAACTGGCAAGCGCACAAAATAACCACTTCCAGAAGCCTCTTGCAACTCTTCACCTTTTTTGGTGTACATTTTTTCAACCATGACATCTTGGTTACCCGTTGGATGAATAATTTGCAAACGGTCGCCCACCGCAAATTTGTTACGCGCCACAATATCCGCCAAGCCAGTCTCAGCGTTATATGCTATAACATCACCCACATACAAACTGCGGTTAGAAACAGAATAACCCTGCTTGTAATTCTGATGCTCAGCCGTATGGTGACGTTGGTAGAAACCATCGGTATAACCACGATTAGCTAGACTCTCTAAATCACTCACCAAATTCCAGTCAAATGGACGTCCAGCAACAGCATCATCAATCGCTTTACGATAGTTTTGGCAGGTACGCGCCACGTAATAACGTGACTTAGTGCGCCCTTCAATTTTCAGGGAATCAACACCCATTTTAACTAAACGTTCAACATGTTCAATCGCACGCAAATCCTTACTATTCATAATGTAAGTACCGTGCTCATCTTCTAGAATAGGCAACAGTTCACCCGGACGACCTTTTTCCTCAATCAAATAGACGTTATCAGCTAAAGGATGGCGCGGCAGACTACCACAACCCGACAAGCTGGATTTTTCCATTTCAGCTTTAAAATCAAACTCGCTCAAACGAATTACACCTGCGGCATCTTCGGCAGCGTCATGCACTTTGTAATCCCAGCGACAAGAGTTTGTGCAAGTGCCTTGATTAGGATCACGATGATTAAAATAACCCGACAACAAGCAACGACCTGAATATGCGATACACAAAGCACCGTGAACAAAAACCTCCAATTCCATCTCTGGGCAGAGCTGACGAATTTCTTCAATCTCATCTAAAGACAACTCACGCGACAGAATCACACGCGTTAAGCCCAAAGACTGCCAAAATTTCACTGTTGCAAAATTCACCGTATTAGCTTGCACAGAAAGATGCACTGGCACTTCTGGCCATTTTTCACGCACCATCATAATTAAACCAGGGTCTGACATAATCAGCGCGTCCGGCTGCATGGCAATCACCGGCTCCATATCCGCCATATAGGTTTTCACTTTAGCGTTATGCGGTGAAATGTTGCTCGCCACAAAGAACTTTTTACCACGCGCATGCGCTTCGTTAATACCAATCTCCAGATTAGCCATCGTAAAATCGTTATTACGTGCACGTAAGCTATAGCGAGGCTGACCGGCATAAATTGCATCAGCGCCGTAATCAAACGCAGTGCGCATACGGTCAAGGTCGCCCGCTGGGGCTAAAAGTTCAGGGAGTTTCATAGTTTCTACTTAATTTAATCTGCTAAAAATCTAAAATGAATATAGGCAAAAGGTTATTCGCCAATAATTTTTACTAATACACGCTTCTTACGACGACCATCGAACTCACCATAAAAAATCTGTTCCCACGGACCAAAATCCAAACGACCTTCAGTAATGGCCACCACCACCTCGCGCCCCATTATCTGACGCTTCATGTGCGCATCAGCATTATCTTCACCTGTATCATTGTGGCGATAGCTACTTATAGGCTCATGCGGCGCTAATTTTTCTAACCACTGAGTGTAATCATGATGCAAACCGCGTTCATCATCGTTAATAAATACGCTAGCAGTAATGTGCATCGCGTTAATTAACACCAACCCTTCCTTGACACCACTTTCGCGCAAACACTCATTCACTTGCTCAGTGATGCGAATAAACGCAACACGAGTTGGTGGGTTAAACCATAATTCTTTACGATAACTTTTCATGAGTAACTCCTAAATATATGCACGCCATTTTAACATTTCACGATATAAATGAATAAACAAAAAAGCCTCCAAACTGTTGGAGGCTTTTTAATCGCTTGCTAAAAACTAGCCTTTCACATCAATCGCATGCGTGAATACCTTACCTTCATTGTCGGTAGCGGTCACTTCTAACTTACCTGGCGCATCAGGCACAAAATCAAATTTAAAATACGGATCTTCTGCTGTACCTACACCCACATCAACGGTCATAACTGGTTTGCCGTTATACATAAAATCTGTTTTGTTGATATAGAAAGCCGGCACATAGCCTTGTGAAACCAAATCACGCTGCAACCCTGTACGCATAATGTGCTTAATGTTAAACGTAGTAGAGGCTGCACTACCAAATTTAATCGGCTCATCTACTTTTAGCTTGATTTTCCCTGCGGCAGCTCTAATCCCAGCCTCATCATTTTCCACCATGCCGCCACAACCACCCGCCGCGCGAATTTCACGTGAAGCTAAATAAAGCTGACCATCCGCAGTTTCACCAACCAATCGTACATAAGCATCCATTTCAAAACGAATACGTGTAGATAACTTAAAATTGCCCAACATATCAGTCAAATGATAAGTCGCAGTCAATGGAATCGGGTTTGCATCCACAAAAGCATATAACTTTTTAATGACCACACCATTTGCAGCTGCATTGTCGATTGTATAAGTAACCGGCACTTGCGCGCCACTTTCAGCACGGCGCGGTGCATCAATCTTCATGAAAGGAGCTTCTTTAATAGTGCGCTTGGCAAAAAATGCTTCTTGCATTGCAGGCCACAATTTAGGATCAGATTCAGCAAAAGCAGTACCAACCCCCGCCAATAACAGACTAGCCACCAACACGAACTTGGCAATCAAACTTCGTTGTTTATGCATGATGCATGCTCCAAAAATATTATGAATACAATAAGAAAATGTAGACCACTAAAAATAGTGACAGTTCGCATTATAGGTATAAATAAATCTGCGTCTGTGACCCTAGTCACATTTGCATAGACGATACTATTAGAACTTAAAGTTTAGTTCAACGCCATTGCCAACAGGGTCTTTAAAGTTAATCTGCTTAACTCGGATAGCCGTGTGAATTCGTGTGGTAAATAACACATTATTCGCCTTTAAATGTGCTTCCATAGCCGCATCATCTGTGCAGGAAAATGATACATGATCAAACGTTGTTACTACATGCGTTAGGGGCTCAACACCTGCTTGAGATTCACTCAAATGCAATACATCGTTATCACCAATGTATAACCAGAAACCATAACTGGTTAAACCCGCTCGCGGCCCATCACGCAAACCCACGATATTGCAATAAAAATCTTTTAATACATGCATCATCTCTCGCGGAGCGCGGAGGTTGAAATGGTTAATTTCGGTGACTGGCATGATATTACTTAGGCAAAGCTTCCGTCATCATATTCAAAAACAAGCTCACATCTTTTCCTACCACCGTCTCATAATCGGAACCTGCGATCATTTCAACATCATCAGATGCCAGAGTGGAGTGTGCAGCGCCTACTGCACCCGAGGTTGCGGCAACAACATCCCCCGTTGCCAAACCTGCAAGCGCCTTAAATAAGCCGCCTGAAGCACGCTTTGTTGTTTGCCCTGCAGAGGCAGCAATTGGTGTACCCTTTTCAGCCACGCGATTAGGCAATATTACTGTTTTAGCTAAAGAGTACATCGCCATTTTATTATTAGGCGCGAACACTTGCATCCCTGTACCTCTAATGCTTACGCCATTTTGAGGCTTATCCTCATAGCCAGAACTCCAATAAAAGCGCTGCCCGTCAAATCTGGCAAAATTAACTTTTAAGCGCAACTGAATGATATTAGCTTGCAAAGCATCGGCCGCTTTAAAACCTGGACCAAAACCTGCCATAAATTTAGAGTACACATCTGGTGAAGTATCTTTAGCCGTGGCAATCACACTCGCGTTATCTTCCTGCCCTTTTTCATCTTTGTCTTCACCGATTTTGGATAGGTCTCCAAATAAAATCTCTCCTGCCACGCCTCGTTCATGATGCACAGGCAACTGATTTACTTTAGCAAACTTCTCTTTGTATCCTGTCTCCAACAGCACCGTTGGAGGTAACACCTCATAACCTAATTTCTTGAGGTGCTCGACAAAGGCAGCATATGATTTATCCGTAATCGACTGAAACTGCTCATCTTTCGCCCCTTTCAGATAATAGATTTTTTCTGTAGTCGAAGCTAAGCCAGCACCAGAGCCCGCATTTTTAGTAATCGCTTTTTGCTCTGTGGCAAACTCCATCTGAAAGCCTGCAATGACAACCTTTTTGCTAGCAGTCTCAACTGGAGCAGGATCTTTAGCAAACATACCTTCAGGCTTGAAAGCTTCCTTAAAATTTGCGGCCTTGTCAGAGCTTTCCGTCACTTCTACGGGCTTTAAGGGCCCTTTAATCATATCGAACAAATTAGCCTGCGCAACTGGTATCTGAAAGCCCCATACCACCATAAACAGAGCCATCACCAATGAATTGGGTTTTTTAAGCACGATTAAATCTCCTAAATAATCCGCGATACGAAAACTATGTAAATCCGCGTAGGCACATACTAGAGTGCAACAAACAAATGTCACATAGTTATCGTAAAGCGAGTGTATTTTAAGCAGTTGGATTTTGAGAACGAACGCGTATATGCAATTCTCTCAATTGTTTCTCATCCACTTCGTTTGGTGCATTAGTCATCAAGCACTGCGCACGTTGTGTTTTTGGGAATGCAATCACGTCACGAATGGACTCCGCACCTGCCATTAATGTAACCAATCGATCAAGACCAAACGCCAAACCGCCGTGTGGAGGTGCGCCATATTGCAAAGCATCGAGCAAGAAGCCAAATTTTTCTTGCGCTTCTTCGCGGCTGATTTTCAGTGCATCAAATACTTTAGATTGCACATCCTGTTTATGAATACGCACTGAACCACCACCAACTTCCCATCCATTAAGCACCATGTCATAAGCTTTAGATAAACAAGCGCCTGGGTTAGAGGTTAGCAAATCTTCGTGACCATCTTTTGGCGCGGTGAACGGATGATGCAGAGCTACCCAGCGATCATTTTCTTCATCATGTTCAAACATTGGGAAGTCCACTACCCATAGTGGTGCCCATGCGCGACCATCGACATGACCTTTGTCATGACCAACTTTAAGACGCAATGCACCTAAAGCCTCGTTTACCACTTTTAATTTATCTGCACCAAAGAACACGATGTCGCCATTCTGTGCACCAGTGCGATCAATAATCGCTTGCAAGGCCGTAACATGAATATTTTTAACAATAGGGCTTTGTAGGCCTTCTTCATTCAATTTAGTGATGTCGTTAATTTTGATGTATGCCAGACCTTTTGCACCGTAAATTTTCACAAACTCGGTATAAGCATCAATTTCGCTACGAGAGATTGCCGCACCGTTAGGTACGCGCAAAGCCGCTACACGACCACCAACCATGTTGGCAGCTCCTGCAAACACTTTAAAATCTACATCCTTCATCACATCTGAAAGCTCAGTAATTTCAAGCGTTACGCGCATATCTGGCTTATCTGAACCATAACGATTCATCGCCTCAGCAAAACTCATACGTGGGAATGATGCTGGCATATCCACGTTTTGTACTTTCTTCAGCATTTGGCGGATCATTTCTTCCACCAAATCCATAATCTGCGCTTCGCCCATGAAGGAAGTTTCAATATCCACTTGTGTGAATTCTGGCTGACGATCAGCACGCAAATCTTCGTCACGGAAGCATTTAGTGATTTGGAAATAACGGTCAAAGCCTGACACCATTAATAGTTGTTTGAACAACTGTGGTGACTGTGGCAACGCGAAGAACATACCGTGATGCACACGGCTTGGAACCAAGTAATCACGGGCACCTTCTGGTGTTGAGCGCGTAAGCATTGGTGTTTCAACTTCAATAAAACCATTCGTATCCAAGTAATCACGCAACGTTTTAGCCACGCGATAACGCAACATCATATTTTTCTGCATCGCTGGGCGACGCAAATCAATATAGCGATGTTCCAAACGCACTGTTTCAGTCAGATTCTCATCATCCAGCATGAACGGTGGCGTGAGTGACGGGTTAAGAATCTCGATTTCCGTCGCCAGCATTTCCACTTCACCTGTAGGAATGTTAGCGTTCACTGTTCCCTCAGGGCGCGCACGTACTTTACATACCACTTTAAGCACAAATTCACTGCGTACAGTTTCAGCATTAGCAAAAGCTTCTGGTGTATCAGGGTCAATCACAATCTGCGCCATACCTTCACGGTCGCGCAAATCAATAAAAATCACGCCACCGTGATCACGACGACGATGAGCCCAACCACATAAAGTAACAGTTTGACCGATGTGTTCGCGGTTTAAATGGCCGCAGTAATGTGTACGCATAATGTAAAAGTCTTAATAAATAATCAATAAAGTTAAATAGGAGTTTTGTTGCTTAATCTTTTTGTAAAATTTTTGGAATTACTTTTTCTGGCGGCGCGACTACACCCATCGAAATAATGTATTTCAATGCTTCATCCACGCTCATATCTAGCTCAACAACATCCTTACGCGGCATCATCAAAAAATAACCGCCTGTAGGATTAGGCGTAGTGGGCACATAGATGCTCACATAATCACCTTGCAAATGGTTAGCCACATCGCCACCAGGTTGCCCTGTTACAAAAGCAATAGTCCATGCCCCCTCACGTGGGAACTGGACCAATACTGCTTGACGAAAGGCGTTACCAGAATCTG
Organism: uncultured Methylotenera sp.; assembly: GCA_964422015.1. Taxonomy (GTDB): domain Bacteria; phylum Pseudomonadota; class Gammaproteobacteria; order Burkholderiales; family Methylophilaceae; genus Methylotenera. Next base: position 23,869 of record CAYQZK010000015.1, read on the forward strand.
AAAATAAGGTATCAGAAACTTGCTTAACACTGGCATAGATCGACTTCACCACAGGTACGCGTGCCAGCAATGCTTCCCATAAACGAATCACATGCTTACCAAAAAAATTGGTCGCTACCAAACCAGTAAAAAAGATAATGAGCAAGGTCAGTATTGCCCCCATACCGGGAACCTCTACCCCAAGCTGGGCTTTAGGACGCCATTCTTCTGGCAACAGCAACAAGCTTTGATCCATCATGCCGATCAGGCCAGACAACACCCAAGCCGTGATGAACAGTGGCACTAATACGAGTAAGCCTGTAATAAAATATTTTTTCATCGCTTTATTTAATTGTTTTAATCAATCATTAGTGACAGGCACAGCCAGTAGAACAAGCTGCCGGTGCGGGTTCAGCTTTTGTCTCTGAAGTGTTTTCTGCACTATTTGCTGACTTTGGCGATGGCTTAGGTGACGTACCGCCCCCGCCATTCTTAAAGTCAGTAGCATACCAACCACTGCCATTTAATTGAAAACTAGGCGCGGACAACTGCTTGCTAAACGCTTCAGCTCCACACTCAGGGCAAGCCTCAATATTGGGCGCGCTAATTTTGCGCATCACTTCGGCTTTAAAGCCGCAACTGCTACATTGATAATCGTAAATTGGCATGAGTAAATTAACAGCTAAAATCTAAAGGCGAAATTATACCTCACACACTGAACAATTCGACTAAACGCTTTGATTTGAAACAATCACTTAGGCAAGGTTAAACCCTAAACCCCTAGCCTTGCACGACTTAAGCCAGTAGCACCCAATCCCCATCAAGCATATACTTAGACATGAAATTCAATTTTTATTAGGAGACCATAATGAATAGAAGAGAAATTTTGCTTGGCAGTTTGGCGCTAGCAGGGTCAGCCATCGTGGGCAACGCTCAAGCCGCAGAGCATCATCATGAGCACCATCAGAGCACAATAAACACCTCACTCACAAATGCTCTTGCAGATTGCGTTCAAAAAGGTCAAGTGTGCTTGAGCCATTGCTTAGAGCTACTCGGACAAGGCAACAAAGAAATGGCAGCTTGTGCCAAAACCGTCAACCAAATGCTTGCATTATGTGGCGCGTTACAACAATTAGCTAACCAAGAATCCACCTACACAGCTAAGTTAGCAACACTAGCAATGGATGCCTGCAAAAAATGTGAAGATGAATGCAAAAAGCATGCTGACAAACATGAAGCCTGCAAAACCTGTGGTGAGAGCTGTAAAACTTGCGCTAAAGAATGTAAAAAAATTGCAGCTTAATTTATAAAACCTAGCCACCCAATAAGTGGCTAGGTTTTAAGACTGAAACTTAAAAGCTAGCAGAAAAACCTAGCTGACCTGAAACACCTGGCATAGCATAGCCAGGACGATACTCATAATCACGGTCAAACAGGTTTTCAACCGCAAAGAAAACTTCACCTTTT
>CAYQZK010000016.1:0-22339 GCA_964422015.1 uncultured Methylotenera sp.
TTGCGTTGACCAGTTGAACTCACACCACAAAGCGGACTGTCAGCATCAACATGTCACCGACAACTGTCGACCCGAAGCAGACAGACGTTTATTACCCTAATAAACAACAGGTAAATATATCTTCACGTTAGTGCCTACACCATACTCACTTTCTATCTCTATGCTGCCACCATGATTAGTGATAATGTCTTTCATTATCGACATACCTAAACCTGTTCCAGGTACCCTTCCTGATTGATCTGCCCGGTAAAACCGCTCATAAACACGCTTCAACTGTTCAGGTGTCATACCAATGCCATGGTCTTGAATAGCAATGAGCACACGAGGCTTTCCCTCAAGCATAACTTCACTCACCTGCATATTGATTTCACCATTATTCGGTGAGAATTTATGAGCATTAATTAAACAGTTCTTAATGGCTTGTTCAATTTTAATTTTGTCGATATTAATCTCTGGCAAGTTCGGGCTCATGTCAAGCACGACTTTATTGTGGCTATCTGGAGTAATCAATGTATCGGTCAACTCCTTTAATATCGGACCGATGGGCTGCAACGTCATCTGATAAAGATTTGCCGCTTGAGCTTCCATTTTAGCCATATTCAGAAGGTCATTTAAAAGATTTACCATGGCTTTTGATTGCTCATAAATTACCGTAATCATCCCTTTTTGCTTTTCTGCGTCAAACGGCATGTTTTCTAATAATTCTGCATAGCCAAATATCGAAGTCATTGGCGTTCTAAGCTCATGGGTGGCAGTCGCAATAAACTCTGATTTCATTCTATCAACATGGGATCTTTCGGTAATGTCTTGAAAGTGTATGATGCGGCTAATGCGATTGACATTGCAATCTACATAACTAAGCGCAATAACCTTAATCTGCTCGGACTGAATGGTAAAGGTTAATTCATGGTTTTTAATTGATGCAACAGTTTGCTTAGCCTTCAAATCAGTATTAATGGGCAAGTTAGATGTGGCTAGGTAAGGGTTTTCACCAATGCATTTTTCTTGAATAAACCGGTTAAGTTCTAGCTCAGTCAGCCCAATAAGATTAGATTCATTGACACTAAACATCTTACCAAAAGCCGGATTGATGTCAGAGACCTTACCACTGCTGTCAATGACAACAGTGGCGTTAGGGTTCAGATGAAATAGCGCTTTTTTGTCTTCATTTTCGCGTTTAGTTAAATTTAAAGAGTAAACCAAAATACTAATAAATATTATGAAAATAGGAATAAGGTATTTTATAAAATCAAAAAACGTAATTTCTTTTTCGTCATAGACCCCAAACCATTTTTCATAAATAGTGTTATAAACCCCATTAGCTTTAGTAACTGCTAATCCTTCATTAATTTTATGTAATAAGTCAGCTTGCCCTTTTTGCACGGCAAACGAGAATTTCTGTGAGAACCCCGCCTTGGTTTTGAGTGCCTCTATATTATTCAATCCTATTGATTGAATGGTCTGCATCCCAGCCAGTTTGCTTAATAGCATAGCGTCATGTTTGCCTGACGCCAACAAACCTAAGCCCTCTTCTGCAGTGTCGACTAACACCAGTTGCTGTTTCCATCCCTTGGATATCGCATAGTCATGCGCTAAGTCGGCACTCAAGACGATAATAGATTTGCCAACAAAGTCATTTTCAGAACTTATACTGGTTTCGCCCTTACGCACAAAAATCGCACCATGCACAACCACGTGCGGTACAGTAAAATCAGCGAACTCATGTCGCTGTTCTGATGTTGCAAGATTAATCAAAACATCAATTTTTCCTGCTTTGAAATCTTGCAGAAGTTCATGAAAAGGTCGTACACGAATGCTGTAATCTAAACCAGCCTCTGCCGCTACTGCTTTCCACAACTCAACGGTAAAGCCACCAGCAGTCTCGTCGGTCAATCCTGTAGCGAAAGGCGGGAAATCTTGCTCACTCCCCACGACGAGTATGGGTTTTTCTATTTTTACGACTGGGGGTGGGTTTGCTACTTTAGGGCTGGTTTGACTATCAGAATTGAGCGAATAAGCTGAATCACACGCAAATAGTGAGAGAAATAATAACAAAAAGAAGCCTGGTACTTGTATTCCCAGACGGTGCTTCATCAATACATGTAGTAAGTTCGCCATTTACAAAGTATTTTATTTCATTCATCCAAGTGCCCATAATGGCATGAATTGTAGAGATTTACTCTAATTTAGTTGAGGAAACGCCAGCTTATTAATATAACGCACAATCTTGGACTCATCGTCGCGACCTACTCCTACAAATGCGCAACCTACCAAGCTAGACTTAATGCCTTTCCGAGCAGGGCCATCCCACACCCTTTCAATGGCAATCGTTAACTCCACATTGCCTATTCCAGGTAATATCAGATTGCATGATTTGAATAATTGCTCCACATCTAATCTAAGGTTACTTGAGGGAGTAAGCGTAATGCACATTCCAGAGAGGCTTATATCAACAAGATCAACCTCTACCTCTAAACCGTTAGCATCCTTTATAAAACATGTGGCTGGACTAAGTAGCGGTGTTTTTACTCGATGTGAGCCGCGATGCTCTAGTTTTAATATTTTATTGGGAATATTGAGCTGAAATGCGGTCCTTCCCTCGAAAGTAATCATTTTCAGATCATCGAAAAAGAACTCAATAACAACGCCATGCATTTTGGCAATAAAAACCTTGAAAACACTGGCAAGTAACTGTCTATTTACATCAGCGTTAGCACTACAGTCGAACACTAATGTGTCATTCTCTTCATTAACATCTAAAATTATCGTTAATAGAAAGTGATCGCCAGGATGAAACATTACACTCACCATGGATTTTGATGCCAGCACATTACGTAAAACTTCAATCACTGCCAACTTATCATCAATTAATAAATCGGATTTAATCTTCTCTTGGTTGCTATTCAAATATTGAATGTCATTATTCATTAACTATATCTTTATTTTGATCAACTCCACTTTGACAAGGTTTTCACGCAAATCCAGTCAAACGCTCAGACCAAAGCATACGCTTATTAATGTCTTTCATTTTCCATAACAAATCCCCTCTCATACGGAGTAACTTTCATAAAATTATGATTGGTTTTTGGGTTGCAACTTAACATTCCGTAGATCAAGTTGTGTGTTAATTAAATTAGACATCACCTCTACCTGCTCAAACAATGCTGAGGTCAGAGCAACACGAGTCTCCTCATCATAATTTTGTGTGAGTAACAACTCAGTAAAGCCATAGATACTTGCAAGCGGCTCTCGCAACATTTCGGCAACATGCGAAAGTTTTGGGTCTGGGCTGTTATATTGTGTTGAGCAACAGTTACAGCGAATCTGGTAAATGGCGCGTAAGTCATCAACAACCACTTCAATGCGCCGACACTCGAGCACCTGCGAGTTAAGCAGTGCATGATTAAAATCAGCTTCGCTCATACCGATTACAGTGGAGATTTCTATGCCAGTACAATGTACAAATGCAGGGTTAGCCGCCAACACATGACCATTAATATCAATGGCAACAATGCCGCACGTACTGTGAGTCCAAAAGGCGTTCAATACCTGTTGTGATATAAAATTATTCAAGTTGTGCATACGGAAGCTTTTCTCAATTTCTGTTTGGAGGATCTGTTAGCAATGCTGCTACTAAATGACGCCACAATTCCATCGGGCTAAATGGTTTAACAAAGTAAGCATTAGCCCCCAGTGCCATACCTTTTTCCTGATCCTCAACCTGACTACAGGCAGTAACAAGCACAACGTAAATATTCTGAAGCTCAGGATCTTTCTTGATTCTCTCACATAGCTGAAAACCATCCATCTTGCCAGGCATCAAGACATCAAGAACGAGTGCATCAGGACGCGAAACTTTAATGAGCCTATAAGCAGTTTCTGCATCTCCGGCTTCTTGTATATCAAATCCCCCCCACACGGCAAGGCGTATAATTTGACGTATTGTAGGCTGGTCATCAACAATCAAAATCTTTTTCATCACAGGCCTATTGATTCTAAAGGATGGGTGGCATGACCTATATCGCTAGGGTCTGAGAATTTTTTTGCTATTTCTTTAAAATTTTCTTGAAGCTCAATAAAGGCATCAACAATATCAGGGTCGAAGGCTTGACCACGGCCATCAATGATGATTTTTACGACTTGCTCATGGGTCATTGGTTTTTTATAGGGCCGTTCACTTATTAACGCATCGTATACATCCGCAACAGCCATCAGCCTTGCTGAGATTGGGATTTGTTCACCAATCAATCCATCAGGGTAACCTTTGCCATCCCATCTTTCGTGATGACTGCCTGCGATTTCTTTCGCAAAGTTGAGGAATGGTGCATTGCGCCCGATTTCCCGCTCAGCATTTTCAATCGCAACTCGGCCTAATGCCGCATGAGTTTTCATTACCTCAAACTCATCTAAAGTTAGCTTTCCAGGTTTAAGCAAAATGGCATCTGGGATACCCACCTTACCAATATCATGCAATGGTGCTGATTTATAGATAAGCTCAATATTGGTACGTGTGAGTTGTAGTGAAAAATGTGGATGTCTTTGCAAGTGCTCAGCCAACGCAAGAACATAGTATTGAGTGCGCCGCAAATGGTTGCCCGTTTCGTTGTCACGCGTTTCTGCCAGCGAAGCCATGGCAAGAATAGTCACATCTTGAATAAACTCGAGCTCTTTTGCTCGCTTATAAACCTCACCTACCAAGAACACATTCTTATCTTTAATGAAGTCAGTTGTCTGCTTTAAACTAATGTGTGTCTTTATACGCGCCAACATCACTGAACCATGAATTGGCTTTGTGATGTAATCAACCGCACCAAGCGCAAAACCACTTTCCAAATCCTCATCACTATCCATTGCAGACAAAAAAATGATGGGGATATCACGTGTTGCTAGTTTAAGCTTGAGTTGACGACAAACTTCATGGCCATCCATATCTGGCATCATAATGTCGAGTAAAATAATATCTGGCTTAGGCTCTGTTGCTGCCAATAAGAGCCCTTTTTCACCACAATTTGCAGCTTTGAGGTGATACTCATCTTTAAGTAGTGCGGCGGTGATGCCGATAATTTCAGGGCTATCATCAATCACCAACACTGTAGCACGTACTTTTTCAGCGGCTGTTGGATTTAAATTATTCATCACTCTTCCTCCGTCTTGTACTTGCGAAGTAGGGATAATGCATCATCGAAATCACACGCTCGCACTGCAGACTCAATTTCTGTTAAATGTGGGCCTGAAAAAACATGGTTTATCGCTCCGACATTTTGGTCTAGCCAGGCCATCACTTCTGGATTATTCTCTGCCAACATTTTCTCAAATACTTCTAACGCATTAGTTGATGTGTCCAAATTCCTATCGTTAGCTTGTTGTGGCAGGTTAAATCGTATTTCGGCAACCAGTGTTTTTAGGTTCTCTTCAATAGCATTGATGAGCAGGGTTAAATCTGTTTTTGGCTGACGTTCTGCTAAAGCATGCTCCAGAGTTGCGGCTTCTGCAGCAAGATCAGTTGCACCAATACTTCCAGCAACGCCTTTCAGCGTATGCGCATAGCGCTGAGCTGCAGCCCAATCATCTGTATTAAGTGCTAGTCGAGTCATTTCAGCCATATTTTCTTGCAACTTAGAAAATTTACGCAAACTAGATATATAAAGATCTGTGTTACCCATCATGCGTCTTAACGCAGGCGCAGAATCTATGCCCGAGATACTAAACACCATCTCCGGTGACTTAACATCAGTGCTATTAATAACCTGTTTTTCTGGCGCTTGACGTTCAGGAATCCATTTAACTAAGGTTTGCCAGAGTAAATCTGGCTCTATTGGCTTAGGAATGAAATCATTCATACCCGCGCTCATACAACGTTGACGGTCAGCGAGCAACGCATTGGCAGTCATTGCGATCACTGGTAGATTGGCATATCTAGACATGGTACGTAATTGGATTGTCGCGGTCACACCATCCATCACAGGCATCTGCATATCCATCAGCACAAGATCATAGGATTGCGCTTCTAGCATATCGAGTGCAATGCGGCCATTTTCTGCCAAATCCACACTAAAATTGGCTTGTCGCAATAACGCCAACCCCACTTCCTGGTTAATCTCATTGTCTTCAACCAATAAAATTCGTGCACCCGATATTGTTTCTAAACTTTTAAACGCTTCTGATGGTGCATTACGACTGGTATCATGCTCTTTAATATTGCCGTTAAGCACTCGCATCACTGTGTCAAACAACACTGAAGCATTCACGGGTTTAACTAATACATCGTGTATACCAACATCATCCGCCTGGTGAAACACTTCTTCTCTGCCATAAGCTGTGACAAGTAAAAGATGTGGTGGCTCTGCCAGTTCCAGTGTTTTAATCTGGCGGCAAGCCTCAACCCCATTCATTTCTGGCATATGCCAATCCATGAACACCATTTCATAAGGGTTTTGCTCTTGATCAGCGCGCTCAATCGCAGACACAGCCTCGCGTCCTGATGCTACGACATCAACACTAAAACTCATGCTGTTTAACATTTCACTCATCACTAAGCGTGCATTATCATTGTCGTCTACCACTAAAACATGACGGCCACGAAAGTCAGGGGCAGGGATCAATACACGTTTCGGGATATGCCCTACATCAAATCGTGCAGTAAACCAGAAAGTGCTACCTTTACCTTCTACACTGTCAACGCCTACTTCACCACCCATCATTTCAGCAAGCTGCTTGGAAATGGCAAGCCCTAAGCCAGTGCCACCATATTTGCGCGTAGTGGAAGTGTCTCCTTGGGTAAAAGCTGTAAATAATCGTTGAATCTGCTCACCACTAAGGCCAATGCCAGTGTCACTTACTGCAAAATAAAGCAACACATCATCATCAGTTCTTTCACGCACCCTCACCACGATATCAATCTCACCCTGCGCAGTGAACTTAAGTGCATTGTTGGCATAGTTGATTAATACCTGCCCCAAACGTAAAGAATCACCAATTAGATCAACAGGCACATCTTTAGCAATGTCGAGTACCAGTTCTAAACCTTTTTCGGCAGCTTTTTCACTGACTAAATTCACTACATTCGCTAGTGCTGCCTCTAGTTCAAATGCATTATTCTCAAGGACTAACTTTCCAGACTCAATCTTAGATATATCTAAAATATCATTGATAATGCGCAACAGATGCTGTCCTGAAAGATGAATTTTTTGTAGATAATCGCGTTGACGAGGCGTCAATTCAGTATTTAAAGCAAGATGTGCCATACCAATAATGCCATTCATAGGCGTACGAATTTCGTGGCTCATATTAGCAAGGAAGTCAGACTTTAGACGTGAAACTTCTTCTGCCAAGTCTTTAGATTTAAGTAGCTCATCCTCTGCTAAACGGCGTAAAGACACATCCTGCATCATGCCGAGGCTCCCACTGACATCACCAGATTCTGAGTAAATCGGCGTGATCATGATCTGGCCTGTAAAACTTGAGCCATCTTTACGAATAAAAGTACATTCACTAGGGTGAGATCCTAAATCAGAATTTTCAGCTTGATCGGATGAAGCATCATTCTCAGATGCCAATCTAAACCGATTCAATGTCTCAACACCAACAACTTCATTTGCAGACCAGCCCAGCAAGCGCTCAGCCCCACTATTAAATAAAGTAATAATTCCATTTAAATCAGCACCAATAATGCCAATCTCAGTGGCCGCCGCGAGAATGTCGTTCATCATCGAATTAGTTGCGCGTAATGCGGTGTCGTTGATTAACAATGCATTTTTTTGCGCATCTAGCTCCTCTGCCTGCTCCTTAATTTCCTCTGCCAAATGCTGCGTATGCAAGCTGCGTCTCAACACTTCAAGAATCGGAGTTATAAGGATTGGAAGTTCATCTTTAATGGTGCAAACTCGTGGTTCTGGTAATGTAACTAAGGCTAACTCTATTACACCTATGGCCCCATGCACTAAATTTAGTGGTAGCAACACAATCTGGCGAGGTGGTGCATCCATTAATCCTGAACTTAAGCGCAATGCACTTCCAGTAGGGTCATCTAGTAAGATTTGTGACATATTACGTGCACACTGCCCAACCAAGCCCTCACCTCTTGCATAGCTAGGCACATCCAATGGGCGGCCATAAGCCGATACCGGCTGAAGCACGTAAGTGCCGTCAGCCAGCTGAAGATCAACATAAAATATACCCTGCGCTGCATTCATGACTGGACATAGCTCATTCAACAATGCATTACCGAAATCCTGAAAAGTTTCTGTTTTTTGTACAGCAACGATTATGCGGGTGATATTTTCCTTAGCCCAGCGAGTATCTTCTAAAGCAATGCTCGCATCCTGCATGACCATAAGCGCAGATGACATTTCGCCAAATAAACCAGGATAGTTTTGGCTAATGGTTTGAGTCAAATCACCAGTAGAAATGGCACGGGCTAAGCGAGTAACGTCTTTTAAGCCATTTTCCGAAATGTTCGATAGATGATTGAGTTGCTCGGAAAGACTTTTGATAAATCCATACTTTCCATCTAAATTTAATTTAATACTAAAATCACCGCGCTGTGCGGCCGACTCAACGATACGTTCAAAATCCAGCACTATCTGAGAAATATTGTGTTGCATGTCATTCATGCCTCTTAGCATTTCTGACAGTTCATCATCGCCGCTAATTACAATCTGTGAGCTTAAATCCCCGTTTGCAATTTTTTGCATGACATCTGACGTTTGATTCATGCCACGTATGATTTGGCGAGAAACATAATACATAAACATAAACACTAAAATAACAATAAGCCCACCCATGCCCCATAAAGCCCATAAGGCGGTTTGCATTGTTGCAGCACCTTCTGCTGCTGACTTTAAACCTAAATCTTGGTTGTAATCCATGTGCTTATCAAGAACATCGTTAAGCGTTTCTGCCGCTGGCATCGCTTCATGAATAAGGGCTTGCAGTTTTTCATCATGCTGTGCATTTCTAGATATGATTAGCATGTCTTCAACTTTGTCCAAGTAAGCACTCATGGCCACTTGATCGTTGATAAGCAAAAATCTATCTTGTTCAGTTGCAATTAACTCTTCGTAATCTTGAAGTGATTTCTGCATTATCTTTCTAGACTCAACTATTGACTGTCTAATGGCATCATCCATCGAATCATCTTGGTTAAGGGCGAGTTTGTAGACCCCAACTCTCATTCGACCAAAATTAGCCACAGCATCATCTATTAGCAACATGGAAGGCACTATGTTGGCATTACTATAATTAGCTGAGAGATAAACTTTCTTCATTTCATGGGTGTAAAACCCAATCAATGTTGCAAGCCCTAACGCAAGGATAATGACCATTAAATTTAAACGTTGCTTGAGACTCATATTGATTTTCTAGGTTTTGTCATAGTCTGACTTAGGTTACATATCACTGATAGTGACTAAAGACTTGCTAATACTGTATTGGAAAATTTCAGCAAGAAAATTCTAGCTACATCCACGAAAACACACGCAAAGGTGCAAGTAACATCCAGTCATTTAGGATTTTCCGTCGCTAAAACGCATAGCAATAGCTGGGCCTTTAACCTGCATTTCATCTACCGATTTTTTACCGGTACGCACACCTTCTATCAACATAATTAAGTCAGTAGGCAAAAAAGGTTTAACCATATAATAGTTTGCGCCAGCTGCCATACCTGCTTGACGGTCAGACTGAAGTCCAAGCGCAGTCAATAAAATTACATAACTGTTTGCTAGAGCAGGTATAGCTCTAATCTTACGACAAACCTCTAAACCATCCATTCCTGGCATCATAATGTCGAGCACAATCACATCTGGCACTTCTCGCCTAGCCAAATCCAAGGCCTGCTCACCATTTTCAGCCTGAAAAAGCCTGTATTTACCATAACTGAAAGTAAGCATGAGAATTTTTCTTAATTCTCCGTTATCGTCAACAATCAGCATTTTTTCCATGGGCCACCCTATCTCTTAGTTAAGCTTGAATGAAAGCGCATGATAAAAAAATGAGATTTAAAAAAACATAAATATCAATGCATCTTTATTTACCCTATATTATTACACGCGAAAATTCATTTAATTTCATTATTATCATAATTTATTAAAATTATTTGATAAAAATGAAAAATATGATACAGTTTTATTGCTGCAAGTAGATAATGTTTATGCTAACTATATAAAGTCGAGTAACAGCCTATGTCTAATTTTAAAACTTTAGTCAATAAAGAGATGCCGCCCTCATCGCAAGCTATCTCTAACTCCATTATTTCTAGCAAGTCCACAGACAGTAATGAAAATTACATCACCACGCGTGATGCGGCAGTTATGCTAGGTGTTACCGTTCGCACCATTCAAAACTGGGTAGACAGTGGCAAGCTTTTCGCCAAAATCACATTGGGTGGCCACCGACGCCTGCTGCTCAGTGAAGTTGAAGCGCTGATTAACCAACATTCACCGCAACCTAGTGCGAATCAAAAAAACAATCATCTACAAACATTTGCGCTTGATCCTGCATTAATTAGTGCAACAGGACCGCTACGAGTACTGGTAGTAGAAGACAGTCAGCCTTTGCTGGATCTATATAAATTACGCTTTTCTACTTTTAATTTTCCGCATACTTTATTTACCGCAGAGGATGGCATAGAAGGACTATTCAAAATTGGTCGCTATTATCCACAACTGGTCTTAATGGATTTACGTATGCCAAATATGAATGGATTTCAGATGCTACGTAGCTTGCAGAGCATGCCTGAGGTTACTGACGTTAAATTTATCGTCATTACGGGATTATCTGCAGCTGAAATTCTCGAAAGTGGCGGACTTCCTCCAGGTGTTGCCATATTACCGAAACCAGTACCTTTTGATACGCTGGAAACGCTATGCATACAACGTGCAACAGAATTAGGATTAATGAAGTTGTAAGCATAAATAGTTTAAGAGTGAACCCATTAATTCAACTCAAATGAACAATACTGCAGACACTAAAATCACAGGCGCTATAGCCAGCCAACATATTCCGCTGGTACGCTGGATCTGGCGCTCGTATTTCCGCACATCCCTCATTCCGCTTCTAATCGTTGAGGTTGCACTAATTTCCTTGTACTTCGCTAGTAACTCCATTTCAAACAACGAAAACATTCAAACCGTGCGCATGCTCGCCGAAGAAAATGTTACAGAAACCGCAAAACGCGAAGCAGCTGGCATTAACCGTCAACTAGAGGGTATTACGCACGCCACTGAATTCTTACGTCAGCAAACGACTCACATTATGACAGGGTCAGAAAAATTTGAGCGCGACGATCCAAGTCGGTTTGCTTATTCTAAAGATGGCGTGTTCTATACCACGCACGATGCAAAAAATAGCGCCGCACTTTTTTATAGTGGAGTAATACCTATCGGCGAAAAAGAACGAGAAAAAGCTTATCGTAGCGCAGGCTTAGATCGTCCATATATTGGTATAAAAAAATCGTTTCCACTAATTGTGCAGACTTACTACAACACATTTGATTCACTTAATCGTATTTATCCTTATTTCGATGTGCTCACCCAATACGCACCAAAAATGCATATTCCTTCGTTCAATTTTTATTATGAGGCTGACTTAAAACACAATCCGCAACGCAAAGCGGTTTGGACAGATGTTTACGTTGACCCCGCTGGACAAGGTTGGATGACATCATGCATTGCACCAGTCTATTCTGGAGATTTTCTTGAAGGTGTTGTAGGTGCCGATGTAACGGTTAGCACCATCATCAACGACGTGTTAGATCTTAAAATTCCATGGAATGGATATGGCTTATTAATCAGCCGCACAGGTACGATTATCGCGCTACCCAAGGCAGGCGAATCAGACTGGGGGCTGCATGAATTTACTAACCATCATTATTCAGAAGCAATACAGAAAGACACATTTAAGCCTGCTGACTTCAATCTGTTTGATCGCACCAGTAATGCCATGCTATCGAAAGCACTTCGCAACCAGCCTAGCGGCATGATGCATGCCGACCTGAACGGCAAGAGAATGGTGTCATGGGCCACCATTCCTGAAACAGGCTGGAAACTGCTGATTACAGTACCAGAAAGCAATGTGTATGCAACATCGCAGTCACTCGCAAATCGCCTTAATACGCTAGCATGGCTAATGGTAGGCGGCATGTTAGTGTTCTATATTGTGTTTTTCTCTGTATTATTTCGCCGTGCAAAACAAATGAGTGAGTTTATCTCGCAACCGCTAGAAAAAATTGACCTCATGTTGAAAAATGTCGCTGAAGGTCAATATCAACAGATTTCACCTAACTTCAATGTTTCCGAATTAAGCCGAACTGCTCAAGGTATTGTGAAGATGGGCTCACAACTTTATGAGGCCAGCAAATCACGTGAATTAGCTGAAGTCGCGCTACTGTCATTAACACGCCAATTACAGTCCGTTTTTGACCTCAGTCCAGGTGGGTTCATATCCATAGATAACCAATCTAAAGTAGTACTAGTAAACCCTGCCTTCTGCCGTATGACAGGCTCAGAGGCAAGCGAATGGTTAGGGATACAAGAAGAAGCTCTATGGCAAAAGCTGGCTAAACTAACCCAGCAAGATAAGATTAGTATCAATCAGCAGCACAGCTTCCGTTTAGATCTGAAACAACCCAAGAGTCGTGTACTACTGTGTGCGATTCGCAACGCCAACCAAGACAATGTGTTACTAGCAAGCAAAGTAATTTACATGCACGACATGACACGCGAAGCGGAAGTCGATTTGATGAAAAATCACTTTTTAGCCACTGCTGCTCATGAGTTACGCACTCCACTCACTAGCATAATGGGCTACTCCGAACTACTCATAAATCAAATGGTGCCTCAAGAAATGCATCAGAACGCATTGCAAAACATCGTTAATCAATCGAAATGGCTAGTCAAAATTATTAACGAATTGTTAGATCTAACGACAATCGAAGGTAAAGGTATTGCAGATTTAAATGTCAAAAAATATCAGGCAGATTTACTGGTAATTAAAACGCTGAGCATGTTTCAAACTCCACCAGATCGCACTCCAATATTCTGCAACACGCTCTCAGACATATATATCAGTGTAGATGCTGAAAAATTTAAAACCGTACTACTTAATGTGTTAGATAACGCTTATAAATTTTCTGCTGATGGCGAAGTGAGCTTGCGAATGTTACAAGACGTAGTAAACGATGTAGCTAAAGTCGGCATCAAAATTGAAGACAATGGAGTTGGCATGACTGACGAGCAAATGGAGCGAGTCTTCGATAGATTTTGGCGAGCAGACATGTCAGGTAGCGTTCCAGGCACTGGACTTGGTATGTCAATCGCACATGAAATTATGCGTTTAATGGGTGGGAATATTGAGATTAAGAGCTTGCCTAACAAAGGCACTAGCGTCACGCTATGGTTGACGCAAGCTAAGTCTCAGGACGGTGAATAATGTCGCGAATTAATTACTTAAGCTCATATAACCAGTTTGATCTGTTGCGAATGCTGGGCATCGTCCTACTTTACATTCTGCTCACCAAAGTGACCTTTACTTACCTCCACAATAACGGCGAAGCCTCTATCATCTGGCTACCCAGTGGTATCGGATTCGGCCTATTGCTTCAGTATGGCAAGCGCTACTGGCCCGCTATTTTTGTTGGCATGCTTGCTGGTTATATATTGGTATTAGATAGGTCACTTCTACATTCTGCTTCAATCGCACTATTCAGCAACACCCTAGAGCCAATAATCGGTGTATGGCTGTTATCCATATTGCAATATCGTGGCATGCGTTTTAACGCAACGTTCAGCGATCCTGCCGACCTCATCATACTAAGCATAACTGCTGTAATTAGTAGTGGTATCGCATCAATCAGCGGCTGTGTGTTACTGAACTTATTTGGCATATACCAATGGGAAAGTTTATTGGTGAATGTGCTGCACTGGTGGATGGGCAACCTACTAGGGATTCTACTGATTACTCCACTAATGATGACTTGGCGAAAACTAACGCCAATCAGCTTTAGTACAACTCAATACAAAATAGAGATGCTGTCTTATTTGTTACTAACGTTTATCTTTGGTCAGATTCTTTTCATGGGTTGGATGAACAGTTATTTTGGCAACATTATTGGCAGTTACTGGATATTTGTATTTGTGTGTTGGGGCGCACTGCGTTTTGGATTACACGGCACGTTACTAATCATTAGCATCATTGCGATTCAATCAGTTATAGGTGCAAGTCAGGGATTAGGTATTTTCGGCAAGGGCAGTAATGCAGTCAACTTAGTTAACACCTGGTTCTATTTGATTACACTCTCTTTAGTTGGCATGTTGCTCTCTACTGTGATACAGAAGCGCCGCCAATCAGAAGAGCAACTAGCTGAAAGTGAAATGCGCTGGAAATATGCATTGGAAGGAGCTGGCGATGGGGTATGGGACTGGAACCTGCAAACAAATACGGTCATCTTTTCTAAGAGCTGGAAAGGCATGTTAGGTTACGCTGAACATGAAGTCAGTAACGCGTTATCCGAATGGGAAAGCCGCGTACATCCAGCAGATAAAGAATCCGTACTCGCAGATATAAAAGCGTATTTGGACGGTAAAAACACAACTTATGTCAACGAACACCGTATGCAGTGTAAAGATGGTAGTTGGAAGTGGATATTAGATAGAGGAATGGTTTTCAATCACACCTCTGAAGGTAAGCCACTTCGAATGGTAGGCACACATACAGATATCACTGTACATAAAAAGTTGGAAAGTGCACTCAAACAAAGTGAAGAAGATCTATACACACTTTTTTCCCAAAGTCCTGATGGCATTATCGTCATGGATAAAACAAGTGCCATTTTGCACGTCAACAAAGCATTTTGTCAGATTACAGGTATTGGTTACGATAGACTGATTGGCATTCAAGAAGAGAAGTTCGACAGCATCATGCAGGAAATATGTGGTGAGAATTCAAAGTACCCCACAACAGCACATGTGCAACATTTTGCTACAGTCAGTTTTGCAATGCAAAACAACCAGTTGCCAAAACGTCGGGCGACAGACTATGGTGAAAAAATCGATATTTTTATTCCAGAACACCGTGTGCTGCTACGTTCACTTATAGAGTTAGACCAACAACGTTTGAGCCGCGTCATGTACTTTCGCGACATTACCGCGGAAACACTGGTTGACCGAATGAAGTCAGAATTTCTCTCCACTGCCGCGCATGAACTACGTACACCGATGTCGATTATTCTTGGCTACGCGGAACTGCTTAAGCTGAATTCATTTGATAAAAACACTGAAACTCGCATGGTAGATTCTATTCACGATCAATCTCAAAGTATAGTGACATTACTCAATGAGCTTCTTGATCTAGCTCGAATTGAAGCCCGTGCTGGAAAGGCTTTTAATATGGTGAAAGGGCCAATAGCCCCTATCATTGAAAACTTAGCACAAACCTTTATGTTGGCTGACGATACCCGAAAAATCAAATTACTTCCCTTACCAGAACTACCTGACCTCATGATTGACAAGGATAAAATCACTCAGGCACTGAAAAACTGCCTGAGCAATGCCTTCAAATTTTCCGATAAAAATAGCGAAGTCAGCATGAGTGCTACATTCAATCAAACAAGCGATAAAAACGAAGTGGCGATTACCATAAGTGACCACGGCATTGGCATGACACCACAACAAGTAACACGCATATTCGAAAGATTTTATCGCGCAGATACCTCAGGTAGATTCCCTGGCACAGGGCTAGGCATGTCCCTCATCAAAGAAATTATTGAACACCATCATGGTCAAGTTTTGGTTGAAAGTGAATATGGAAAAGGTACCACAGTAACACTCATATTACCTGTGCCAAACACTCAGCCCATCCCAAGAAGATAGGAAATATATATGACACACAAAATACTGGTCGTTGATGACAACGCAGAAGTACGCAACTTACTGAGACTGACGCTCTCTTTTGGAGACTACAGTATTCGTGAGGCTGCCAACGGGATTGACGCACTGATGCTAATACGTGAATGGCGCCCAGATATAGTGTTACTAGATATTATGATGCCGGGTGAAAAAGATGGTTTACAAGTTTGCCGTGAAGTTAAGAATGATGAAGCGATCAAAGATACCTTCATTGCAATGCTAACAGCTCGCGGACAAAAACTGGATATGCAGGAAGGAACTAATGCTGGTGCAGATGCTTATCTGATCAAACCGTTTAGTCCAATCGAATTAAACAAAATGATTAGCAACTTTACCTTAGCCAGAAAAAAAACGTAATGACATTCATTTTGAGAAACTGCCATGATTAAAACAAACGAACAACCCACTATCCGCAGAGACTTACTGTCATATCAACCTATTTGCGATACTCAACTCAATATTATTGGTGTTGAGATGGTTAGTCGCAACTTACAAAGTGGCTTAGACAATGGATATACATTACCTGCTGCGCAAAGTGTGAACGCCATACTCAATGCATTTATCTATACTGGAATAGATGAATTATTTCGCGACCGCTTGGTGTTTATCAAGGTTGCTGAAGAGTTTCTTATGAGCGAAATGGTGAGCTACCTACCTAAGGCCCGTATTGTGCTAGAACTCGCAGCATGCGTAGAGGTCTCGGACACTCTAATTAATCAATTCAATAAATTGGCCGAAGATGGCTATGCATTAGCCCTTGATGCTTGGGGGCCTGATGATGTGCGTAAGCCACTGTTAGCCCATTCTAGTTTCGCCAGAGTGCGTATGGATAACGAAACTAACGCTCGAATAGCGGTAAAACAGATGGCAGGCAGTCATGTCAGTGTACTAGCATCACGCGTCAATAATGAGCAAAGTTTGGCTCTGGCACGCGAGCTTAACGCCACATTCTTACAGGGCCGTTTTTACCAAATACGCAAAAAAGCAACTCATAAAAATCATTCTGTCACTATGCAGACCGTCATCGAGTTAATTGCAGAGCTTAATTCTGACGGTCCAGACATGCGCTTAGAAAAATTCTATAAAGAAAACCCAGAGCTAAGTCTGCAATTATTTCATATGGTCAATTCAGCAGGTTCTGGCTTAAGTATCAGCACTATTAGGCAAGCCATTTTCATTCTTGGTCGTTCTCAAATGATTCGTTGGCTGCAAACTCTTCTTTACACGTTGGATGGAAACATACGTCCTAGTGCGCTCATGCGGTCTGCATTATGGCGTGCCAAATTTATGGAAGTACTCAGTGCTCACTACAAGCACAAAGTGTCTTTTACCTTAGAAGACATGGCATTTATCACAGGCGTCATTTCATTGGCAGACGCCTTATTGGATGAGCCAATGGAAGACATTGTCAGTAAGATGAAACTTTCAGATACCGTTCAGGTAGCACTGTTGAATCATCAAGGCCCACTAGGAATCATGCTGTCACTCACTGAAGCAATTGAGGCAGGTGATTTTGATATTGCGGAAGATTGTGCGAAAGCACTTGAATTTAGCTCTGATTTAATTATGACTTGCCAAAACACTGCATTAGCATGGGCCAATAAAATTTCGTGTCATCAAGAGTCATAATTGATGATAATTACACCGTCTATATAAGCTTGGGTTCTTCTTCTAGACAATTCACTGTGCTATGACTTAATACCAGGTGAATCGAGCACAATCTTACGCAAAGTTGCTTGAGCAGCGAGCAAATCCAATGGCCTCTGCATCTGCTGTGCCAACTGCTCCACTACATCTACACCGACTGCCTCTTCCAGTAATGGCTCTAGAGTACGCCACGTTTCTATGGCATGACTGTCTTGATTGTCTAACTGCAACTCAAATTTTGCGACCAATGCATGAAAAAATTGGGGATCAACATCAATCAAAGCAGGAGCATTAATATCAATCTGCATGGCAGCAATCTCAGAACACACCAACTTAAACGCTTCAGTCATCGACACAATTTCGGCCGACAACTCAGCATCTATCTTAACTTCTCTAATGCGCTTTTCTACACTTTGTGCAAGCTTACTTAAACTCTCTGCACCAAGGGTTAAAGAAACACTCTTGAGCGAGTGCGCGATACGTTGAGCCGAGCCATAATCGCCTGAATCAAGTGCCAACTGTAACTCAGCAAAGTCACCGCTATGCGTTTGTTCAAATAAACCTAATATCCGCCGATAACTTGGCAGTCGACCTCCAAAGTAGGCCAAACCGGCAACCTGATTGATTTGACTAATCGTCTCACGATCAGAGGCAAGCGACAGAAGTTTATTTGGCGGCAGATGCTGGCTAATCACCGGCATAACGATACTATCCTCTTTCAATGGAATCCATTTACTTAGAGTTTCATAGAGCAATTCCGGATTAACTGGTTTTGATAGATGCTCGTTCATACCAGCATCAATACAACGCTGCCGATCTTCAACAAAGGCATTTGCCGTCATACCTATTATAGGAAGCCTAATTCCCAGCTCTCTGATATGGCGCGTAGCTTCTATGCCATCCATCACTGGCATTTGAATGTCCATTAGCACTAAATCGTAACTTGACTGCTGTACTTTCTCCAATGCATCCCGACCGTGAATAGCAATATCTACCTGAAGACCTGCAACCTCAAGCAACTCCTTAGCAACCTCTTGATTAATTTTATTGTCTTCTACCAACAGAACACGAGCACCATGACGGATAGAGCTACTTTTCGCAGGTAATGGTTTTAGCAAAGAATCACCACTTTGCTTAAGGGGTGCTGTAAACCAAAAGGTGCTTCCTTGTCCAACACGACTGAAAAACCCAACTGTGCCTCCCATCATTTCTGCTAATCGCTTAGAAATAGTCAGCCCCAACCCCGTGCCTCCATAATTGCGGGTGGTGGAACTATTTGCCTGCTCAAATGCTTTAAATAAGCGTGTCTGCTCTGCCTCATCGATGCCTATTCCTGTATCCTTAACTTCAACGCGCAGCATGACATAACCCTCACGCTCTTCTTCCAGCATGGCCGATAGAGTGATACTGCCGTGCTCAGTAAATTTGATAGCATTACTGATGTAATTAATGATGATCTGCCCGATACGTAGTGGATCTCCAATTAAGTACAAATCGATAAGTCGTGGATCTAGCACCTTTATAAACTCTAACTGCTTGAATTCAATCATCTCAGCTTTCATAGTAAGCACATCGTCAATCACCTTCACTATATTCAAAGGTACCGCCTCTAAAGATAGATGATTGGCCTCAATTTTAGATAAGTCTAGAATGTCATTAATAATGCCCAGTAAGTGATTAGTTGCAGTGCTTATCTTAAAAATTTTATCGGCTTGCGATGGTTCAGTAATATCCTTGCTCAATAAATAAGTGAGTCCCATGATGGCATTCATAGGCGTGCGTATTTCGTGGCTCATGTTAGCTAAAAACGTACTTTTACTCTGACTTGCCATCTCTGCGGCTTCTTTAGCGTTGAGTAATGCCATTTCGATCTCTTTACGGGCACTTAGATCGGTATGTGTACCCACGGCACGAATAGGATTACCGTGCGCATCCCATTCAACCGCTTTCCCTCGACTCAATATCCACTTATAGCCGTCGTTCTTAGTGCGCATCCGAAATTCAACTTCAAAGTTACCCTCGCTTTGCAGTCGATGCATGATGGTGTTTACAGTATCATCTTTCTCTTCTGTATGTAGAAGGTTGACCCAATGACTTTGCGCGTTGGGCTCAAACTCATCCTTCACATAACCTAACATGCTGAAATAAGCCTGATTGCAATAAGTCTGATTGGTCTGCATATTCCAGTCCCAGATACCATCATTACTAGCATCCAGTGCAAAGCCAAACCTTTCCTCGTTGACTTTAATGGTTTCTACCGCTGCGGCAAGCTCTGCGGATCGTTCATCCACCAGATTCTCTAAATTGAAACGGTGAGCATCAAGCTCCGCCGTTAAAAGCTTCTTCTGAGAGATATCTTCCTGAATAGCAAGATAATGTGTGACCCTCCCATCGGCCTGACGAACAGGCGATATCTTGCTCCATACCGCAATCTCACGACCGTCCTTACATCGATCATTCAGCTCTCCTGTCCAGACCTCACCTTGCAATAACTTTTCCCACATTTCTCGATACGTTTCTTGATTGGTATAGCCTGACTTTAAAAAACGTGGGTTCTTGCCAATTGCGTCTTCGCGAGAGTAGCCGGTCATCTCCGTAAAACACTTGTTTACATATTCAATCTCAATCTTTAGGTTTGTGATAAAAATAGCAACAGGATTCTGTTCTACAGCGAGCCAAAGTTTTTGTAAGTCAGCTTCAGCGTTTTTACGATGGGTAATATCCTGAAACACCACAACAGCCCCCAGCACCTTACCCTGCCTAATGATAGGATGTGTGTTGTACTCAATAGGAAAACTACTCCCATCTTTTCGCCATAACACTTCATCAGCGACATAGCGTGCCTGACCATCCAAAATAGTGGCATACATCTGACACTTATCTTGTGGGTAATGCGAGCCATCAGCATAACTATGATGAAATAATGAATGCGCTGGTTTACCCAAAATTTCGTCTATCGCATAACCCAGCATTGTTGCACCCTTTGGATTAATGAAAGTGGTGCTACCGTCTAATCCCAAGCCCCAAATACCACTATTTGCAGATTCAAGTAGTAATCTGGAAAACTCTGCACTTTCAATCAAGGCCTGTCTTGATTCCAAATAATCTAATGCCATTGAAACCTCTTGAGTCATAGCCTCAAGTAAAGCCACAACCTCATCATCAAACACATTCGTTTCATTATGATAGACCGTAAATGTTGCATAGGGCATGCCTCCCTGTAACACTGGAAAGCTTGCACTAGACTTCCATCCATAAGCCTTTGCTCGTTTCTGCCAAGGCGCCATGATCGGATTATTTGCCATATCATTATTAATAGCTGGTTTTTGGTCTCGCCAAGCGAGGCTAATTACACCTTGACCTTCAGGAAAATCAGCATTAGTCGAAATGATAATCTCATCCAGATACTCAACACCTTCGCCTTTTTTGACCCTAGGAACAATACGCTGGCTTGCGGTATCCTCCACACCAAGCCAAGCCATATTCATTAAACTATTCTCTACGGCAATACTGCATATCCTATTCCACAACTGTGTTTCATCTGTTGCATGAATAATGGCTTGTTTAATACTAAACAGCGCTACATAAAGTTTTTTTAAACGGGTAAGATTTCGTTCGGCAGTCCTATGCATATGATTCAGCCATAACAGCCAAACCGCTGCCAAAACGAGTGGTGCAATTAACATTGCTGATTGCCAATTTTTTGACAACACTAAATATAGAATGAAGACTATGGCAAGTATCACTACCATGCATATCCAGAACAACAAGTCATTGATCTGCTGACGACGTGCACTAGAAAAAATATTAGAAAATAATTGACTCATAGATGCTCAATATCATTGTGATTTCTAGCAATCATTTGATTACTATCTAAGCAATCAATTAAAAAGTCCGGACATTCAGATATCGCCTCCCTCAGTACAAGTAAGGCTTTTTCAAAATTGAACACTTCAATTGCACTCATGAATGCTGGTAGCCTATCCCCCAGTACTGGTTCTAAAATGTGGCTACTACAAGACCACAAATTAAGTGCATTAAGGTCTTCAGCGGCTAAAAGTTCGGCCAGATAAGTAACAATTTTACTAATTTGCTGCCAATCACCACTCTGCATTGTGTTAAATCCGCCGTCTAGTTGAGTGGTTGTTTTTAGTGTTACTGCAAACCAAAAGGTACATCCAGCACCTATATTATTGTGTACGCCTATTTCACCATCCATCATTTCAACCAATTGTTTGCTGAGTGCTAGACCTAAGCCTGCTCCTTCATAACTGCGTGTTGCAGAGTTATCAGCTTGGTTAAACATTTGAAATAAATCCTCTTGAATTTCTGGATTAACACCAATACCTTCATCCTGTACTTCAAAGCGCAATCTGATATCACCATCGACCATATTGATGGTTAACACTCGAACCGTAATACACCCATGCTGTGTAAATTTAATCGCATTACTCAAAAAACTATTAAGTATCTGCAATATGCGAACTGGATCGCCATTTAGCGCTACTGGCAAACTAGGGTCAATTTCAAGCTTCACATTAAGACTGGTTTTTGCAATCTGTTGCTCAACATTTTTTGCCACTAACTCAAACAAGGAATGTGGCTCAAAATATACTAACTTGATTTTTAAACGGTTTGAATCTATGCTAGAAAAATCCAAAATATCATTAATCATTACCGTGAGTTGTTTGGTGGTTTGTTCGATATTAGCCAAGTAACTTTTTGCAGGCTCTTCAACAACATCCCTATTCAATATAAAACTAAACCCCATAATCATAGCCATAGGCGTGCGA
>CAYQZK010000017.1:0-22230 GCA_964422015.1 uncultured Methylotenera sp.
ATCCAAACTGCACGATATCAGCTTACATCTTGCCATTGATCACGATCATGAACATAAATCTCTCAAGCAAATGAGCTCGGATGAAATCAGCAAACTAAAACAATCTCTACAGCGAGATTTGATAGACGCAGCGCATCATTTAAAGGAAACAAAACAAGAGCTTAAAGATTGGTTAGGCTTTGATCTAATGCTGATCAAAAATGAATTATGGGAGAATTTTACAGAGGCTACAGATAAAACGACTTTAGAATTAATTAAACTAAAACACATTGCAGCTAATGCTGCATATCACACGGGTGAAATTATAGGCTTAGGCACTTTAACTTGCGATCAATGTGGTTCAGCTTTGCATTTCCACAAACCTGGACATATTCCACCCTGTGGAAAATGCCACGGTACGCAGTTTCACAGACTTAAATCTGAGCTTTAAATCCATTTTTGGATTAAAAATAAATTAAGCTTTTTTGTTTAGTAATGATTGAAGTCGTCTGTCGTAATGCATTTTTTCTGCAGTTGCAATCACAATATGGGCTTGTGATGGTGTAAGAGCAGGAAAATGGTCTTGTAAAATTCTCGCCATGCCAAATGCTGATACTGTTTTAACTTTAGCATTGCTCGCTACAATCGGTGCCAAAATCTCACATGCGCTTACAAAAATTTCTCGCACTTCCCTGTTTTGTCGACGCTCAGGAATATTAGGTGGTGCTGTACTCATAATAAAAACCTATATTTAATGTAATGGGTTAAATTTAATACAAAGTTGCTGAATTATAGCCTCTTCATCAGCTGGAATCACTAACACAGGCTTATGTGCCTGCTTTTCAATTCTCATCAAACTCTCTTTATTGGATTTTGCATCTAAATCAAAACCAATAAAACCCAGAGAATCGCAGATTTGTGCACGAACTAAAGCTGAATGTTCACCAATACCTCCAGTAAACACTAATACATCAACACCCCCAGCTTTTGCTGCCAAGCTACCAATGGCCGCCTGCACTTGCCGACAATAATAATCTACAGCAAATTTTGCATGCTCACTTTGACTAGCAACAAGTACACTCATTTCACTACTTTCGCCATGAGATAATGCCAGCAACCCCATTTGGTGATAAACCATATCACTCAATTGCGCTACATCGTAACGTTTTGCTAGCTCTAACATCACACCAGGATCCATATCTCCACTTCGGGTTCCCATAGTGATGCCTCCTGCTGGCGTATACCCCATTGTAGTATCTACAGAAATTAAGTTATCTAACAAACACAAGCTTGAACCACTTCCTAGATGTGCAACTACCACCTTACCATGAGCTACTTCACCAAGGACTTCAGTCAACTTTGAGGCCACATACGCGTAATTCAAGCCATGAAAACCAAAACGCCTTAATCCTAATGCTTGCGGAATAGGCAAACGCTTAGCCAACTCAGGCATCGTCACATGAAAAGCTGTATCAAAACATGCAATTTGGGGCACATTAAAGCGCTGTTGGCATAAATCCAAGCCGAGTAGATTTCCAGGTAAATGCAGCGGTGCTAAGTGAATTACACCGCCTAAACGTTGTCTCTCTGCAGAATCAACAACGCGTGCGGCATCTACGATATCACCGCCATGCACAAACCGATGCCCGATGACGTCTGGCATCTCACCTGATAAATCTTGCATCAACTGATCAAAAGCCTGCCGATGATTACGCACGCCCATATAACGCATATCACGTCGCCCACCATCAGCAGAAAAGAGGCTCGCTTTTAATGAAGACGAGCCACTATTAATCGTTAATACGGTTGGCATATTGATGTAATCAGTCTATTAATTCGGCTTAATAAGGCCAAACCCAACCATCAACTTCTGGCAAATCAATACCATGCTCATAGGCATAGTTACAACATTCGATTTGGATATCTTTCATTCGTTGTTTTACATGCGCACCTGCCACCTGCAATGCCGGAATACGATCAATCACATCAATCACTAAACTAAAACGATCAATCTCATTCTGAATAGCCAACTCTAAAGGTGTATTAATACTGCCTTTTTCCTTATAGCCACGCACATGGAAGTTTTCGTGATTATTGCGACGATAAGCAAGGCGATGGATTAAAGATGGATATCCATGGAAGTTAAAAATGACCGGTTTATTCAGTGTGAATAAGCTATCAAAGTCACGATCCGACAAACCATGAGGGTGCTCTTTAGCTGGGCTAAGTTTGTATAAATCCACCACATTAATAAAACGAACCTTTAAATCAGGGAAATTCTCACGTAACAACACCACCGCAGCTAAAGCCTCTTTGGTTGGAATATCACCTGCACTTGCCATCACAACGTCTGGCTCAACGCCTTGATCGTTACTTGCCCAATCCCAAATACCTATGCCTTTAGTGCAGTGCTTAATGGCCGAATCCATATCTAAATACTGTAAATGCTTTTGTTTGTCGCTCACAATCACGTTAATATAATCTGTGCTCTTCAAACAGTGATCCGCAACGGACAATAAGCAATTCACATCTGGTGGCATGTAAATACGTGTGACCTCTGGACTCTTATTCACTACCAAATCTAAGAATCCAGGGTCTTGATGCGTGAATCCGTTATGATCCTGACGCCAAACCGTTGAAGTGATCAACAAATTCAATGATGAGACTGGCGCACGCCAAGGCACTTCTTGCGACATTGCCAGCCATTTAGCATGTTGATTAAACATCGAATCAATTACATGTACAAACGCTTCATAGGTAGAGAAGAAGCCATGACGACCCGTCAACAGATACCCTTCAAGCCAACCTTCGAGCGTATGTTCAGACAGCATTTCCATCACACGGCCATCTGGCGATAATTCACCGCCATCTGTATCTTCTGGCAAATAATCCGCTAGCCAAGTTTTTTTACTTACTTCATATACATTGTCTAACTTGTTAGAGCTATTTTCATCAGGTCCAAACACGCGGAAATTATGCATATTGTCTCGCATTACATCACGTAAGAACTTACCTAATGGGCGTGTATTTTCGGCGCTAACAGTACCCGGTTTAGTGATCTCCATCGCATAATCTTGGCAGTCCGGCATAATTAAGGCCTTACGTAGTAACCCACCGTTAGCTTGTGGATTAGCGCTCATACGACGCGTGCCTTTTGGTGCTAATGCTTTAAGCTCTGGCAATAAAGTACCGTGCTCATCAAATAACTCCGACACCTTGTAGCTTTGTAGCCACTCTTCTAATTTAGCAAAGTGCTCTGGTGTTTTTACATCGCTCAGTGGCACTTGATGCGCACGCCAGAAACCTTCTACTCGCTTACCGTCTACCTCTTTTGGCCCCGTCCAACCCTTTGGTGAGCGCAACACGATCATCGGCCAACGTGGACGAGTTGGCTTACCGCTGCTACGCGCCTCTTGTTGCACCCGACGAATTTCCAATACACACTGCTCCATCGTTGCCGCCATCGCTTGATGCATGGTTTCTGGATCACTACCCTCAACAAAATAAGGTGTCCAGCCATAACCTTTAAACAGATTTTCTAATTCTTCATGCGAGATACGCGACAGGATAGTCGGGTTGTTGATTTTGTAGCCGTTAAGATGCAACACAGGCAACACAGCACCATCGCGAATTGGATTAAGAAACTTATTAGAGTGCCATGATGTTGCCAACGGTCCTGTTTCGGACTCACCATCACCCACCATCACAGTGACAATTAAATCCGGATTGTCATAGGCTGCCCCAAAAGCATGCGAAACACTGTAACCAAGCTCGCCACCCTCATGGATTGAACCAGGAGTTTCTGGAGTACAGTGGCTACCAATACCACCTGGGAATGAAAACTCTTTAAAGAACTCACGCATCCCATGCTCAGTCTCGCCCTTATTTGGATATACCTCACTATAAGTACCCTCCAAATAAACTGGGCCTAATACACCCGGTGCACCATGGCCTGGACCCGCCATAAAAATCGCATTTAAATCGTATGTGTGAATCAAACGATTCATATGGATATAAGTAAAAGCCAACCCTGGACTAGCGCCCCAATGCCCTAACAAGCGATTTTTAATGTGTTCACGTTTTAATGGCTCTTTTAATAATGGGTTATCACGTAAATAAATCATACCTGCCGCTAGATAATTACAAGCACGCCAATAAGCATCGATGTGTTTAACTTCTTCTGGAAGCAAGGCTAAGTTTTTGGTTGTCATAATGTACAGTTTCTTTCGATAATAATTGCATGCAGTTTAATTGGATTTTGGATTAGCCATATTGACGAAGGTCAATCAGCGTTTAATCATTTTGTATACTTCAAACCATAATACACCCAACAGCCCAGCCAATGCACTCAGTCCGAATTGCCATAAGGTAATGGGTGAAAAATGGAATATCTCTTGTAAAAAAGGTGTGGTCAAGCTTAACAACAGAAAACCTAATGCACCACCCACTACCCACCATAAAGCTGGATTTTGCACTTTTAAGGTATGCAAAAAGGTATGGCGCCATGAACGATTCACCAAGATTAAACCAAGGTTACCGATCACTAAAGCACTGAAAGTAAGCGTGCGCACACTTTCTACGCTATAGCCGTTAATAGTGCAATAATAAAAAATTCCCAAGCTTGCCAATAAAACAACCAAGCCTTGTAACAAACTGATTAACAAAACTTTCCGGCCAAACAACGGCTCATTGGATGATCTGGGTGGCCTTCGCATCACGTTAGGTTCAGCTGGTTCAGCTTCAAAGGCTATAGAACAAGCTGGATTTATGATCATTTCCAAAAACACAATGTGCACAGGTGCAAACACTGCTGGCCAACCTAAAAGTAAAGGAATAAAAGATAACCCTACAATAGGAATGTGCACAGCAAAGATATATGCCATGCCTTTACGCAGATTATCGAATATACCTCGTCCCAGCCGCACCGCATGCACTATCGATGCAAAATCATCATCTAACAAAACTAATGCAGCGGCTTCTCGCGCAACATCAGTACCCCGCTCACCCATCGCAATACCAATGTGTGCGGCTTTAAGTGCAGGCGCATCATTCACTCCATCGCCTGTCATTGCAACTACGTCGCCATTTGCTTTCAGTGCATTAACCAAACGTAGTTTTTGCTCAGGTACCATACGTGCGAAAACATTACTATGTTTTATACGCTGACTAAGTTCGCTATCATTCATTTGATTAAGCTCAGCCCCAGTAATAATGCCACCAGTGCCTATATCAAGATTAATCTGTGCCGCAATTGAAGCTGCCGTAGCAGGATAATCTCCGGTGATCATCACTACACGAATGCCTGCTGTATGACATTCTTTTATGGCCGGCGCAACGGTATGACGTACAGGGTCAGCTAATCCAATCAAACCTAAAAACTCAAACTCAAACTCATGCTGAATATCTGGCCAAACATTACCGCTGTACCTAGCCTTGGCTACACCTAAAACTCGTAACCCCTGCCTAGCAAGATTATTGACTTGTGCTGATAGATTATCCAATTGTTGTTGATTAAAATGACACAAATCGGCGATGGCTTCTGGTGCCCCTTTCGCTGCCACTACATAATCATCTCGATCTAATGCTTTCCAAACCTGCGATAAGGCCAATAACTCCGGAGACAGTGCATATTCATGTGCCAGCTCCCAATCTCCATGTAAATGTTCAGTTTCTGCCAAATAGTGCAGCCCAAACTCATGAATAGCTTTTTCCATCGGGTCAAAAGGTGAGGCATTGCTAGCCAAAATACTAAATTCAGCCAGCGTATGAAATTCCTCAGGTAAATCCTCTTGGGCTTCAGTGTTATCAAAGCTTGATGCATTCACCACCAGTTGCTGTACAGCCATTTTATTTAATGTCAGAGTGCCTGTTTTATCCACACACAGCACCGTTGCAGAACCAAGTGCCTCTACTGTATGTACTCGACGTGTCAGCACACGATGCTTGGAGATTCTCCACGCTCCCATTGCCATAAATACGGTGAGCACCACAGGATATTCTTCTGGCAAAATAGACATTGCCAAGGTGATGCCCGTCAACAATCCATGCAACCAATCATGTGTTGTTAAACCATAAATCATCAACAACAAGAAGCAAAGCACAACACCTATTGTGGCTAGATATCGCACTAACTGACCAATTTCTTTCTGCAAAGGAGTCACTTCTTGATCTACTTCCTGCAATGCTTTACCAATCTTGCCTATTTCACTGTTAGCTCCAATTGCCAACACCTTAGCTAAACCATGTCCCTGCACGACTAAAGACCCTGCATAAACTAACGATGAATCAGGGTTGAGTTCACTCTCACTATTTTGTGCAACCTTATGTACAGGAACAGACTCCCCTGTCAGCAATGCTTCATCAACCGTAAAGTGATTGCACGCTATCATTACAGCATCTGCCGCGACACGATCTCCTTCTGATATTACAAGCAAATCACCTCGCACCACTTCACGCCCTGCTATTCGACGCTCAATGCCATCACGAATCACCAAAGCTCGCGGACTCGTTAAATCATGCAGAGCTTCCAACACCCGCTCAGTTTTATTTTCTTGATAAATGGTAATCGCCATAACAACACAAACAAAACCCAGCAGCATCAACGCATCGCCAACTTCACCCAATAGCAAATAAATGACTCCCGCTGTCATTAAAAGCGAAAACATGGGTTCTTTTAGAACATCTAAAGCTACTCTAAGCAGATTACGCGCACTACTGGTAGGTAACTCATTCACACCTTCAGACTTAAGACGAGCTTTAGCTACAGCATAAGACAAGCCACGCAGATGCTCAGCACCACCCAATGTGCCACGCACTGCATGTACTGCTTTTTTAAATTGATGATGTGAATTCATAAAGTGACTTTTCTCTTGCTATAGGCATTAAAAAAGCCCAATAAGGGCTTTTTTAATAATTCGCAACTTTTACAAAACTCTAAACATCCAAGTTACTTGCACCAAGTGCATTACTTTCAATAAACGCTCTACGTGGTTCTACTTGATCACCCATTAACGTGGTAAAAATTTCATCTGCAGCAATCGCATCATCAATTTGCACTTTGAGCAAACGACGTACTGTAGGATCCATTGTCGTTTCCCAAAGTTGCTCTGGATTCATCTCACCAAGGCCTTTATAGCGTTGAATATTAAGATTATGTTTAGCTTCTTCTAACAACCAGTCCAACGCCTGTTTAAATGTAGTGATAGCCTGTTCTTTTTCGCCGCGCTTAACTAAAGCACCCTCGCCCAACAATCCTTGCAACATCGCTGACATACGACTTATTTGCCTGTAATCACCAGATCCTAAGAACTCATCATTAATTACACAGCATTGCAAATTACCATGCACATATTTGTTAACCTCTAAACGATACGCAGAGGTCTCCTGATCAAACGCCACAATCACTTCTGAACCAATTGCGCCTAAGATTGGGCGCAATTTTTCAGCAGCTATATCCGTACTTTCTTGTGTGCTTAGACTTAACTCGCCTAAATCTTGCATAGCGCGCAATACACTTTCATCGTAGTGCGATGAAATACGGCGAATTACTGCTTCTGTAAGTACCATTTGCTTAGCGATTTCAGCCAAAGGTACGCCTGTAATCGTAACTCCATCAGTTTTGGTAACTAGCTCTGCCCCTTTTAGTGCGGACTGCAACAGGTATTGATCTAACTCTTGCTGATCTTTTAAATAGCGCTCATCTTTACCTTGTTTTACTTTGTAAAGTGGTGGCTGCGCAATGTAAATATGGCCACGCTCAACAAGCTCAGTCATTTGACGATAGAAGAATGTAAGTAGTAGTGTACGAATATGTGCACCGTCGACATCCGCATCGGTCATGATAATGATACGGTGATAACGCAGCTTTTCAGCATTGAAGTCTGCCTTACCAATACTGGTACCCAACGCCGTAATTAATGTTGCAATTTCTTGCGAACCTAATAATTTATCAAAGCGCGCCTTTTCTACGTTTAATATTTTACCTTTGAGTGGCAATATCGCTTGGAACTTACGATCACGCCCTTGTTTAGCTGAACCACCCGCAGAGTCACCCTCGACTAGATAAATTTCACATTTGCTTGGATCGCGCTCTTGGCAATCAGCTAATTTACCTGGCAGACCCATGGTATCCATAACACCTTTGCGACGTGTAATTTCACGAGCTTTACGTGCAGCCTCTCTAGCACGAGCTGCATCTACAATTTTTCCGCAGATAATTTTGGCATCCACTGGGTTTTCAAGTAAAAACTCTGCTAATTTAGCTGCCACAACCTCAGAAACCACTGGTTGTACTTCACTTGAAACCAATTTATCTTTAGTTTGAGATGAGAATTTAGGATCCGGTACTTTTACTGACAATACGCAACAAATACCTTCACGCATATCATCGCCTGTTGTTTCTACTTTAGCTTTTTTAGCAAACTCATTTTGCTCAATATAGTTATTAAGCGTACGAGTCATTGCTGTACGTAAACCCGTTAAATGAGTGCCGCCATCACGTTGTGGAATATTATTTGTGAAACATTGAACTGTTTCACCATATGAATCATTCCATTGCATAGCCACTTCGATTGTCATTCCATCTTTTTCGCCTGATGCATAAAACGTTTTTGGATGTAAAACGGTTTTTGTACGATTCATGAACTCAACAAAACCCTTAATACCTCCAGAGTAAGCAAAGTTTTCACTCTTACCATTACGTTGGTCAATCAACTCAATTTTTACACCATTATTTAAAAAAGAGAGTTCACGAATACGTTTGGCTAGAATTTCAAAATGATATTCAACTAAACCAAATGTTTCTGTTGAAGCTAAAAAATGTACCTCTGTACCTCGTTTATCAGTTTTTCCTGTTTGCACTAACGGAGCCATCGCTACGCCACGCTGAAACTCCATTTGGTGCACTTCCCCATTACGGTAAATTTTCAAACGTAACCAATCCGACAAAGCATTAACCACTGAAACACCTACACCATGCAAACCACCAGAAACTTTATATGAGTTTTGATCAAACTTTCCCCCTGCATGTAATTCAGTCATTACAATTTCTGCTGCAGAACGTTTTACCGCTTTAATATCATCATACTTAATATCTGTTGGAATACCTCGACCATTATCAGTAATACTAATAGAGTTATCTAAATGAATCGTAACTTTAATATCATTACAATGACCAGCCAAAGCTTCATCAATAGCATTATCTAAAACCTCAAATACCATATGATGTAAACCAGATCCATCAGAAGTATCACCAATATACATGCCAGGACGCTTACGTACTGCATCTAAACCTTCAAGTATCTTAATACTTGATGAGTCGTATTCTGGGGATATTGCTATATTTTCAGCCATGCTATTTGGTCTTTATATTAAGTTAATTAAATACTTGGTTAATTTTTAATTTGTTTCACGTGAAACATCATGCAGTTTATATGCGCATTGGCATTACAACGTATTTGTAATTTACATTGGTAGGTACTGTAATCAAACAACTGCTATTTGCATCTGCAAATGAGAATACAATTTGCTCGCTATTTGTATTATTCAACACTTCAATTAAATAAGTGACATTAAAACCAATATCTAACACATCGCCCTGGTAATTAATTTCCAACTCTTCTTCAGCTTCTTCTTGATCGCTATTAGTACTGATTAGTTTTAAATTATTGTTACTTAAAACCATGCGAATACCGCGATACTTTTCATTTGACAATATTGAAGCACGTTGCATAGCAAGTAATACATTTAATCTTTCTATAGTAAATGTATTTTTATGTCCTACTGGAATGACACGATTATAGTCTGGGAATTTTCCATCAATTACTTTTGAAATTAATTTAATATTGCCAAAACTAAAATTAACTTGATTACTGTACATTTCTATTTGTACATCTTCCTCACTATCATCCAATAACTTAATTAATTCAATAACGGTTTTACGTGGCAAAATAATTTCTTGCTTGTCATAGTTTTGTTTTAACTCTGTTGATATGAAGCTTAAACGATGACCATCTGTACCAACAATATTTAAGCGATTTGCATTTACTTCAAATAACAAGCCATTTAAATAATAACGAATATCTTGTTGAGCCATTGAAAACTCAACTTGTTTTAATAAATCTTTTAATTGGCGTTGCCCTATAACAACCAAGGTATTTTCACCTTGTGTTTTAGTCATAATTGGATAATCTGGAGCTGGCAAAGTTTGTAAATTAAAGCGACTTTTTCCAGCTTTTAATGTGATGCGACTATCACTTGTTGCCATATTGATATTAGAACTATCAGGCAAAGATCTACATATATCTAATAGTTTTTTAGCTGCTATCGTTGTAGAAAAATCTCCATCTGTAGCACTTTCTACTGATAAGGAAATTTGCATCTCTAAATCTGTTGCAGTTAAATAGATTTTATTTTGCTTAGCTTCTAACAATAAATTTGAAAGAATTGGTAATGTATGTCTTTTTTCAACAATACTTGCTACCGCTGTTAGAGGTTTTAATAAAACTTCGCGGTTGATTTTTATATTCATTTTTATAACCTAAATAATATATATATAAATAATAACAATAATAATAGTAAATAATTTTGTGTATAAGTACTTATTTTTATTTAAAAACAATAAGTTAATTATTAAACTTTTATCTTAAAAACTACATAATGTATTGTGGATTAATTGTTAACAAATAATGGCATTTTTACAACATGCGTACTTATGCTCATTTAATCCACAAGTCATCCTTAGGTTAACTATTAGTATATTGAGTTCTTGAATTTTTTAATCTCTTATTACTTGAACTAAAAAACTAATATCTCTAGCAATACTTGGGTCATTTTGACGCAACAAATCAACTTCATCACAAGCGTGCATTACAGTAGTGTGATGTCTTCCGCCAAAAGCCTCTCCAATCTCAGGAAAACTATGATTAGTTAATTCACGTGATAGAGCCATTGCAACTTGACGTGGTCTAGCAAAGTTACGAGAACGTTTTTTACTATACATCTCAGCAACTTTAATTTTGTAATAATCAGCAACTGTTTTTTGTATATTTTCCATAGTAACTTGTCTACCGCGTACAGCAATTAAATCACGTAACGCATCTTTAGCTAAATGTACGTCAATAGCATGGCCAGTAAATTTAGACATTGCAATAATACGATTAAGCGCACCTTCTAATTCACGCACGCTAGACCTAATCTGTTTTGCAATAAAAAAAGCGACATCTTCAGAAAGATCTAAATTAACTGCTTCAGCCTTTTTTAATAAAATAGCTACGCGCATTTCTAATTCTGGTGGTTCTACCGCTACTGTCAAACCCCAACTAAAACGTGTTCTTAAACGCTCATCTACATCAGCAATCTCTTTTGGATACGTATCACAAGTAATAACGATCTGTTTTTTTGCCTCAATTAGAGAGTTAAATGCATAAAAAAATTCTTCTTGTGTACGATTTTTCTTTGCAAAAAATTGAATATCATCAATTAATAACAAATCGAGTGTGTGATATTGACGTTTAAAATCATCAAAAGCTTTATGTTCATAGGCTTTTACTACATCAGAAACATAACGTTCAGCGTGTAAGTAGCGAATATTTGCATCAGGTTTATGAAGTTTTAACTCATTACCAATTGCTTGCAATAAATGTGTTTTACCTAAACCAACACCACCATAAATAAACAAAGGGTTATAAGCGTTGCCAGGATTTTCGGCTACTTGTATTGCTGCTGCTCGTGCTAACTGGTTGGCACGCCCTGTAACATAATTATTAAAATTAAATAGTGGATTAAGTCCTGAGTGTTCACTTACTTTCTTCGTATGAGCTTTATTTTCTAATGGTGACTTAACTTTACTGATTTGTTTTGGATTATCAGAAGCTGGATTTACATCAATGTTAGTGGTGATTTTGGGATCTACATTTTTAGATACAGTATCATTCAATGCAAGGTCGATTTGAATATCGCTTAAATTTAATTCACTTGCAAATAACTCAATTTTTTTAAGGAAGCGATCTTTTACCCACTGCAAAACAAACTTATTAGGCGCGAGAACGTGTACCACATTACCCTCTACATCTATTTGCAGAGGTTTAATCCAGGTATTGAATTGTTGCGTGGAGAGCTCTTTCTCAAAACGATTGAGACATTTAGGCCAGAAATTTTTCATACTTTAAATAATAAAATACCTTAAAAACAACAAACAGCCAAAAACATAATATCAAATTAACTTCTTGTTATATAAAGATTTTTTTAAAACAAGTGTTAGAATAATACATAAATTACAGAGCATTTGATTTTAGCTGTTTTAGTGAAACTTATCCACAGGCATTTGCTGTAAATGCTAAACTAAATAAACGTTGACAAAATACCGTCTTATCGGGTTTAATAGCGCCCTTTATAGCATTTTGCTTGCTGGAGATTTACATGAAACGTACATATCAACCATCTAAAACACGTCGTGCACGTACGCATGGCTTTTTAGTTCGTATGAAAACAAAAGGTGGTCGTGCAGTTATTGCTGCTCGTCGCGCTAAAGGTCGCTCACGCTTAGGTTTGTAATTTAAAGTCCTAATTTAGGATTTTAAACGCGCACATAGCACATCAACTAATGGTTTAAATAGCTGATTGTAGTGTCAAAACTTAGTTTTAATAAGCGGGCTAAGTTAATTAAAACGGATGAATTTTCATCCGTTTTTAATTTCCGAAAACGAATTTCATCGCAGCATTTAGCTGTTCATTATCAACCTAATAGCCAACATCATGCGCGCTTAGGTTTGGTAGTAGGAAAGAAAGTTGCAAAATTGTCGGTCCATAGAAACTATATGCGTCGCGTATTGCGTGAGTTTTTTAGATTGCAGCAACATGAAATAAGTCATGTGGATTTAGTGATTCGTGTTCAAAAAAAATTCGAACATGTGGATTTCATTCAAATAAAACAACAGTTTGATTTACTCATCATTAAATTAAATCAAAAATGTAAAGTTCATGTGTTATAACGATTATGGTTAAAAGATGGATCTTTAGATTGTTGAAGTGATGAATATAATTGAGCGCTCATTAATAGGATTGGTAAAAGGTTATCAACTATTGTTGAGTCCTTTTTTTGGTCAACAATGTCGTTTTCATCCAACATGCTCGCAATATGCAATAGAGGTAATCACCAAGCACGGTTCAGTGTGGGGTGTTTATTATACAATTCGCCGATTATTACGCTGCCATCCATGGCATGCGGGTGGGCATGATCCCATACCTTAGTCTTTTAAAACAATAAACCAAAATACTTTTAATTAAAATCTTATAAAGATTCCCCAAATTATGGATACAAGACGCTTAGTACTGTTTGTTATTTTTTCAATGTCTATTTTGATGTTATGGGATGCTTGGCAACGTCAAAATGAGCCAGTTCCATCCGCTGAAGTGTCAAACAGTCAGCCATCAGCCAGTGGCGTTGTAGATAATAGTATTCCAACCCCGACTGTAGTTGAAAGTACCCCTAAAGCAGATCCTGTAATTGATAATGAGTATAAACTCATAAGCAATCAGCGTATCGTAGTAAACACCGATCTTTATAAGGCTGATATTGAAACAGCTGGCGGTGATTTGCGTCGTTTAGAATTACTGAAGCATCGTGCTTCTGAGTCAGAAAAAGAAAATTTTGTTTTATTGGATGATGCAGCAAAGCCTATGACTTATGTCGCGCAGACTGGTTTGATTGGTGCAGATTTGCCGTCACATAAAGCGATATTTACAAGTAAAGCCTCAAGCTATCAAATGCTAGAAGGTCAAGATACATTAGAAGTACGTTTAAGCTGGGTGGGTAACGGTGTTGCGGTTGATAAAATTTATACTTTTCATCGTAATCAGTATGTTATAGATGTAACGTACGAGCTTAAAAACGGATCAACAGCCGCCATAACTCCTGCTGTTTACTACCAAATAGTTCACGACAGCGAATCAAACCAAGGGTCGGCATTAATGCCGACCTTTACTGGCGGTTCTTATTACACAGATACCACTAAATTTAAAAAGCTCGCATTTAGTGATATGGAAAAAGAGCCTTTGAAACTTGCTACTACTGATGGTTGGGTAGGCTTGCTGCAACATTACTTTGTGAGTGCTTGGATTCCTAAAGATGGGCAAGCACGTGAGTTTTACACAAAAAAACTTACGGATCGTATGTACGTGATTGGCACAAAGAGTGCCTTAGATACAGTGGCTCCTGGAGCAAGCTTATCGATTCCTGCTAGATTATTTACAGGCCCGCAAACAAAACATGACCTCACTACCACTGCTCCAGGTTTGGAGTACACGGTAGATTATGGATGGTTAACTGTAGTCGCCTCGCCTTTATTTTGGTTGCTTTCAAAAATACATTCCTTTGTTAACAACTGGGGTGTTGCAATTATATTGTTGACGATTTTACTTAAAGCCGGATTTTATCGATTATCTGCGACAAGCTATCGTAGCATGGCACAAATGCGAGAGTTGGCGCC
This sequence comes from uncultured Methylotenera sp., assembly GCA_964422015.1. GTDB lineage: Bacteria > Pseudomonadota > Gammaproteobacteria > Burkholderiales > Methylophilaceae > Methylotenera. Next base: position 14,466 of record CAYQZK010000017.1, read on the forward strand.
ACGTTTGCAGTCTATGAAAGAAAAGTTTGGAGATGATCGTCAAAAAATGCAAATGGCGATGATGGATCTGTATAAAAAAGAGAAAATTAACCCAATGAGTGGATGCTTGCCTATTTTGGTGCAGATTCCAGTTTTTATTGCTTTATATTGGGTGTTGTTGGGCTCTGTTGAATTGCGTCACGCACCGTTCTTTGGCTGGATTACAGATCTTTCTGCTATAGACCCATACTATATCTTACCAGTGCTCATGGGTGCATCCATGATTATTCAAACTAGATTAAATCCAAAGCCTACTGATCCAATTCAGGCGAAGGTAATGACATGGATGCCAATAGTGTTCAGTATATTTTTCTTCTTTTTCCCTGCGGGATTGGTGTTGTATTGGTTGGTAAATAATGTGCTTTCTATTGCACAACAGTGGTATATCAATAAGACCATTCATGCTGAAGCTCTATTAAAAAAATCTGGTGGAAAGCACTAACCCTATAGACACCATTGCTGCGATTGCCACCGCCTCTGGGGCTGGTGGCATTGGTGTTGTACGAGTCTCTGGGGCTGCTGTTAAAAATATTGCAACAGCAATATTAGGTCACTGCCCTTCCCCGCGTCATGCGACGTATCTTGATTTTAAACTTGCTGATAACGAGCTTATTGATCGAGGCATTGCTATTTTTTATCCTAATCCGCACTCCTATACTGGCGAAGATGTGCTGGAGTTGCAGGCTCATGGCGGTATGGCCATTATGCAGATTTTGTTGGCGCGGTGCATTGAGTTGGGTGCGCGTCAAGCTGCTCCAGGTGAGTTTACGCGTCGCGCGTATTTGAATGATAAGTTAGATTTGGCGCAGGCAGAAGCTGTGGCGGATGTGATTAATGCGGCAACGGTTGAAGCAGCTAGAAGTGCGGTGCGCTCGCTATCTGGGGAGTTCTCTCAACATATTAACACTCTGCTTTTGAAGCTAATTGATTTGCGTATGTTTGTTGAAGCGTGTTTAGATTTTCCTGAAGAAGAAATAGACTTCATTACTCAAGGGCGAGTTTCTGAAAAACTCAATGTGATTACTTCTGAATTAGCAAAGGTATTTGCAAAAGCTAAACAAGGCAGTCTGTTGCGTGAGGGTATTAATGTTGTTTTAGTGGGTCAGCCCAATGTTGGAAAATCAAGTTTGATGAATCAACTAGCAGGTGAGGAAGTTGCAATTGTGACTGCCATTGCAGGAACCACGCGCGATACGATTAAAAATTTGGTGCAAATTAATGGTGTCCCATTACATGTGATTGATACTGCAGGCTTACGTGAAACAGATGATGAGGTAGAAAAATTCGGGATTGCTAGAACATGGCGAGCCACAGAAACAGCGAGCATCGCATTATTATTGCTTGATGCGGCTCACGGTATTACTGAGGTTGAAAAATCGATTATAGAGCGCTTGCCACAAGAAACTCATAAAATATGGGTGCATAATAAAATTGATGTGACCAAAGAAGTGGCCTCTGTTCAAGAGAGAGGCAACGAAGTGCATATTTATCTTTCGGCTAAAACTGGTTCGGGTGTCGATTTATTAAAAACTAGTTTGCTAAAACTTGCTGGATATCAGAATAATTCCGAGGGTGTGTTTATGGCCCGTGCTAGACATCTCGAGGCATTAACGCGCGTGCAATCACATTTAAGCCTTGCTGGTACGCAAATGAATTCATCAGAACTGTTGGCAGAAGAGCTACGTTTGGCACAAGATGCGTTAGCGAGCGTTACCGGAGAATTTACTCCAGACGATTTGCTTGGAGAAATTTTTAGCAAATTTTGCATTGGTAAGTAGTTTAGTATTGCTGGAAGTTTAATATTTTCTTGCCACACTCTTGTTTCACGTGAAACATTGCATTAAAAGGTCAATTTACATGACCTGAGCATTAGATTCAGTTAAAATCCATGTTCTTGTAATTACTCAGTAATTTTTCCCTATTTGATATGAATTTTCCTGATATTTTCGATGTAATTGTGGTTGGTGGCGGGCATGCGGGTACTGAAGCCGCGCTTGCGAGTGCCAGAATGGGGCAAAAAACCCTATTGTTGACCCATAACATTGAAACTTTAGGGCAAATGTCATGCAATCCAAGTATTGGTGGTATCGGCAAAGGGCATTTGGTTAAAGAGGTTGATGCCTTAGGTGGTGCGATGGCTGCTGCGACCGATGAGGGGGGCATTCAGTTCCGCATTCTAAATTCTAGCAAAGGCCCTGCTGTACGTGCTACTCGAGCGCAGGCTGACCGTGTTTTGTATAAGGCTGCTATTCGTCATAGGCTGGAGAATCAGCCTAATCTTTGGTTATTCCAGCAAGCGGTTGATGACATTATATTGGAGGGGGAGCGAGCGGCTGGCGTTGTCACTCAAATTGGCTTACGTTTTAAATCAAAATCTGTCGTGCTGACAGCGGGTACGTTTTTAGGTGGTTTGGTGCATGTTGGTTTGCAAAATTATAGTGCAGGTCGTGCTGGTGATCCGCCATCAATCTCACTGGCTGCGCGTTTGCGAGAGATTGGGCTGCCTGCAGGACGATTAAAAACAGGCACTCCACCGCGTATTGATGGTCGGACCATTGATTACTCGGTGATGACGGTGCAGCCTGGGGATAATCCTGTGCCCGTGTTTTCTTTTCTGGGTAATGTGGCGCAGCACCCTGCCCAGCTACCTTGCTGGATTACGCATACTAATGAGCGTACGCATGAGATTATTCGTAGCGGATTGGATCGATCTCCAATGTATACGGGTGTTATAGAGGGAGTGGGTCCTCGCTACTGTCCGAGTGTAGAAGATAAAATTCATCGATTTGCTGATAAAGAATCGCATCAGATTTTTCTGGAGCCAGAGGGTTTGGCAACTAACGAAATTTATCCAAATGGGATATCTACAAGCTTGCCTTTTGATATTCAACTGGCTTTGGTGCGTTCAGTCAGAGGGTTGGAAAACGCGCATATTTTGCGTCCAGGCTATGCTATTGAATATGACTATTATGATCCGCGCGGATTGAAATCAAGCTTAGAAACGAAAGCGGTTAAAGGTTTGTTTTTTGCAGGGCAAATCAACGGTACCACGGGATATGAAGAGGCTGCGGCACAGGGCTTGCTCGCAGGAGCAAATGCTGCGCTGTATGCGCAAGACAAGGAATCTTGGTGCCCTGCTCGCGATGAGGCATATTTGGGTGTTTTGGTGGATGATCTCATTACTCGCGGCGTCAGTGAGCCCTATCGTATGTTTACTTCGAGAGCGGAGTACAGGCTACAACTGCGAGAAGACAATGCAGATATGCGCTTGACTGAAATTGGCCGTAAGCTTGGTTTGGTGGATGATGTGAGATGGCAGGCTTTTAGTCGCAAAAAAGAAGCGATTGAACGTGAGCAAGAGCGTTTGAAAAAAACGTTTGTGCAACCAGCAACTTTAAGTACTGAAACGATGCAAGCCATGTTTGGTAAGGCGCTAGAGCATGAGTATAGTTTGTTTGAATTGTTGCGTCGTCCAGAAGTGAGTTATGACGCATTGCTAACTTTAGGGGCTGACGGTTTGGGTGAGATAGATACAGCGGTACGTGAGCAGGTTGAAATTGCTGCTAAATATCAAGGCTACATAGATCGTCAGGCCGATGAGGTGGCGCGTAGTCGAGGCCAAGAAAACACAAAGCTTCCTAGTGATTTGGATTATCGTGAAATTCATGGTTTGCCGATTGAGGCTCAGCAAAAATTAAATGCACAAAAACCTGAAACGATTGGTCAAGCTAGTCGTATTTCGGGTATTACTCCTGCTGCGATTTCGCTGTTGTTAGTTTATTTAAAGCGTAAATCTCGCAGTAAAGCAATTCAAAGTGATATAGATAAAGTTGCATAATGGATAGAGTTGCACTATCAAATAAGCTGGCCGGTGGGTTGCTAGAAATGGGTCTGCAAGTCTCAGCAGAAAAACAAGCTAAGCTGATTGATTATCTGTTGTTGATTGATAAGTGGAATAAAGTACATAACCTGACGGCAATTCGTGATCCGCTAGAGATGGTGACTTTGCATTTATTGGATTCTCTTAGCGTGTTGTCACATGTTCAGGCTTTGAATGTACGCTACTTGCTTGATGTAGGTGCTGGTGCTGGTTTACCAAGTATTCCACTGGCTATTTGCTTGCCAGAATTGCAAGTCACAGCGATTGATGCGGTGCAGAAAAAAGCGAGTTTTATGCGGCAAGCTAAGGGTGAGCTAGTTTTAGCTAATTTTCATGTGGAATCTGGTCGTGTAGAGGTGTTAAGCAAAGAGCGCTTTAATGCTGGGCATGGTTTTGATGTGATTATTTCACGAGCATTTTCTGAAATAGCGTTGTTTATTAAGCTTACAAAGCATTTGTTAGCAGAAAAAGGGTTGTGGTTGGCAATGAAAGGTGTTGTGCCTACACATGAGTTTTCGCAAGCAACGGTCCAGCCTGAAGATATTAGAGTATTGAAAGTTGCGGGACTAGATGCCGAGAGGCATTTAATCGTGATATATCCGCATCAATTAAAAATAAATTAAGTTGAATATGAAAATATTAGCAATCACTAATCAAAAAGGTGGCGTTGGTAAAACTACAACTTGCGTTAATTTAGCGGCTAGTCTGGCCAGTCTAGGTGAGCGAGTGTTGCTTATTGACCTTGATCCGCAAGGTAATGCCAGTACGGGTAGTGGTATAGATAAAGCACATCTTAAATTCAGCATTTATCATGTATTGATTGGTGAAAAGTCACTTAAAGATGTGGTGCTAAGAAGTGAAAAAGGTGGTTTTGATATTGCACCTTCAAATCGTGAATTGGCAGGCGCTGAAGTTGAACTGGTCAACGAATTGGCGCGCGAAAATCGTCTAAAAGTGGCGATTGCCAAATTAAGCGGTGCCTATGATGTGGTATTGCTAGATTGCCCCCCTGCCCTCAACTTGGTTACAGTAAATGCATTGACAGCTGCAAATGCTGTGATGATTCCTATGCAATGTGAATACTATGCACTAGAGGGTTTGTCTGACTTGGTGAATACCATTAAGAAAGTACGTGCACATTTAAATCCTGTGTTGGAAATAGAAGGCTTGTTACGTACCTTATTTGACAATCGTAATATGCTTGCTCAGCAGGTTTCAGCACAGCTTATCAGCCATTTTGGCGATAAGGTGTATAAAACGGTTATTCCGCGCAATATTCGTTTAGCGGAGGCGCCTAGTTATGGTTTGCCGGTGCTCACTTACGACAAGGGGTCTAAGGGGGCAATAGCTTATATTGAGTTGGCGAAAGAAATTATTGATAGAGAACACAAACGCAAAGAGAAGAAGCATGGCTAAATTAAAAGGTTTAGGACGTGGGTTAGACGCTCTGCTCGCAGGAGATGTGGGCAGTGTAGGTGATGCAGATTCGTTGATGATGCTTAAAGTAGAGCAGTTGCGCCCAGGTAAATATCAGCCTCGTAGTTACATGGATGATAAAGCTTTGCAAACTCTGGCAACGTCAATTAAGTCGCAAGGGATTATGCAGCCAATTTTGGTGCGCCAACTGACTGATGAGCAATATGAAATCATTGCAGGTGAGCGTCGTTGGCGTGCTAGTCAGATTGCAGGGCTAAAAGAAGTGCCAGTGTTGGTTCGCGCTATTGCAGATGAAGCTGCACTGGCCATGGCATTAATTGAGAATATTCAACGCGAAAACTTAAATCCACTTGAAGAAGCGCAAGGGATTAAGCGTTTGATTGATGAATTTGCTATGACGCATGAAAAAGCTGCAGACGCCGTTGGACGGTCACGTGCGGCAGTTTCAAATTTGTTGCGCTTACTTAATTTGAGTGCGCCAGTACATGATTTGTTGATGCACAACAAAATTGATATGGGACATGCGCGAGCGCTGATTGGTTTGGATGAGGCGTCGCAATTAAAATTCGCAGAGCGAGTTGTTGCAAATGGCTTGTCAGTGCGCGAAGTGGAAAACTTGGTCAAAAAACATCATGAGCAAGAAAAAATAGCGCATAAAAAAATAAAAAGCGAACCAAGCCCGAGCTTAACCCTAAGCGCAGATTTGTTGAAGATGCAAGAAGTCGCCGTCGCTAAATTAGGCGCCTCCATAAGCATTAAGACTGATGATAGAGGCGCTGGTGAGTTGAAAATTAATTATGGTAATTTAGAGCAACTGTATGCAATTCTTAGCAAAATAACGCGCTAAGTGTTTCATTTTGCTTACAACTTTTGCGCCGTATTTACAACTTTATGCTTGACTAAACACAGCTATTAATTCAAAATCGCGGCCTTTGCTGCCTATTGGTTCAGTTTTAGGTTTGCTGTAAAAGTGTTAAAAAGCGATTTAAATTTAATGTGGGTCTAGGTCATTGTCAGAATTCAGTGCAGCAAATGTTTTTAGTAGAATGCTTAGGATCCAGCTTATTGCTACATTGGCGGTTGCTGTAATAGCGTTCTTTGTTGCGGGCTCTCATGGCTCAGCTTCTGCAGGATTTGGTGGATTAAGTGTTGTGATCGGCGCTTATTTGGCGTCCTGTGTTGCAAAGCGGAGCGCAACTAAATCGGATGCATCGGCAATTTTGGTGAATCTACTCAAAGCAGAAGCAGTTAAGATTTTGGTGATCATTGTTCTTTTGGTGATTACATTTGTTTTTTATAAGCAATTAGTGCCATTTGCACTGATTGCAGGTTTGGGGGCAGCGGCTATATTTTCAGGCGCAGCACTCAGTAAGTTAAATGTGTAATTTTAACAATATCAAAAAGTAAAATTAGATTATGGCTACAGAACACGCAGATAAAGCAATTCACGCAGAGCAAGCGTTAACACCATCAGGTTATATTGAGCATCACTTAAGTTTTAATGCGTATCCAGTGTCTGAGGGTGCTGGATTTTGGACTTTGCATGTGGACACATTTGTGATGTCAGTGGTGTTGGGCTTTGTTGTAATGGGTTTAATTTGGTTAGTTGCACGTAAAGCAACTTCTGGCGTTCCAAGTAAAAGCCAAGCTTTTGTAGAGCTGATTTTTGGTTTTATTGATGATCAAGTTAAAAATATTTTTCATGGCAATCGTCATAGCTTTATCGCACCAGCTGCATTAACAGTTTTTCTTTGGGTGTTTGCAATGAACTCTATGGATTTCTTGCCAGTAGATTGGGTTGCAGGAATTGTTTCATTCTTCGGTGGTGCGCATGCTAAATGGCGCGCTGTGCCAACATCAGACATCAATACGACCTTTGCCTTAGCGCTTTCAATTTGGGTTCTAATGATATTTTTTGCTATCAAGGTAAAAGGTTTGGGTGGTTGGATTCATGAGTTGTTCTGTGCGCCATTCGGTACCAAAATTTGGGTGTGGCCAGCTAACTTCCTGTTCAATTTGATTGAATACGTTTCAAAGCCACTTTCACACTCATTGCGGTTGTTCGGCAATATGTATGCGGGTGAGGTGATCTTCTTATTGCTAGGTCTTTGGGCTGCAACAGGCGTAACAGGTACGATTGCTGGCGCTGTTTTGGGTGCGGGCTGGTCAATCTTCCATATTTTGATTGTTGCATTACAGGCATTTATTTTCATGATGTTGACCGTAGTTTATTTAGCTATGGCGCATGAATCGCATTAATTAAGTAGTTGAGTTTTAGTGGTTTAAGTTGTTTTATTTTTTTAAAGTAGTTTTGTTTTAAGTTTAATTTTTAGAGAGGGTAATAACATGGATGCATTAGCAATGATTCAAGCCTACACAGGCGTTGGTATTGGTTTAATTATTGGTTTA
>CAYQZK010000018.1:0-22086 GCA_964422015.1 uncultured Methylotenera sp.
TGACTTACTAAAACAAACCACTGAGCTAAACGACGAGCTCACCAAGCAAGGTGAAAATAACCAACAAGCTATTGGAGACTTGTTGTTTGAGATGGGCGATTTGGCAGATGGCGACCTGACAGTTAAAGCACAAGTTAAAGAAAACATTGCAGGCGCTATTGCGGATTCAATTAACTATACTATTGATAGTTTGCGTAATTTGGTGGTTGAGATTAACCATGCAACAGAGCAGGTGACTTCAGCAACATCAGTCGCTAAAGATACATCTGTGCAATTGCTTAGTGCTGCAGAAACGCAGTCCGCGCAGATTTTACATACTACAGATGCGGTAAATGATATGACGAGATCCATTTCGTTAGTGTCAAGCAATGCTGCAGAGGCATCACAAGTGGCTCAGCGCTCTTTAGAAGCCGCAAATCAGGGTTCTCAAGCGGTACAAAATACCATTTCTGGTATGAACGAAATTCGAACTCAAATTCAAGAAACTTCCAAACGTATTAAACGTTTGGGTGAAAGTTCACAAGAAATTAGTGAAATCGTAGAGTTGATTTCTGATATTACAGAACAAACGAATATTCTGGCATTGAATGCGGCAATTCAGGCCGCTTCAGCTGGTGAAGCAGGGCGAGGCTTTACTGTGGTTGCGGAGGAGGTTCAGCGTCTGGCTGAGCGTTCTTCTGAGGCAACTAAACAAATTAGTGCCATTGTGAAAACGATTCAAACCGATACGCATGGCGCTGTGGTAGCGATGGAGAAAAGTACCGAGGGTGTGGTTGAGGGTGCGCGTGTTGCTGACGCTGCGGGTCAGGCATTAACTGAGATTGAAACGGTGACGACCAACCTTGCGCAATTGATTTTATCTATTTCAGCTGCAAACAGAATCTGCCGCAACGGTGGCAAACAATATGCAGAAAATTCAGGATATTACTACTCAAACCACACAGGGTACGCAGCAAACCGCTGAATCTGTGGGGCAATTAACTGCACTTGCTGAAGAGTTACGTGGCTCAGTGGCTGGTTTTAAACTTTAGTTACTTTTCATTTTTATTGAACTGATTTAAAGATTAAAACAAGATGACTAACGTTCACACCAAAATTGGGATGTTTAATGCCTGAAGCATTTGATATAGGCCCATTATCTTGGGTTAAAGATGAAATTGACCAGTCCTTAAAGCAGGTGTTGGAAAGTTTTACGACTGTAAGTCAATCACCAAGTGAGTTTGCATCCCTACGCTTTACGCTTGCACCTTTGTACCAAGTAAGCGGCGCTTTAGACATGGTCGGACTTGAGGGTTGCAAGCGCTATTGTAGTGAAATTGAAAAAGTAACTAATCAACTGGAAAAGCAGACTATTCCAGTTAGCGAAAGCTTAATGTCTGCTTTGATTCATGCTGTCGATACCTTGTCTCAGTATTTGCAGGATCTATTGAATGGTTCTCCTGATATTCCTACGCGGCTCTACGAGAGCTTAAAGCCTTTGGTTCAAGCGCAAGGTGAGTCACTTGAAGAAAGCGATCTGTTTTATCCAGATACCAGTAATAGTGCCCCGAAAAACTTACCCTCTAATCCTATTGAAGAGTCTGCCTTGCCAACTTTTGTGGCTACAGAGCGCATGGCTTTTCAAAAGTCTTTATTAGATTGGCTACGGACTAAAGATGTTGATGCATTAAACAAGATGCGCACAGCGTTATTGAATGTACAGCAAGTGCAACAAAAGAATGCGCAGAGAACGCTATGGTGGGTAGCTACAGCATTTGCTGATTCATTAGCTCAAGAAAAAATATCCGCCATCAATGGTGCAAAAAAACTATGCCGTCGCTTAGATCATCAATTAAGGATTATGGCTGAGGGTGAGGCAAAGGCGCCTAGTCAGCTATTGCGTGATGTACTTTACTACGTTGCCCTAAGTGACCGAAATACGCCTTTAATTAATAGTGTTAAAGATGTGTTTGAGTTGGATGATGCTTTGCCAGCATCAGCGCAGTCTAGTCAAGGTAGCTCATTGGTAACGGATGCAGAACGTTCGGTTTTTGCAAAATTAAAAGCTGATTTGCCTAGCCTAAAAGATTCATGGGCAATGATTAGTGAAGCAAAACAACTCGATGACTGCTTGGCTGATTTTGAATCGTTTAATGAAAAATTAATTGCTATAAATGAGTTGAAAAAAGATATTGGGCAGCAGGTTGTTATTGCCTTGTTGAATGCGCTTCAGGCCGTTACAACAACTTTGCAAGTGGGGAAAGTTGAATTAAATGAAGAAGTTGCTATTGAAGTGGCGGCTACACTTAATTTACTAGAAAATGTTGCTGAGCATTACCAGCAACTCAATGTAGAGTCACAACAAAAAATAGTAACGCAAACAAGTCGCTTGCAATCAATTCTAGAGGGTAACAGTTTAATTTCTGCAGTAGAAGCTTTTGCTACAGATCAACTGGATACTGGTGTTGTTGGTGCTGTTTCAAAACAAATTATTGCTGCGTTACAGGTGGTGGAAAAAGCTTTAGATACCTTTTTCCGAGCTCCAGATAATGCGGATGTGCTCGATGAAACAGTAAAACCATTGCAACAAGTGGTTGCCGCATTTGAAATGCTAGAAATGCCTACGCCTAAGTCCATTGCGCAGTTAAGTGCGGTGTATGTTGCCAATTTTAAAAATAACCCTAATACATCAGACAGTGCTAACTTTGAATTAGTTGCGGAAAGCTTGAGTATGTTGGGTTTGTATGCGGAAGAATTGCCAAACGTACGTGCAGAAGCAATGACCGCATTAGCTGATGCATTAAAACGCTTAGAGCAAGGTTTACAAGAGGTTGATTTGGTAACGTCAACTTCTGATACAGCCTCAGAATCAGTGGTTGAAGCTGTTGCTGAAGTTGAAGAAAGTCATGTTACAGATCAAGCAATTGATGCTGAGTTACGCGATATATTCCTAAGCGAAGCTGAAGAAGTATTAGTAACCTTGGCGCAATACTCTCAAGCATTGCGCGTTAATCCGACTAATAGTGATGCTTTAATAGAAGTGCGTCGCGCTTACCACACATTAAAAGGCAGTGGGCGTACTGTTGGTTTAACAGGCATGGGTGATGTGGCTTGGGCAGTTGAACATTTACTTAACTTTGTAATTGAGCGCAAGGCAACTCTTACAACAGCTATTTTGGCTTTTGTAGAGCAGGTGAGTGCCGAGTTCGCACACTGGGTGGCTGACTTACAAACACATCAAGTAGTGAAGTTAAAGCCAGAACCTTTCCAAAAACGGGCTACTGAGCTGGAGCAAGACTTAGAACGAGAATTAGCTGTTAATAAACCTGCCCCACAAAAAGAAGAAGTGTTAATTGGTGGTACACGTAAACTAAGTAAAGCTTTTTTCAACATCTTTCTGGCCGAAGCTCAGCAGCATTTAGAAGTACTCACAGCTGCGCAAAAAGCCTTGATTGAAAATTCATTGGATTTGCCTACTGACGAAAGTCGTCGTGCGGCTCATACATTAGGAAGTAATGCGCTGACAGCTGGCTTTAAACCTACGGGTGATTTAGCACGTGCTTTAGAACACTGGCTGGATGCGCATACTTGTGCTTGGATAGAAAAGCATATTGTGTTGTATGGCAATGTTGTGATGGCCTTAGCTGATGGCCTGGAAAAGGCCAAAGCGCTTAAAAACCCCAAATCAACACGTGCATTGATTAAAGCTTTAACGGACTCAACGGAAACGCTGATTAATACTTTAGCACCGCAGGTACCAACAGATGCTGTAGTGCATGAGCAACTAGCTGAACCTGTTGTGGATATTCCAATAATTGAACAACCGATTGAGGCTGATACAGCTCCAGTGTTAGATAAAGCTGTGCCTGAACCAGAAAAGGCGGTAGAAAAAGAGCGTTCCGCTGTTGACCAAGAGTTGCTCAGTTTGTTTGTGGAAGAAGCTCGAGAACTAGTGCCTCAATTAGGTAAAGATTTACGTGGCTGGCGTACTAAGCCACAAGATGTTGAATATGCGGATGCATTGCAACGTGCTTTACACACTCTTAAAGGTAGTGCGCGTATGGCAGGCCAAGCTGAAATTGGCGATAGCGTGCACCATATGGAAGATTTGGTTATTCGAGCACTTAAACACAAAGTAACATCGGATGATTTCGACCAGTTATTTGTTGAGTTTGACCGCATTGGCTATATGCTTGAAGACATCTCTGGTGCAGGTGGCGAGGCAAGTACTACAGCGGCAAAAGAAGTGGCGCCTACGCGATCTGTTGCGAGAAAATCACAATTTTTACGTATGCGAGCCGATGTGTTGGATCGCTTGATTAATGAAGCTGGTGAGGTATCTATTGCGCGTTCTCGTATGGAACGCGAGATGCAAAACTTCAAGCAATCATCTACGGACCTTACTGATAGCGTAAGTCGTCTACGCACTTATTTACGTGAGCTTGAAATTGAAGCTGAGGCCCAGTTGCAATCACGTATGAGCTTGCTACAAGAGGCCCATGAAACATTTGATCCACTAGAGTTTGATCGTTTTACTCGTTTGCAAGAGTTAACGCGTTTAATGGCAGAAAGTGTAAACGACGTGGCCACAATTCAGCATGGTTTATTGCTGAATCTTGATCAAACTGGTGCAGCATTACAACAACAAAACCGCATGAACCGTGAATTGCAGCAAGGTTTAATGGGTGTGCGTATGTTGCCGTTTGCGACAATTTCTGAAAGATTACAGAGAATTGTAAGGCAAACAGCCAGAGAGTTAGATAAACAGGTTGAAATGACGATTGAGGGTGAGACGGTTGAAATGGACCGTGGCGTGCTCGATAAAATGGGCGCGCCACTGGAGCATCTCTTGCGTAATGCGGTAGCTCATGGTCTAGAGTCATCTGATGAGCGTAAAAATATCGGCAAGTCAGAAGTGGGTCATATCAAGCTCAAAGTGAGTTTGGATAATGATGAAATTAAAATTGAAATTGCTGACGATGGTGCTGGTATCAATTTGGCTAAAGTAAAACAAAAAGCTATAGATAATGGTTTGTTTACCCAAGATCAATCAATCACTGATCAAGCATTAATGACCGTGATTTTTGAGCCGGGTTTTACAACGGCTGAAGCTGTTTCACAGATCGCTGGTCGTGGTGTTGGTTTAGATGCTGTGCGTAGCGATATTGCTGCTTTAAGTGGGCGTATCGACGTAAGCAACGTGCAAGGTGCTGGAGCAATATTTAATATTCATTTACCTGTAACACTTTCAGTAGCGCAGGTGGTGATGGTGCGTACAGGTAATAAGGTTTTCGCAATTCCATCAGTGATGGTTGAGCAGGTGCAGAAACTAAAACAAGAAACTTTGCTGGAAGCTTACCAAGCCTCGAAAATTGATTGGGCAAGTCGTGAGTATCCTTTGCATTTCTTATCAAAATTAGTGGGTGATGTAGATCATATCGCTCAGCACCATAGTTACACCCCAGTGATTCTTCTTCGTAGTGGTACCTACCGTAATGCCATACACGTTGATGAAATTATGGGAAACCAAGAGGTGGTAATGAAGCCTATGGGCACCCAGTTGGCGCATGTGCCAGGTATGATTGGTGCTACGGTGTTAGGCGATGGTGCGATTGTGCTAGTGATTAACCCTGTGCAATTGGCAAATCGCGAGGCTTTGTCTAGCGGCGCTATTAAAGTGAACTCAATCGCGCCAGCATTAGAGCAAGCGAAAAAAGTAGTATTGGTGGTGGATGATTCACTGACTATGCGTAAAGTGTTGTCACGCGTGCTTGAGCGTGAAGATTTTGAAGTGATTACTGCAAACGATGGCATGGATGCTGTGATGAAACTACAAACAATGACGCCAGATATTATTCTGACCGATATTGAAATGCCGCGTATGGATGGGTTTGAGTTTTCAAGACATGTGCGCGACAACCCTAACACTGCAAATACACCACTCGTTATTATTAGCTCGCGTACAGCTGAAAAACACCGCACCGTTGCACAGCAGATTGGCGTAAATGCATTCTTGGGCAAGCCAGTACAAGATGAAGATTTATTGCAGCAGGTAAAAACCTTACTTAATTCTTAAAATGTGGTTCGGTAAGTATTGCAGGAATGACGCAAAAATCCCTGCGTGTTATGATGCCGCCACCCAAATAAATGAAAGATTCCCATGCAAATTGGTACCCCATTAAGCCCTAATGCTACTCGAGTGATGTTGCTCGGCAGTGGTGAGCTTGGCAAAGAAGTCATTATTGCGTTACAGCGTTTTGGTGTTGAGGTTATTGCGGTTGATCGCTACGAAAACGCTCCTGGGCATCAAGTTGCACATCGTGCTTATGTGATTGATATGACGAATGATCAGGCGCTCAGGGATTTAATTGCGAAAGAAAAGCCGCATTTAATTGTCCCGGAAATTGAGGCTCTGAATACTGGTACTCTTGCAGACATAGAAACTGCTGGTATAGCAACGGTAATCCCTACAGTTAAAGCAGTGCAACTGACGATGAACCGTGAGGGGATACGCAGATTAGCCGCAGAGGAGTTGCAATTGCCAACATCACCCTATGCATTTGCGAAAAGTGAAACTGAGCTGCAGGCTGCGATTGACTCTGGAATCGGTTATCCGTGTTTTATTAAACCTACGATGTCATCCTCGGGTAAAGGGCAGTCTCGCATTACTAATCCATCTGAAGTTAAAACCGCTTGGGATTATGCAGCCAGTGGTGGCCGTGTTAATCAGGGGGTGGTGATTGTAGAGGGGCAAATTGATTTTGATTACGAAATTACATTACTCACGGTGCGTGCTAAAAATGCACAAGGTGAAATCACTACCTATTTTTGTGAGCCTATAGGCCATGTGCAGGAAAAAGGTGACTATGTTGAAAGCTGGCAGCCTCAGGCCATGAATGCTACAGCCTTGTTGGAGTCAAAACGTATTGCTAAAGCTGTGACAGATAGTTTAGGTGGCTTGGGCTTGTTTGGTGTAGAGTTGTTTATTAAAGGTGACCAAGTTTGGTTCAGTGAGGTGAGCCCTCGTCCGCATGACACCGGTATGGTAACCATGGCGAGTCAACGTTTTAGCGAGTTTGATTTGCATGCACGTGCAATTCTAGGTTTGCCTGTAGATGTGAGCTTGCGTGATGCAGGTGCCAGTGCGGTAATTTATGGTGGGCATGAAACACGAAACTTAGCTTTTGAAGGTGTGGATGCTGCTCTTGCCATACCAAGCGCTGATATTCGCCTATTTGGCAAACCTGAAGCTTTTGTAAAACGTCGTATGGGTGTTGCATTAGCTACGGGTAAAGATGTGGCTGAAGCTAGAACACGTGCTAAATTGGCGTCTAGCTTGGTTCAACCTAAAATTGTGTAATAGCGATGCTGAATAAAATTGAAGAAGTAGGTACAACGACTACGACATTTTTTGAGATGCTCGGTGGAGAAGAAAAGGGCGCAGAAAATATCCGTAAGTTGGTTGAAACTTTCTACGACGTTATGGATAGTGACCCTAAAGTACAGCCGATACGTGCTATGCATCAGGTTGATTTAACCTCTGCCAGAGAAAAACTGTTTATGTTTTTAATGGGTTGGACTGGCGGGCCACAACTCTATATTGAGCGTTATGGTCACCCGATGCTACGCAAACGCCATTTACCTTTCCCAATTGATGAATCTGCGCGAGATCAATGGATGTATTGCATTATTAAAGCCATGCATCAACTGGGTTATGAAGATGAGTTAATGAAGCGCTTGGCTGAACAGTTGTATGGAGTGGCTGATTTTATGCGGAACCAACAACAATAAGCACTTGGTTTTTTAAAACACCTATTGCTTATTGCGTCATTTTTTGAATACGGTTCGCAGCTTCAACACATTCATTTAATCCCGCTACAAGTGCAAGTCTAACAAAGTTTTCACCAGGGTTAGTGCCATGCGCATCACGTGCTAAAAAGCTACCAGGTAGAACTGTTACGTGAAAATCACGATAAAGTCTTAACGCGAACTCTGTATCTGAAAGATCACTCCTTGCCCATAAGTAAAATGCGGCATCTGGCATTTCAACCTCTAACGCGCCTGTGAGTAATGGTGTAACAGTTTTGAATTTTTCTGCGTATAGTCTGCGATTTTCAATGACATGAGCTTCATCATTCCATGCAGTTAAGCTGGCCGCCTGCACAGCAGGATTCATTGCACAGCCGTGATAGGTACGATATAGCGCAAACTTTTCAATAATCTTTTCATCACCGGCGACAAAACCTGAACGCATGCCTGGTACGTTTGAACGTTTGGATAGTGAGCTGAAAACGACTAAGTTTTGATGGTCGCGATTAAGCAAATGAGCCGCTTGAAGTGCACCTAATGGCGGGTTTTCTTCATCAAAATAAATTTCTGAGTAGCATTCATCTGCTGCAATGACAAAACCATATTGATCTGAAAGCTCAAAAATAGTTTTCCATTGAGCTAAAGTCATCACCTTGCCAGAGGGATTGCCTGGGCTGCATACGTAAACTAACTGCGTTCGGTTGAGGATATCGGCGGGCACACTTTCAAAATCCATGGTGTGATGGTTTTCAGGTAGTGTGTTCAAAAAATAGGGTGTAGCGCCAGCTAGAAAAGCAGCGCCCTCATAAATTTGATAAAACGGATTAGGTGAAATAACGACAGGGCTGACTTTGGTGTTGTCGATGATAACCTGCGCAAATGCAAACAGTGCTTCACGGCTACCTGTAACTGGTAGTATGGCTTTTTCAGGATCTACTGCAGGAATGTTATAACGACGTGAAAGCCAGTTTGAAATGGCGAGTCTTAACTCCAAAGAGCCTATGGTCGTGGGATAGTTTGCTAAACCAGCTAGATTATCGACCAAAGCATCTTTAATAAGCTGTGGTGTGGCGTGCTTAGGCTCACCGATGGACAAGTTAATCGCAGAATAGTCTGGATTGGGTGTAATGCCTTTAAATAAATCGCGTAAGCGCTGAAAAGGGTAGGGTTGCAGTAAATTTAAATTTGGATTCATGGATGATATTGTAATATAGCGAGCAGACTATCCAAAGTTTTTAGAAGCGCCTAAGTGAGCAATGTGCTCAATCAATAAACCTGTTTAAATTTGACATATGAGCCCAGTGAATAACCATTCTATTGAAAATCAGCCTACCTCTACTCATGCTCTTGCGGCGTTTGGTTTGCTGTTTGGTGCGGTGTGTTGGGGCATTATTTGGTTTCCTTATCGCCTATTGTCAGAAGCTGGAATTTCTGGAGTGGTGTCTAGTTTTTATACCTATGGCATTGCAATAATCATTGCTGGAATTTACTTTTTTAAATATTGGCGTGAGATTTTTAATCTGCCTGTCAGTATTGTTTGGCTAGGTATGATTGCTGGGTGGACTAACCTAAGCTATGTTCTTGCGGTGATTGACGGTGAGGTCATGCGTGTGATGTTGTTGTTTTACCTTTCGCCTTTATGGACGCTTATACTGGCACATTTTTGGCTGAAAGAAAAAACAACATTTAATGGCTACATAGCTATTGCAGCGTCCTTGTTGGGTGCGTTTATTATGTTGCATAATCCTCAATTAAGTGACTTTCCATTGCCTAGAAATACACCTGAATGGCTGGCACTATCTTCTGGCATAGGGTTTTCTTTAACGAATGTGATTACGCGTAAATCAACACACCTGAGTTTGAGAGCAAAGTCCTTTGCAGTTTGGATGGGTGTACTTACGGTGTCGTTGTTATTTATGCTGGTGGAGAGTAGCGCATTACCTTCCCCTGATACATTGAACACAACACATTGGTTATTGCTACTGCTGGTTGCGATTTTGTTGATGGCAGCTACCTTGTTTGTGCAATATGGAGTAAGCCGCATTCCTGCAACAAGAGCTTCGGTATTGTTTTTGTTTGAATTAGTAGTGGCAGCAGTTGCTTCTTACTATTTAGCACACGAAACTATGTCTGTAAATGAGTGGATAGGCGGTGGTTTAATTGTAGTAGCCGCAATTTTTGCGGCTACTCATGAGAAATAGTTTTGAGTTAAGCGAGAGCTTTAACCCCTTGCAAAACGAATTTTTAATGAAAGATCATTGCGTGAATCTGCATTGGCAAGCGCATTTTCTTCGTCAATTTTATTACTGTTAAATAAGTTGAATAATGATTGGTCAAAGGTGTTCATGCCAATGTCGTTGTTATCTGCCATGATGTCTTTGATGTCGCCCATTTTTTGCTTTTGAATGAGTTCAGACATGTACGGAGTGTTGATCATGACTTCAATAGCGGCAACTCGTTTGCTCTGTGTACCAGGTACCAAGCGTTGAGAAATAATGGCAACTAAATTCATTGATAATGCGAGCAACAACCCTGCGCGACCATCTTCTGGGAAAAATGAGATGATACGTTCAAGCGCTTGGTTGGCATTGTTAGCATGTAGTGTGGCTAGGCATAAGTGGCCGGTTTCAGCGTAGGCCATAGCGTTTTTCATGCCATCCATGTCGCGCACTTCACCTATTAAAATGACGTCTGGCGCTTGACGCATGGCATTCTTTAAGCCATTTTCAAAAGATAAGGTATCAATTCCCACTTCGCGCTGATCAACTACAGATTTTTTATGGGGATGAACAAATTCAATTGGATCTTCTAAGGTAAGAATGTGACCGTTGCTAGTTGCATTGCGGTGATCAATCATCGAGGCCAAAGTGGTGGACTTGCCTGAGCCCGTTGCTCCTACGATTAAAATTAAGCCTCGTTTACGCAAAATAAGATCTTTTAATACAGTAGGTAGACCCAGGCTTTCAATTGATGGGATCTCTGTTTTAATGTGACGAATTACCATGCCAACTTCACCGCGTTGCTTAAAAACATTCACGCGAAAGCGGCCGACATCTGTCTTGCTGATGGCGAAATTACACTCTAAGTTTGCTTCAAATTCTTTGATTTGATCTGGTGACATCAGAGAGTAGGCAATTTCTTTGATCATGCCTGGTGCCATGGGTTGTGCATTGATCGGCAGTGTATCACCCTCAATTTCAATGTGAATGGCTGTTCCCGTGCTGAAGAACAAGTCGGAACCGCCTTTGTCTAGCATGAATTTTAAGATGGGGCTAATGTCGATTGCAGCCATGAGATTGTCCTGTTTTTTTTCTGATCGTTTGCTGAGATTTAAATCTATGAGTGAAACTTTAGCATAAGATTTTGTTTGCTAGGTTAGCTTTATATTTTTGCGTAGATTGTACGGTATATCTCTTCAAGTGATTTGGCAAAAATTGCAGTGTTAAATAGAGTAGATTCTGTTTTGCTGGCTAAAGTTTTTTGTTTAAGTTCTGTAAGATATTTTGGATTTTCTGAAATATAAAGTGCTTTATTTTCATAGTCTTGTAGATTATATGTGATAAGTTCATTTAAGTTTGATGCTTGCAATAAACTGCCTGCTACTCGTGCAGGAAAAGTATCACCTACACAAGTTAAAACAGGTAAGCCCATCCATAAAGCATCGCTACAAGTGGTGTGTGCATTGTAAGGTTGTGTGTCTAAAAACAAGTCAGCATACAGGTGTCTTGCTAGGTGATCTGCAATTGCCACACGGGGTGCAAAAATAAGTCGGTCTTCAGAAATGCCTTGCGCGAGGGCTTCCCTTATTAAGTTTTGTTTTGCCCATTGATTACATTCAAGTAGCCACAGCACGCTATCAGTTTTAGATTTGAGTAGGCGCATCCAAACTGAGAATATTTCAGGGGTGATTTTGAAACTTTGATTAAAGCAACAAAAAACAAATTTGTTCTCGGGCAAACCGCAAGCTTGGCGAGTCGGAGTTTTTCCAATGGGGCGTTTGGAATCGTTTGGTTGATAACTGTGCGGTAATATCGCAAGTTTTTCAGCGAAGTATTTTGTGGACTCTGGTGGTGTAATAAAGTGATCTGTAAGCAGATAATCAAACAGACGTGTTTCGTTGATTTCGCCCATAGTGCCAGGAAAGCCCAGCCAGTTTACATTAATGGGAGCAGGGCGTAGTGCTGCAATCCCACTGCGGCTTGTTTGAGTGTAACCCGTTAGATCCACCAAAATATCAATACTACAAGCATGTACTTTTTTAGCTGCGTCTATTTCAGACAGGTTTCTAATATCATGAAAAGCATCAAATGCATTTACCAGCCTTTCTCTAGCTGAGGTTTTATCGTTGATCCCGTAAGAAAAACCAATAATTTCGAATTGTGAGCGATCATGTAACTCAATGAGCTCTGTAATCAAGAAGGCAAGAGGGTGTAGCCTAAAATCAGCAGACAAATAACCGATTTTAATCTTACGATGGTTGTCATCGTTCGTTGCCTTAAAGTTGAGCTGTTTGGCATCAGCAATGAGTGTTGCATAACGATTTTTTACCCAATGATCTGCACATTTTTTTTGCTCTTCAGACGTTGTAGAAGGCATGGCTAAAAAAGCGAAAGGAGAAATTTGAGCTTCAGGAATCGTGTTGACCCAGTGGCGAATTTCAGCAACGTCCTTATATAAGTTATGCCAATCACAAATGTGTTGTTTTTGATGCACTAAATGCACCTTGGCATGGTAGAGATTAGGGTTGATCTCAAGGGCTTTTGTATAGTTGCTAATAGCTAAATCTAAGAAACCGAGTTCACGGTGTACATTGCCTAAGTTGTTGTAGACGTCAGCGTCATTAGGATCTAGTTGTATGGATTTCTGGTAACTCTTGACTGCCTCAGCTGATTTTGCGAGTTCGCGCTGAGCATTGCCTAAATTGTAAAAAAAAGCCGCATCGTGTGGATTAAGCTTACAGGCTTCCTGAAAATAAGTTTCAGCTTTGACATAATTGCCAATGGCATGTGCTTGATTGCCAAGGAATGATAGACAGTGAGTTAAAGCTGCTCTTATATCCTCATTTTTCGGGAGTACGCGCAGTACGCGGCGGTAATAGCCTGCGGCCTCTTCAAGGCGATTGAGTGAAAGTAAGGTGTTACCTAAGTTAATTTGTACATCTAAATCTTTAGGTTGCAATAACACGGCTTGCTGAAAGCTCTTAACTGCGGCATCTAACTGACCTGAGGCACGTAACGCTAAACCATAATTGTTCAAATAATCAAGATTGCGTGGTTGAATTACCAGTGCTTGTTCTATTTGATGTGCGGCTTCAATAGGTCTGTTGGTTTGGTAGTAAATTACGCCTAGCATGTGGTGAGCATCAGCGTGTTTAGGCTGTAATGAGATCACTTGCAGGTAAAGCGGTTCCGCTTGAGATATGCGTCCTTCACGATGCAAGCTAACAGCTTTTAAGTATAAGTTTTGCGGCATGATGTTATTTTAGCTTGAAATTGCTATGGTTTTGGCAAGGCGTTTTAAGCCCATATCTCTTAATATAAAGCGATTTGGATTAAGTAGTTCAGTGATTGTTTCTGAGAGAGGTAGTGGCTCATTACATATCAGAGCGGCCAGTAATTCCCCACACAAGGGGGCGCTGGTAAAACCTTTACTCCCATGTGCTGTGTTGATATACAAGCCAGAAATCCAAGGTAGTGAGTTTACCTGTGCGCTTGGGCGTGGTGGGTGGCTTTGTAGCTTTTTTGTGTTTAATACTTGCCCTAATATAGGCAGGTAGTCAGTGGATGTACACCTTAATGCGACACGACCAGTCTGCTTTTCAATTTCTGTAGATATGAGACTTTGATGTAAGGATTCAGAAATTGATTTTAGTGTGTGAAAGTTGCTTAAGTGATCCTCTTTATTCATTTGTAAATCAATATTTTCAGTGGAATAAGTTGCACCTAGGCTGTGTGTGTTATCGATGGCTGGGCTGAAGTAACCATCGCTACAAACAATCGTTTTTAGATTTTTACTGAATTCAGTTGCATTTAATAAGCTGATTTGTCCTCGTACGGCTTGCGTATGAATGTGAGCCGTTTGCTCAAAATTTTTGGCGTCATTGGCATTGGCGATTACCACTATGTCAGCTTTAATGACTCTGTTTTCCTCATCATAAATTTCAAATATATTATTTATATTCAATATATTATTAACTTTAGTTAAAGTTTTAAGTGAAATATTTTTGTGCTGAGTTAAGCTTCTTAATAAGGCACTGGGTTTAATCCAACCTGCCTGAGGAAAGTATAGTGCATCATGCTGAATAGCGACGTTGGCTAACTGACTTGCTTGTTCATGATTGGCATAATGCAACAGGTTTTCATCTTGATAACTAGTGGCTACTTTTTTAATGCGAGCCAACTCTCTAGTATTAAAACCAAGTTGCAACATGCCACATTGGTTAAACTCATTTGCTTTAAGGTCTAAAGATTTAAAGAGATTTAAGCTGTAGAGATACCCAGCTAAAGCAAACTCACTCAAATGGTCGTGACCACTCAGGCGGGGGTAGAGCATGGCGCAAGGATTGCCAGAGGCTTCGCTACCTAGTGAGGCATGACGCTCAATTAACGTGACTTGCATGCCGCGCTTGGCTAATGCATAAGCGGTGCTACAACCCGCAATGCCCCCACCTATAATCGCGACTGTTTTCAAGTGATTGTTCCTGAGAAGTGTCCGTTTAGCATCTCACGCTTTTTCCCAAATCCTGCTTGTTTTTCAACAGTGAACCCTGCTGCCTGTAAACCTCTGCGCACTAGGCCTGCGCTGGTGAATGTTGCAAAAGTCGTTTGTTTGTTGGCAAGTTGTGCCATTTTCTGAAAAAGATTCTCAGTCCACATGTCAGGGTTCTTAGCTGGTGCAAAGCCATCTAAAAACCATGCGTCTATAGGTGTTGTGATGTTTGATAATTGTTCTTCAATGTCGCCTATTAATAAGCTCAAGGTGACTTGACCAAACACGCATTGATGTAACCCAGTTATGGGTTGAGGATATTGGGCTAACAACTGTTGGCTGTAATGTTCTAGTGTAGGCCAATAGGTGAGGGCTTTATTAAGTTCATCTGTATTTAGCGGGTATTTTTCTATGCTAATAAAGTGCAACTTATTGTTTGCTAAAGCTTGTTTTTCCCACAGTTGCCATGTACTTAAGAAGTTGAGACCTGTACCAAAGCCTGTTTCAGCAATGGTGAATGTTTCAGTATTAAGCGCATTGAAGCGATGAGCTAAATTGTTTTGCGTTAGAAATACATATTCAGTTTCTTTTAAACCATCATCCGTAGAAAAATAGACATCTTGAAATGCTTTGGCATAAGGTTGTCCGTTGCGCCATTCTAGTGGTGATGTTTGTATTTCTAATGTTGGCATGAAAGTGCGTCGGTTATTCTTATAAAAAAACGTGTGACAAAAAAAGGGAAAACCAAATATTCAGTTTTCCCGCTTTCAGTTTTTACCTAGATTGAGTTAGGTTAAGTATTACGATTCTTTATCAACTCGTGAATCAGTGGGGCTAAAATAATTTCCATAGCCAAGGCCATTTTTCCACCGGGAACTACAATGTTATTGCGGCGTGACATAAATGAGCCATGTAGCATGGATAGTAAGTAAGGGAAGTCCGCCGTACTAGGGTCGCGGAAACGAATAACCACAAAGCTTTCATCCAGTGTTGGAATATCTCTCATTACAAAAGGATTTGAAGTGTCGACAATCGCCACGCGCTGAAAATTGATGTGCGTATTAGAGAATTGAGTAGCAATATAGTTAATGTAAGAGGGCATGCGACGTAAAATGGTGTCTACGGTTTCTTCTGCAGAATAACCACGCTCAGAGCTATCGCGGTGAATTTTTTGAATCCACTCTAGGTTGATGTTAGGCACGACGCCAATACCTAAATCCACATGTCTTGGCAAATCAATTTCTTTTGTTTTCACCATCCCATGCAGGCCTTCGTAAAACAGGATGTCACTGTTTTCGGGTAAGTTTTCCCATGGAGTAAATTCACCAGCGGATAAATTTGTACCTAAGCGTTCATTCATTGTCGCTGCTTCTGCAGCATTGTGGATGTAATAACGTTTTTTACCAGAGCCTGTTCTGCCATAGGTTTCGAAGAGTTCTTGAATGATGTCGAAGTGATTGGCTTCAGGTCCAAAGTGACTGAAGTGATGGTTCCCTTGAGCTTCAGCTTTTTTTACAGCTTCTTTAAATTCTTTACGATTTAAAGAGTGGAAGCTGTCACCTTCAACTATTGCTGCGCTGATGTTTTCACGGCGAAAGATATGTTCAAATGTACGCTTAACGGTAGATGTGCCAGCGCCAGATGAGCCTGTGACTACAATAACAGGATGCTTCTTAGACATAATTAACAACTCCCCTGATTGATCGTTATTTTATTTTTGTGCAGCTTATGTACTTGCATTCTAGCAGTGACTTGACTAGTAGCTAACTTATAATTATTTGTTTGTGCTTAAAAAGGTTTATAAAACATCTCTGTGAATGTTTTCCAATAAAAAAGTTTTAAAGGTTTGCGCAACATTTGATAGATGTTTGCCGTGGCGATGGATCACATACCAATGGCGTTGAATCGGTAAATGATCCACATCCAAAACGACGAGTCGGTTCGTTTCAAGTTCTAGTTGTATGGTGTGTTTAGATAAAATGCCTAAGCCCATTCCAGCTTGTACAGCTTGTTTAATTGCTTCATTGGTACTCATTTCAGTGCCTGTTGTTAATGTAATTTTACGGTCGGCAAAAAAACTCTCCATTGCAATTCTAGTGCCGGAGCCTTGCTCTCGCACTAAAAACGTTTCTTCCCTCAAGCGTTCAAGTGGAATATTACGCTGATACGCTAGAGGGTGATTGATCGGTGCGATAACTACCAAAGGATTTTCCATAAATGATACTGCATCAAGGTCATGACCTTCTGGAGGTCTCCCCATAATGGCAATATCCATCTCGTTGCCTGCAAGCAGGTTCAGAAGAGTTTCTCTATTAGTGACGTTTAAGCTGACTTGAGTATTGGGGTAGCGTTTGCAAAACTCAGCCAATAGTTGCGGCATAAAATAGCCTGCTGTACTTGCGACGCAAATTGTCAGTTTGCCATGCATGCCTTTTAAGTTGGCGAACATAGCCTCAACATCGTTGAGTTGTTGTATGATATTTGAACAATAAGGTTGAAATTGCTTACCAGCTTCTGTCAGGTAGATTTTTTTACCAAACTGCTCAAATAACGGAGTGCCTGCGACTTCTTCCAATTGCCTGATTTGCATTGAAGTGGCAGGTTGGCTTAAGTGTAAGGTCTCGGCTGCTTTGGTGTAAGATAACTGGCGAGCGACAGCTTCAAACACTCTAAGTTGTCGTAAAGTGATATTAATCATAAGTAAAATCTTATCATAATCATTAAATAATTTTATTATTACTTATGGTTTTTGTTGACTATAGTAGCTGAGTTCAGTGGGCTTGAATGTTGTAGTGTATGTTGCTTCAAAATAATGATAAAAAGTAGTACTTTTCAGGGAATGCTAACAGGAGAAAATGATGGATCAGTCAGCGCGTTATTCAGATCTTAGTCTCAAGGAAGAAGATCTTATTAAGAGTGGTAAGTACATTTTAGTGGCTTACAAAATGAAGCCGAAGTCTGGTTATGGTTACTTGGAAGCAGCTGCGCACTTTGCTGCAGAATCATCTACAGGTACAAACGTTGAAGTTTCAACTACCGATGATTTTACTAAAGGTGTTGATGCATTGGTTTATCACATCGACGAAGCAACTGAAGATATGCGCATTGCATATCCGCTTGATTTATTTGATCGCAACATCACGGATGGCCGCATTATGTTGGTGTCATTCTTAACATTAGCCATTGGTAATAACCAAGGCATGGGCGATATCGAGCATGCCAAAATGATCGATTTCCATGTGCCGGAACGCGCAATTCAATTGTTTGACGGCCCATCAAAAGACATCAGTGATATGTGGCGTATCTTAGGCCGCCCAATTAAAGATGGTGGTTATATTGCAGGCACGATTATTAAACCTAAATTAGGTCTACGTCCTGAGCCATTTGCTAAAGCGGCTTACCAATTCTGGTTGGGTGGTGATTTTATTAAAAACGATGAACCACAAGGCAACCAAGTATTCTGCCCAATGAAAAAAGTAATACCACTAGTTGTAGATGCGATGAAGCGTGCGCAAGATGAAACAGGTCAAGCCAAATTGTTCTCTGCAAACATTACTGCTGATGACCATTATGAAATGTGCGCTCGTGCAGACTATATACTTGAACAGTTCGGTCCAGATGCTGACAAAGTGGCTTTCTTGGTTGATGGTTATGTTGGCGGCCCTGGTATGGTTACAACAGCACGTCGTCAATATCCCAATCAATATTTACACTACCATCGTGCAGGTCACGGTGCAGTAACTTCTCCATCAGCTAAACGTGGCTATACTGCTTTTGTATTGGCTAAGATGAGCCGTCTACAAGGTGCTTCAGGTATCCACGTGGGTACTATGGGTTACGGTAAGATGGAAGGTGAGGGCGATGACAAGAATATTGCTTACATGATTGAGCGCGATGAGTGTCAAGGTCCTGTGTACTTCCAAAAATGGTACGGTATGAAACCAACTACACCAATTATTTCAGGTGGCATGAACGCTTTGCGTTTACCAGGCTTCTTTAAAAACTTGGGTCACGGTAACGTGATTAACACAGCGGGTGGCGGTTCTTATGGCCATATTGATAGTCCAGCAGCTGGTGCGATTTCATTACGTCAATCTTATGAGTGCTGGATGGCGGGTGCTGATCCGATTGAATACGCGAAAGAGCATAAAGAGTTCGCTCGCGCATTTGAATCATTCCCAGGTGATGCAGACAAGTTGTTCCCAGGCTGGCGTGAAAAATTGGGCGTTCATAGATAGTTTTAAGGTAGTTAAGAACGCACATTGAAGTAATCAAAAGCCTCTGCGGGACTAAAATCGCAGGGGCTTTTTTAATATGAAATGAAGAACGAGGGCGCTATGAGTTTCGACATTAACCAATATCTAATCAAGCAAGAACCTTTTTACCACGCTACAGGTAAAGAGGTAGCGTTGTATGAGGCTGCCTACGCGGCGCGTTTACCCGTTATGCTCAAAGGACCGACTGGATGTGGTAAATCTCGCTTTGTAGAACACATGGCTTGGAAGCTAGGTAAGCCCTTGATTACCGTCGCTTGTAATGAGGATATGACGGCTTCTGATTTGGTAGGGCGCTATCTATTGGATGCCAATGGAACGCGTTGGTTAGATGGACCTCTTACATTGGCTGCGCGTTATGGTGCCATTTGTTATCTGGATGAAATTGTTGAAGCTCGCCAAGATACGACGGTGGTGATTCATCCGCTTACAGACCATAGGCGAACTTTACCCTTGGATAAAAAAGGCGAGTTGGTGGCTGCACACCCAGATTTCCAACTGGTGATTTCTTACAATCCAGGTTATCAAAGTTTGATGAAAGACTTAAAACAATCAACCAAGCAGCGTTTTACTGCTTTTGATTTTGATTATCCAACAGCTAAGTTAGAGGCTAGTATTTTAGCCAAAGAAACAGGATTGGATGAAGGTGTGGCGACACAGTTGGTGAAAATTGGCCAAGCTGCACGAAATTTAAAAGGTCATGGTTTGGATGAAGGTATTTCTACTCGATTGTTAGTTTATGCTGCAACTCTGATTAAGAATGGTGTTGCACCACGCGATGCTTGTCGCATGGCCTTGGTGCGTCCGATTACAGATGATGCAGATATTCGTGATACATTGGATCATGCTGTAGACACAATATTTAGTGAATAATGGCTGAAGTAAAGACATTTGATGGTGATATGCAACGCTACTGGAAGTTGCTGGATAGTCGATTTCCGCAAGTGCAAGATGTGTTTGAAGCGTGCGTCACAGAAGCATTAAAAACACTCACTAATGAGGGTGTTTTAGCTTATATTGAAAGTGCTAGTTTTTTAGGGAAAATGGGGCGTGGCACCGAGCCTATTTTAATTTTCTTAGAAGAATGGCCGGTAGTTGCCAAATCACTTGGAGAGACCTCCTTGCCAGCCATTATGGGTTGCGTGAAGCCCATGTGGCGTTCACCAAACAGCAAGGCGATTGCTCCTTTTTTGCAAGCTTTGCCTGCAGTGGCTCGCAGGTTGCGTACTGAAGAGCTAATGCAGGGGTATCTTGATTTAATTTTAGATTTTATGAATAGAACAACAGGATCTATTCATGGACATCACGCTACTTTTCCCAGTCCAGGTTTGCCCGATTTTTTTGCAAAGGCGCCTTATTTAATCAGCCAGGTATCCATTGCCGGATTAAGAAACTGGGTGAATTATGGTATTCATAATTATGGAGACCACCCAGACCGCCAGCGTGATTATTTCAGTTTGCAATCGGCTGATAGTAAAGCCATGTTGCAGCGTGAGCGGCATGGTACTTTGTTGGCTGATAATGAGCGTAAGTTAGATTTGTATTTAAGGGGTATGTGGCAGGATCATGATTACCTAGTACCTTATTCAACGGGCTTTGATGAGCTACGTAAGCCAGTACCTTATTACGATAATTTAGGTATTCGCATTCCTGATGTGTATGACGATGCGCGTGGAGTTTCTGGCATAGATCGATATCGAGCAGTTTTAGCGCATGTGGCGGCGCACAGGCGTTGGACTACACCGATATTTGCAGATAATTACAGCCCATTTCAACGCATGGCTGTCGAGATTTTTGAAGACTCTCGCGTAGAGTTTCTTGCTATACGAGAGTATTCTGGATTGCGTAATTTGTTTTTGGCGTTGCATCCCTATCCAGAAGAACATGCGTGTAATCCAGATCAAGTTTCAGCCGTGCGTCATCGTTTGGCAATGATGTCACGTGCGTTACTTGATGCTCAGCATGGCTACCAAAACCCACATATCCTTGATTTTGTTGAACGATTTCAAAACATCATGTTGCTCAAGGAATCTAGCACTCAAGAAATCGCAGATTTGGCTATTTTATTTGTTGCTAAAACACGTAGGCAAAGCGATCAGTTACCAAACGTACACTTTTTGGATACGGAAGTCGATTATCGTGATGACAATCGCCACATGTGGCGTTATTACGAGAATAGTGATGATGAAGAACAGTTTGATGAACATAGGCAAGCTGAGTCTGAAGAGACTATAAATGGCTTGCCCCCACGACACTACCATGAGTGGGACTACAGCACACAGAGCTATCGTCCAGATTGGGTCAGTGTTTATGAGTCGTTACACCCTTCAGGTAGTTCGGCAAAAATTGACCAGTTGCTAGAGAAGCATGCTGCGTTGGCTAAACGATTAAAGCGTTTGCTCGATTTACTAAAGCCGCAACAGAAAGTGCGAATTCGTTATCAAGAAGAGGGTAGTGAACTGGATTTAGATGTGGCATTACGTTCGTTGATTGACTTTAAGAGCGGTTCTGCACCAGATCTGCGTATCAATATGAGTCATAAAAATGATGGTCGTGATATTGCAGTAATGCTTTTGTTGGACTTATCTGAATCGTTGAATGATAAAGTCGCAGGTACAGAACAAACTATTTTAGAGCTTAGTCAAGAAGCAGTATCTTTATTGGCTTGGGCAGTAGAGCAATTAGGTGATGGCTTTGCTATCGCTGGTTTTTACTCAAATACGCGACATGAAATACGTTATTTGCATCTTAAAGGGTATAACGAGTCTTGGGATGATGCAGTGAAAGGGCGATTGGCGGCTATGCAAGCTGGATATTCCACTAGAATGGGTGCGGCGATACGTCATGCTGCTCATACGCTTGAGCATCGTCAGGCAGATAAAAAGTTAATGCTAATTTTAACTGATGGTGAGCCTGCGGATATTGATGTGAAAGATAAAAAACTGTTGATACAGGATGCACATAAAGCCGTGCAAGAGCTAGATCAGCAAGGTATTTATACTTACTGCATTAATTTGGATCCGAATGCTGACGAGTATGTAAGTGATATTTTTGGTAAAAATTACACAGTGATTGATAACGTTGCAAGGTTGCCAGAACGTTTACCGCAGCTTTTCATGGCATTAACAAAATAAATAAAACGACAGTTTTAGTGACTAAGATTGTTATAAGAAAACATCGCAAAAATGATTGACAATATGACGCCTCATCTTTAATATGGCGCCTCGCTGGTGATGACACATTAACAGCGTAAGGATGTAAGTTTGGGGGTATAGCTCAGCTGGGAGAGCGCTTGCATGGCATGCAAGAGGTCAGC